>CACWIW010000056.1 GCA_902761035.1 uncultured bacterium | reverse complement strand
ATCGACGGCTCGAACCTCCGCCAGCTCACAAGCGGGCCGTGGAACGAGTTCGACCCGTGCTGGCTGCCGAACGGAAGGATCGTGTTCTCCTCCGAAAGGCGCGGCGGATACGTGAGATGTTCGGGGCAGCGTCCCGTGCCGTCGTTCACGCTGCACTCGATGTTTGCGGATGGCACCGACATCGTGCGCCTCTCGCACCACGAGACGAACGAGTGGCATCCCAGCGTGAACAACGACGGCATGATCGTCTACACGCGCTGGGACTACGTGGACCGCGGCGCCGGCCAGGCGCACCACGCCTGGACGTGTTTCCCCGACGGACGCGACCCGCGCGAGGTGAACGGCAATACGCGTCTTCATGCCAACACGACTCCGAAGATGGAGATGAACGTGCGCCAGATCCCCGGCTCGCGCAAGTACATCGCAACCGCCACTCCGCACCATGGCTGGGCCGCAGGCTCGCTCATCATAATCGATCCGGCCGTGCCAGACGACGGCGAGATGAGCGCCGTGCGGCGCGTCACGCCCGAACAGGCGTTCCCGGAGAGCGAGCAGATCACGTGGAAAAACCGCCACAGCGGCTCCTACGCGACGGCGTGGCCGCTCAGCGAGAAGTACTTCATCTGCGCATACGACGGAGACGCAAACGGAATGTACAAAGTGCCGATGCGCGGCCGTCGCTACGCGATCACGCTGCTGGACGTCTTCGGCAACAAGATGCGTCTCTATTCGCATCCCTCGATCTCGTGTCTCGACCCGATGCCGCTCATGGCGCGGAAAAAGCCGCCGGTTTTGGCGCACCAAACGCTAGAGGGTAGACCGGAAAAACCGGAAAATCCGGGAAATCCGGAAAATCCGGTGAAGACCGGCGAGATCGGGCTCATTAACGTCTACGATACGCGCATTCCGTTCCCCACGAACGACGCGATCACGGCCTTGCGCGTGTGGCAGCTCTTCCCGAGGACGAAGCCCGTCCAGCAGCATCCGTGGCTCGGCGCGGAGAATCGCCAGACCGGGCGGCAGTGCCTCGGCACGGTGCCGGTGGAGGCGGATGGCAGCGCGTACTTCCTCGCACCCGTTGGCGTGCCGCTCTTCTTTCAGGCGCTGCGCGCGGACGGTTGCGCCGTGCAGAACATGCGCAGCGACACGTACCTGCATCCCGGCGAGCGGCTCGTGTGCAGCGGATGCCACGAGCCGAAGGAGAACGTGCGCCGCACCGCGCTCAAGAACCCTCCGGTCGCGATGCGTCGCGCGCCCAGCGCGATCAAGCCGGGTCCGGACGGCACCGCGCCGTTCAACTACCGGCGTCTCGTGCAGCCTGTCCTCGACGCAAAGTGCGTCTCCTGCCACGGCGAGAAGCGCGCACCCAAGGCGCCCGACCTGCGCGCCGGCGACTGGCGCAAGAACAAGTGGGGATTCTCCACGAGCTGGAACAACCTCGTTCACCGCACGAACTACTTCATCCGCGAGATCATCGAGGACAGGCGCCGTGTGGACTGGGAGTTCTTCGAACCCGCCTACACCACGCCCGGAAGGAACCTTGCCATCGGCGCACCGCTGAGGAAGATGCTGGACGCCGGCCACCATGGCGTGAAACTCACGCCCGAGGAGCGCGAGAGGTTGATAATCTGGATGGACTCCAACGGACAGTACATCGCGCACGACACCGACGCAGAAGCGCAGCGCGACGGGAAAATTGTCAAACCAATACTTGAATGAGTTTAGTTGATATGCGCGGCGATTTGGTGTATAATCTACCGCATGAAAATATCAGCAAACTTTTTTCTCTGCGGCGCAATGGCGCTCGGAGTGTCGGCAACAGCGTGCGGCGCATCAGTTGCGCCCGTTACGAACGCGAAGGTTCTCAAGTACAGCCCGATGATATTTGGGCACTTCATCGAACACTTCGACACGCAGGTCTACGGCGGGCTCTTTTGGCCGGGGCACAGGCTCTCGGATGAAGATGGTTTCCGCAAGGACGTAATCGAGGCCCTGCGCGAGATCAAGTGTCCGATCGTGCGCTGGCCGGGCGGGTGCTACGTCTCGGACTACCACTGGAAGGCCGGCGTGGGGCCGAACCGCCAGCCGATGTGGAACAAGGCGTGGGCGGTGGAGGATCCCAACACCTTCGGCACGGATGAATACGTGAAGTGGTGCCGAAAGGTGGGCTGCGAACCGTACATCTGCACAAACGCCGGCACGGGCAGCGAGGAGGAGATGAGCGACTGGGTCGAGTACTGCAATCTCAACAGCGGCAAGTGGGGACGCCAGCGCATCGCGAACGGCTACCCGAAGCCGCACGACGTCATCTACTGGAGCGTTGGCAACGAGAACTGGGGCGGACACGAAATCGGCGCGAAGACCGTGGAGCAGTGGGGGCCGCTCGTGCGCGAGAGCGCGAAGATGATGCGCGGCGTAGACCGCCGCATCAAGCTCCTCGCCGCCGCCTTGCCCGCCGAAAGCTGGACGCTGCCGCTCCTCAAGAAGGCCGGCTATCTTCTCAACTACGTGAGCGTACACGGCTACTACGTGTGGGGCAAGGGCGACACGCCGTACCTCGCGTGCATGATGCGCACCGAGCGTCCCGAGGCCGACATCCAGCGTACCATAAAGACGCTTGAGAAGGCCGGGTTCGGCGGCGGAAAGATCGCCATCGCCTTCGACGAGTGGAACCTGCGCGGCTGGTACCATCCAGGCCTTGGCAACTTCAAGCGCGGCGCGGTGATGGACTACGCGGCGCGCCGCCAGAACGACGTGGCGTCGTACTACACGATGGCGGACGCACTCTTCTCCGCGTGCTTCCTCAACACTTGCCTCCGCCACTGCGACATCGTGAAGATGGCGAACTTCTCGCCGGTCGTCAACACGCGCGGCGCGGTGTTCGTGCATGACAAGGGCATCGTGAAGCGCACGTCCTACCACGTGTTCTGGATGTACACGCATCTCCTCGAGGCAAACATCGCGCCCGTGAAGGTGGACTGCGAGGCGCTTACGGACGGCAAGGCGAGCGTGCCGGCGCTCGATGCAGTGCTTACGGTATCTGACGACGGAAAGCGCCGCGTCCTCGCGGTCGTCAACAAGTCGCCGGACAAGGCGGTGCCGCTCGATGTGTCGTCGATAGCTGCGGACGCGGCGCGCTCGGCGAGCGCGCCCTACCAGGCGACGGTTCTTGCCGGCGCGTCGCCGGACGACTACAACGACATCGGCGCGGAGAACCGCGTTGTGCCCGTGAAGACGACTTATGAGGTGAAGGACGGCAAGGTAACGCTTCCGCCGCATTCGCTCAGCTGCATTGTGCTGTAAGAGAACAGCCATCATTGAAAAACCAAAAAAGGAGAGAACATGTTCGACAAACTCTGCGTAAACGCCCGTTCGATGCCGTTCTGGTGCGTCGCCAACCCGCTGGGGGATCCGTTTGGCGGACCCGTCCAGCCCAAGCCCGACTCGCTCGACGTGGCGAAGATGCTCGCCAAGGCGTGCAAGGAAGGCCTCATTGAGATGACCAGCACGCACGACGACGACCTCGTGCCGTGGGATCCGGAGCATCCCGAGGACGACCTCGACCCGAAGAGCGAAGTGTACAAGAAGCTCCGCGAGATCAAGAAGATCCTCCGCGATGGCGGTCTGAAGGTGAACATGGTGACCTGCTCACTGCACGGCAACAAGATCTTCCGCGCCGGCGGTCTCACGAACCCCGACCCGAAGATCCGCGCACTTGCCGCGAAGAAGGTTGAGCGTACGCTGCGCATCGGCAACCTCCTCGGCGCTAAGCACTACACCTACTGGGTGGCGCGCGACGGTTTCGAGGTCTATGCGAAGACCGACTTCGCGCATGTCTATGACTGGCTGGCGGACGGCCTCAACCATGTGACGGACTACATCGCGAAGATGAAGTTCACGAACTACAAGGGCGCCACCGTGGAGCCGAAGCCGAACGAGCCGCGCGGCGCGATGTTCCTGCCCACGAGCGGACACGCCGTCGGATTCATCATGACGCGCCTCAAGAAACCGGAATTCTGGGGCGTGAACCCGGAGCTGCTCCAGCACGAGGGCATGACGCTCCTCAACTCCGTCCTTACGGTCTCCTATCTCTGCGCCACGAAGAAGATGAAGTTCCTGCACTTCGGCTCGCAGATCAAGGGACAGTTCGACGACGACTTCCCGCCGCTCGTCGGCCCCGAGGGGCTCAAGGAGACGGTGTGGATGTTCAAGGCTCTCGCCGATTGCGGCTGGAAGGGCGTGGTGGAGTTCGACTGCCACATGATGCGCTCCGAAGGTTCGCCAGAGAACAGCGCGGACGCCCAGTGGCGTTTCATCAAGAACTGCTCGGCGGCCGTGGACATCTGCGTGGAGCTCGCCTCGCGCCTGAAGCCCGCGAAGAAGGGCCTTAACGACACAGAAGCCGAACTTGCCGCCATTAGGCAGCTCTGCAAGGCCTGATACACGCGATGGACAAGGTGAAAGAAGGTAGGCTCAGGTCGCTTGACGCCCTGCGCGGATTCGACATGTTGTTCATCTGCGGTCTGTCCGGGCTGATCGTCAAGATCTGCACGCTGTGCGGTTCGCCCACGGGATGGCTCGCAACGCAGATGAAGCACGTGGCGTGGGACGGGTTCGCCCACCACGACACGATCTTCCCCCTGTTCCTCTTCATCGCCGGCGTCACGTTCCCGTTCTCGCTGGCGAGGCAGCAAGCGGACGGACGGAGTACGTGGAAGATATGGCTGAGGACGCTGAGGCGCGGGTTAGTGCTCGTCCTGCTCGGGATGGTGTACAACGGACTGCTCAAGTTCGACTTTGCCCACCTCAGGGTCTTCAGCGTCCTCGGGAGAATCGGTCTCGCGTGGATGCTGGCGTCGTGGATCTGGATGTTCTTCGGTACGCGCATGCGGGTTGCGTGGTTGGTGGCGATTCTTCTCGGCGCCGGCGCTCTCTCCGCGTATTTGGTGGCGCCGGACTTCCCCGACGCGTCGCCGTTCACGAAGAATGGCAACATCGCCTGCTGGTTCGACAGAACCTTCTTCCGGAACCATTCCTACTCGAAGTTGTACGACCCGGAGGGACTGCTCTGCACGATTCCGGCGATTGCGACGGCGCTCCTCGGCATGTTCGCGGGGGCGTTCATCCGCTGGGAGCGCGAAGGACTGACGGGGCACAAGAAGACGCTGTGCCTCTTCGGCGCCGCAGTCGTGCTGGGCGTCGCCGCGTATGCGTGGGGATGCGTCCTTCCCATAAACAAGGCGCTGTGGTCCAGCACCTTCGTGCTTGCCGCAGGGTCGTACTCCTTCGCCGTGCTCGCGCTGTTCTACTGGATGTCGGACGTCATGGGATGGTACCGCGGGATGTTCTTCTTCGAGGTGGTGGGGCT
This sequence comes from uncultured bacterium, assembly GCA_902761035.1. Lineage (GTDB taxonomy): Bacteria > Verrucomicrobiota > Kiritimatiellia > RFP12 > UBA1067 > RUG572. The sequence continues at coordinate 20,110 of CACWIW010000056.1, read as the reverse complement.
TAACTCCATCACGATCTACATGGCCCAGAGACTCATTGACTTCGACCGTGTGAACAAGTTCCTCTTCAGCGGAGTGGCCTCGCTGTTTTCAACGAAGGAGGCTTCAGCCGTAGTGCTGGCGGCGGGGTACGTGGCCGTCGTGTGGCTTTTCCTCTACTTCCTTCACCGCCACAAGGTGTATTTGAAGGTGTAGACAAATGACAGTCAGCCCAACGTAGTTTGACGAGAGTGGCAGAAAAACCTAAAACAATCTCCAACCATAAAGGAAAGTAGGTCAACAAGTATGAAAAAACCATTGTCAGTAGCCATCGCGGCATGTGCGCTGGCTGCGTCGGTCTTTGCGGCGGAATCCGCTGCGGCGACCAAGAAGGTACTGGTGTTCAGCCGGTGCGAAGGATTCAACCACAAGGCGTCGATTGCGGCGTGCAAGCAGAGGATGGCGGAGGAGGCGAAGAAAGGCGCGTTCACCGTCGACTTCTCCGACGACTACGCCGCGTTCAAGATCGAGAACCTCCTCAAGTACGACGCGGTCGTGCTGAACAACACGACGTGTCTCAAGACGAAGGACAACCCGCACGTGGCGCCGGCGATCTGCTCGTACGTGCGCTGGGGCGGCGGTCTCTGCGTGATCCACGCGGGCGCGGACAACTTCTACGACGCGCCCGAGTGCTCCCACCTCGTGGGCGGCCGCTTCGATGGCCATCCGTGGGGCGCGGGCGGCACGTGGGCGTTCAAGGTCGAGGACCGCGAAAGCCCGCTCACCGCGCCGTTCAAGGGATTCGCTGACGGCAAGTTCAAGCGCGGCGAGGAGATCTACCAGCACTCCTCCCCGTTCTACGACCGCTCGAAGCTCCACATCCTCATTTCGCTCGACCTCTCCGATCCCGTCACGGCGGGGCGCAAGGGACAGAAGCGTGCCGACAAGGACTTCGCCGTTTCGTGGATCCGCCGGTACGGCAAGGGCCGCGTGTTCTACACCTCCTTCGCGCACGACCAGCGCGCCTGGAACGCCCCCGATACGCGCGCGCACATCTTCGCCGGCCTCGCCTACACCCTCGGCACCCTGAAAGCAGACGATACCCCGCCCTGCGCGAAGTGCTGCAAGGAAAGGAAGTGCTGCGAGACGAAGAAGTGCTGTCCGTTCTACCTCCCCCCGCTCGAAGAATGCGCGGCGGACGCGTTGGACAAGCCCAGCACCAACGCCTGCTGCCGCGCCGCGCGCATGAACCGCCTCGGCGCGGCGTTCGGCCGTGCCGTCGAGAAGGGCGAGGCCAAGGCCGCTGCGCCGCTCGCGCGCCGCGTGTTCGACAAGCGCGACCTCCCCGACACCCTCCGCGCCACGGCGGCGCGCGTGTTGCTCGCGGCCGATCCTGCGACACTCAGCGAGGTGCTGGCCGACAAATCGAAGAACGTGCGCCAGGCCGCGTTCGGTCTCGGTCTTGCGATTCCCCCGGCGTCCTTTGCGAAGGCGCTGCCCGGTGCGACGCCGTGCCTGAAGCGCGCGATCGTGGCGCATCTCGCGCAGGTGGGCGCGAAGTGCTGCAAGAAGGCCGTGGCGGATGTGACGTCCGATGCGGATGAGGCGACTGTCGCGGCGGCCACTGTCGCGCTCGGCACGCTCGGCTGTGCGGAGGATGTCCCGCTCCTCGTCAAGCTGCGCGCGCGTGGCGGCGCCGTGGGCACGGCGGCGGATGAGGCGCTTGCCGAAATCCCCGGTGCGGGCGACACGATCTTCGACCTTGCCGCGTCCGACAAGGCAATCCTCGCCGTGGCCGCGAAGCGCGCCGAGACGAAGCTGCTCCCGCGCTGGAAGGCGTTCATCGAATCCGGCGATCCGGCTGTGCGCAAGGCCGCGTGGCGGGCGTTCGGGAAAATGTCTTCGGACGCAACGGAAGCATCCACGTTCGCGTGGTTCAGGGACGTGAAGGACGAAGAGGCGTCCGCTGCCGCGTCCGTGATCTGGAACACGCTGAAGTCCAAGTCGGCCGACGCGCGCACGGCGGCGATCGTCGATCTGTGGAAGAAGGGCTCGCCTGCCGCACGTGCGGAGGCCGAGGAGCTGCTCGCCCGCGCAAACGGGCTCGGCGCGTTCGACACGTGGAGCGCGCTGGCGTCGGACGCCACCTGTGGCAAGGCCGCGAAGGCCGCCTACGTGGCGCTCGCGAAGAAGGTTGCGTCAGGTGAAGTGTCCGCAAAGATTCCCCCGAAGAACAACTGGAAGGGCGTGGCGTCGAAAACCTCTGGCAAGGACGTGGCGCAGAAGGCTTACGACGGCAAGGCCGACACCCGCTGGACCAGCGGGATGAACACGAAAGGTGCATGGTACACGCTCGATTTCGGTGCTCGCATATTCGTTGATTCGGTGACGCTGGACACCACTAAGTCTCCGCGTGACACGCCGGCGGGATGCGACGTGTTCGTGTCGGATGACGGCAAGACATGGGAGGGCCCCGTGGCTTCGTGCGACGACAAGACGTCGAAGACCACCACGTTCAAGATCGGGCGTTCGACCCGGAACCTGAAGTTCGTGGCGCTGGAGTCGCGTCCGCACCTCCACTGGTCCATCCACGAAATCGACGTCAAGGCGGGCATGGACCCCGCGCGCATGGAGCAGATCAGAAAAACGGCAGAAACATTTGAGAAGGAGGCAAAGTAATGAAGAGCGTTAAGAAGCAGATCGGCGTTTCGCGCAGGGGATTCCTCGCGGCGGGGGCGGGATTCGGATTGTTCAACCTCGTTCCGGCATCCGTGCTGGGCGCGAACGCGCCGTCCAACACGGTGACGATGGGCATCATCGGCGCGGGCGGACAGGGCATGGGGAACATGCGCTCGTTCATGGGACTTCCGGACGTGCGCTTCCTCGCCGCGTGCGACGTGAGCCGTACGAAGCGCGAGCGCGCGAAGAAGCAGATCGACGAAAAGTACGGCACCAAGGACTGTGCGATGTACCTCGACTTCCGCGAGCTCTGCACGCGTACCGACATCGACGCCGTCCTCCTTGCGACGCCCGACCACTGGCACGCTCCGATCGGCGTGTTCGCCGCGAACTGCGGCAAGGACATCTTCGGCGAGAAGCCGTTCACGCACGACCTCCGCGAAGGGCGCGCCCTTGTGCGCGCGGTGGAGCGCAACGGCCGCGTCTGGCAAACCGGTAGCTGGCAGCGGTCGAGCGGCGAGATGCGCCGTGCCGTGGAGCTCGTGAAGAACGGGCGCATCGGCAAGGTCGTGCGCGTGGAGGTGGGCCTTCCCGGCACGAACGGCACGCGCCTCAAGAACCGCATCGGCGTGCCGGGCGCGAAGGTTCCCGACGGCCTCGACTGGAACTTCTGGGTGGGACCGGCGCCGGAGCGTCCCTACGAGGGCGTGTGCGACTGGGACTGGCGCTGGGTGTCCGACTGGGGCGGCGGACAGCTCATGGACTGGATCGGCCACCACGGCGACATCGCGCAGTGGGGACTCGGCACGGACCTGACGGGGCCTGTGTCGTTCGAGGGCTGGGGCGACAACTACGGCAGGGGCATCTTCGACACGCCGCAGCGCTACCGCGTGGAGTGCGAATATGCGAACGGCGTGAAGATGACCGTCGCGGGCGGCGTGAAGGAGATCCGCGGCGGCACGAAGTGGATCGGCGAGAATGGCGACTGGGTGTGGGTGAACCGCGGCCGGTACGAGGCGTCCTCGCCTGCGATCTACAACAGCCGCCTTGAACCGGGCGAAATCCGCCTGAAGAGCCCGGGCCACTGGCGTCAGTTCATCGACTGCGTGAAGAACCGCGCCACCACTATCACCCCGGCCGAAGTCGCCCACCGCTCCGCGAGCATCGGGCATCTCTGCCGCGTGGCGATTGACACTGGTCGGAAGATCAAGTGGGACCCCGCCAACGAGCGCATCGTGGGTGACGCCTGCGCGGAGAAGCTCCTGCAGCGTCCCATCCGCGCACCATGGAAGCTCGTGTAAGACATCAAATTATTAAAAGGAGCAGTGAGGCGACATGGCAATCTGGCGAGGATTCTTTCTCGGCGGCGCATTGGCCGTCATTCTTGGGGCAAGACTTGCCCATGCCGCGGCACTGCCATCCGAGGCGCATCTAAGGTACCATGACCGCGAGATAATCGCGCTGGTATGCTGGGGGCTCAACCCCTACACGGGGCAGGAGTGGGGATTCGGCAACGTGCCGCCGTCGAAGATCACGGCGAAGAAGCTTGATCCTGCGCAATGGGCGAGCGCCATGAGGGCGGCGGAGATTTCCTGCGTCGTCCTCGTGGCCAAGCACCATGACGGATTCTGCCTGTGGCCATCCCCGCTCAACAAGGACTACTCCATGTCCGCAGTGCCCGCGCCGAACACGGGGCGCGACCTCGTGCGCGAGCTTGCGGACGCCTGCCGCGAGCGCGGCATGAAGTTCGGAGTGTACCTCTCGCCTTGGGACCGTCACCAGGGCTCCTACGCCACGCCCGCATACGTTGACTACTTCTTCGCGCAATGGAACGAGTTGCTCGACAACTACGGCGAGATCAGCGAAATCTGGCTCGACGGCGCGAACGGAGGAACCGGCTGGTACGGTGGAGTTAACGGCGACAAGGGCGAAAGGCGCTCCATCCCGAAGGACTACTACCGTCTAGGCGAGCTTCTTCAGATAATGCACAAGAAGCATCCTCTCGCGATTGCGTTCGGCGGCGGCGGCGAGTGGTCGTCGAAGTGGTGCGGCAACGAGAGCGGAGTGTGCCCCGAGACGTGGTGGTGCGCTCAGAAGGGCAAGGGCGGCGAAATGCACTGGCTGCCTTCAGAGACGGACTTCCCGCTGCGACGCGGATGGTACTGGCACAAGAACGATAAGCCCAAGTCGCTCGCGCGTCTCGTGAAGGTCTACTACGAATCCGTTGGACGCGGCTCGGTGATGGACATCGGCATCGCGCCAGACACCGAGGGACAGGTCTGCGCTGACGACGTAAAGCGCCTTGCGGAGTTCGGCGAATGGGTTCGCGACTTCAACTCGCGGGACTTCGCGAAGGACGCCAAGGTGACTGAATGCCGCGACGGAAACAAGCTGGTGATTGAAATCGCCCTGCCCGTCGCTGTGGAATTCAATTGCGTGGACATCAAGGAGAAAATCGCCGAAGGGCAGAATGTAGCATCATTCACGGTCGAGGCACCCGATGGCGAGGGCTGGCGAGCCATTGCGCGCGGCACGACAATCGGCCACCGCCGACTTGCACGAATCTCCCTCGCGAAGTACGGACGCATCCGCGTGACGCTCGACGGCATCGCGAAGCCGCAGGTGTTTCCGGTCGCGCTGCGTCGCGGAAGGGAAATCGCCGGCGAAGTCCTGCGTGCCCCTGACACTTACGGCAAGACGGGATGGCGGATTGTCGGCGAGACTTGCACCGCGCCGCGCAACGCCCGCAACGCAATAGACGGAAGCTACCACACCCTTTGGCATTCGCATCCTGCCGATTCCGCTCCGTTGCCGCCACCGCAGAGCTTCACGGTGGATTGCGGACGCGAACTGCTGATGCATGGTTTCGACTACACGCCGCGCATGGACGGTTGTCGGCACGGCATGGTCGACGGCTACGAGTTCTGCGTCTCTGCGGACGGTAAGTCGTGGACTAAGGCCGCATTCGGCGAGTTCGGCAACATCGCGGCGAATCCCGTCCGCCAGCGCGTCACGTTCGAGAAACCGACGAAGGCCCGCTATTTCCGTTTCACGGCTACGCACGCGGTAGGCGCGAACGACCGCGTAGCCGTCGCCGAAATAGACATTTGGTGATGTTGTTCGTGCGCGGCCAGTGACCTTTACACTTCGAGGAGGCAAAGGAAAGTTGAAATGACGTTTTTCCGGTTGTTCTTCCTCTTGGTTGGTCCGATCTGCGCCGCAGTGGCGTACAGAACTGTTGTGCGTTCGCTTCGGCTTGGGCGTGCATGGTGCCACGCATTCGTCATCGTGCTTCTGCTCTGTTCGCTCAAGTTCACGTGGTTTACTCTTTTGGGCGGTCACATTTTTCTGCCGGAATTGCCTGTCGGAGTGATTTACACCTTGTCCGTATGCTACGACTTCGTACTATTTCTGACTGTTCTAGGCGTGGTCTGGGCGGCTGTGCGCTTTGTTATCTCGCGTTTCCGCGCTGCGTCAGCGGATGCTCCCGACCCTGCGCGCCGACGCATGGTGGCCGGAGCGCTTGCGTGCGTGGCTGCTGGCGCTGGCGCGAAAGCCGTGCATAACGGATTCCGTCTGCCCGACATAGTGGAGGTGACGCTGGAGTTCCCTGACTTGCCGTCCGCCTTCGACGGCTACCGCGTGGCGCACCTTTCGGACCTGCACGTAAGTGCCGCCGCGCGGGCGGATCGGACGGCTGGTGTGGTGCGGTTGGTCAATGCGCAGTCTCCCGACCTAATCGCCATCACCGGCGATCTAGTGGACGGCACCGCGTCCCGGCGTCTTGACGACGTAGCCCCGCTCGGGAAACTGCGTGCGGCGGATGGCGTGGTGGGTTGCACGGGTAACCACGAGTACTTTTCGGGGTGGGAGGCCTGGCGCGTCATCTTTCGCAGTCTCGGCATACGCATGCTGGAAAACGAACGCGTTGTCGTGCGTCGCGGCGAAGAGTCGCTTGCCATCATCGGGATAAACGACCCAGTGAGCCACGATTCCGACATCAGGATTGCGTCCGACATGGTGCCGGACGGGGCTTTCCGCATCCTGCTTGCGCATCGTCCCACTCACCTAGCGGAACATGCGGAGTGCGGCGTGCGTCTGCAGCTTTCCGGGCATACGCACGGGGGCGCCGTCATTGGCCTCGACCGACTTGTTGCGCGTGCCAACGAGGGACACGTGCGCGGGCTCTACAATGAGCAGGGTGTTTCGCTCTACGTCAATTCTGGCACCGGGCAGTGGGCGGGGTTCCCCACGCGCCTTGGCGTTTCCCCGGAAATCACTATAATCACGCTGCGCAGGACGCGCAGAGAACTCTCAGAAAAAACAACAACAGGAGGAACACAGCAATGAATATGTCAAGAAGAGGTTTTATCGCAGGCACATTTGCCGCGACGGGTACTATGGCGATTGCCGACGGCAAGGCCTTACCAGCATTGGCCGGAGGAACGCCCAACGTGTCGTTTGGCGTGTTGAGCGACGTACACCTCGAACGGCGCGGCGACGAGGACACGCTGATCAAGGCGCTTGAGTATTTCCGCGACAACGGCGCGGACGGCGTGTTGATCGCAGGCGACATCGCGAACACCGGACGCATCGAACAGATCGAGCGTGCGGCCAACTGTTTCTGGCGCGTGTTCCCGAACGGCAAGGCACCTGACGGACGCCACGTCGAGCAGCTGTGGGTGTACGGCAACCACGACGTTTGTGGAATGGGCTGGCACAAGGGCAAGGACGAGGCCTACCTCAAGTCCACTGCAATCAACTACGGAAACAACCGCGCCGAGGTGTGGGAGCGCATTTTCCACGAGCCGTACCGCCCGATCTGGGCCAAGACCGTGAAGGGTTACACGTTCATCGGCGCGCACTGGGGAAACGAGAAGGACCTCGACGCCTTCCTGCAGGCGAACGCCGACAAGCTCAACCTCAGGAACGGCAAGCCGTTCTTCTACACGCAGCACCCGCATCCCGCAAACACCGTGCAGGGCCCGTGGGCGTGGGGCAACGACAGGGGCGTTTCGACGCGCGCGCTCGAGAAGTTCCCGAATGCTGTTGCGTTCTCCGGCCACTCACACTACTCCATCACCGACGATCGCTGCATCTGGCAGGGGAAGTTCACATCGGTCGGCACGGGATCGCTCAGGTACATCTTCTCGCAGTACTGGCGCGACAACGGAGAGGACCACAACGGCATCGTCAAGCAGATGAGGATACTGCCAGAGAGCAAGGGGCGGCAGGGAATGCTCGTGAAAGTGTACGACGACCGCATGGTGTTCGTGCGGCGAGAGTTTGTGTATGGTGAAAGCCTTGGACCGGATTGGGTAGTGCCGCTCGACGGCTCACGTGCATTTGCGTTAGAGCCGCGCGCCGCGAAGGCCGTTGCGCCCGCGTTCGCTCCGGGCGCGAAGGTGGAGGTGTCGCGTGCGATGGGCAAGAACCGCCGCGGCAAGGCGACGGACCAGATCACGGTTCGCTTCCCGGCGGCGTTGCCGAGCGCGACGTCGCGCGTCCACGACTACGAGGTGACTGCCCTCGCATACCATGAAGACGTCGATTACCCCGTGGCGACGAAGCGCGTCCTTTCCGAGAGCTACTACCTGCCGCCGACGCGCGAGGCGAAGTCCGGGCACATCGTGTTCGCGGTCTCGGAACTGAAGGGCGTGGAGGAGGTCCGCTTCGCGGTGCGTCCGCTTGAGTGCTTCGGGCGCAAAGGCCAGGAAATCTTTTCTGAAATGCAGAAAATCCCGAAACAAGCCGAGGTGAAAAAATGAACCCTACGACTACATTCGCCACGTTTGCGTCAAAGTGCGTTGCGGCGCAGCTGGCGGTTCTTGTCCTCGCCACGCAGGGAGGTGAACTCCCGAAGGTGCGCGAGGCGCTGTTCCCGCTGTCCCAGATTCGCCTCACTGGAGGTCCGCTCAAATGGCAGCAGGAGCAGAACAGGGAGTATCTGCTAAGACTCGACCCCGACCGCCTCCTCAGCCGCTTCCGCCTGGAGGCCGGCCTCAAGCCGAAGGCGGAGCCGTACAACGGCTGGGAGTCGCCGAAGAACTGGCTGGACCTTGCGGGACACATCCTCGGCTTCTACATGGCCGGCGCGGCGATGACCGTGGAGGCGACGGGCGACGAGGAGCTGAAGCGCCGGCTCCTCTACATCGTCGACGAACTCGACGCCGTGCAGAACGCGCACGGCGACGGTTACGCGCTCGCCGCGAAGGACGGGCGCAAGGTGTTCAACGAGATCGCGTCAGGAAAGATCAACGTCAAGATCAACCCCAAGACGGAATACTGCGCGTTCATCAACAAGCGCTTCGAGCCGATCTACACGCTGAACAAGGTGTTGATCGGCCTTTGGCGCATCCACGTGGCGACGGGAAGCGACAAGGCGAAACGCGTGTTCCTGCGTCTTTCCGACTGGTTCGGAAACGCCATCGTGGAGAAGCTGAACGACGCTCAGCTGCAGAAGGTGCTCGACTGCGAACACGCATCCCTGCCCGAGACGTTCGCGGTCGCCTTCACGATGACGGGCGACGAGAAGTACAAGCGGTGGGCGCGCCGTCTCTGCCACGAACGTATGCTCGCGCCGCTCGCGGACGGCAACGCCGCGCACCTCAACTTCCACCACGCGAACAACGAAATCCCCAAGTACACCGGTTTCGAGCGCGTGTACCGCATCACTGGCGAGGAGAGACTGCACCGCGCGATGGTCAACGCCAACCATGCGTTCATGTACGACCACGCCTGGGCGAACGGCGGCAACTCGCACCGCGAGCATCTCTTCCCAAAGGCCGACTTCGAGAAGAAGCTCTTCATGGACGGCGGTCCCGAATCCTGTAATTCCGTGAACCTTCTGCGTCAGATCGAGGCGCTGTTTGAGACGGAGCCGTCGCCCGACAAGATCGACTTCTACGAGCGCGTGCTCTTTGACCATCTACTCTCCACGCACGACCCGATCCTTGGACGCACGATCTACTACACGCCGCCGAAGCCAGGCGCGTCGCGCACGTACTCGGACGAGTTCGACTCCATGTGGTGCTGCACCGGCACGGGATTCGAGGCACCGGGCAAGTACGGTCAGATGATATACACGCATTCGACGGACGGTGGTCGCGGGGCGACCGCCCTACCGTCGGGAGACGCTGTAAGCATCAACCTCTTTGCGCCGTCGACGCTAGACTGGAAGGAACGCGGCGTGAAGCTCCGCCAGGAAACGGCGTTTCCCTACGGAGAGTCGGCGTGCGTGAAGGTGGAAGCCGTCGGGAAGGACCCAAAGTTCACGGTGAATGTGAGGCGTCCGGCGTGGGCTGGACGAGACTTTAGGGTGTATGTGAACGGGGAGACAGCAAGCGTACAACAGCAAGACGGTAGGGCGGTCGCCCCGCGACCGCCGCACGTCGTCTCCATCACCCGCGAATGGAAGGCGGGTGACCGCATCGACATCGAGTTCCCGATGTCGCTACGTGCCGAGTTCCTGCCTGGTTCGAAGAAATACGTCGCGTTCTTCTACGGTCCGACGTTGCTCGTTGGCGACCTTGGAAGCGAGGGGCTGAAGCAGAGCGACTACTTCGCGCATCCGCCGGCGTCCAACGCGTCTAGCTGGAAACTCGGCAAGCCGATCCCGATGCCGCAGGTCCCGGCGTCGGCCGCAACCGATCCTGCGTGCTGCCTTGAGCGCACGACTGGTGGTCCGATCGTGTTTCATCTGAAGGGAAGCGACATCCTCCTCAAGCCCATGTACGACCTCCACTTCAGCCGTTACACTATGTACTGGCGTCTTGCCGACCCGGCGGAGGAGAAGGCGTTTGCCGAGGCATCCACAAGCGAAAAGGAACTTGCCAAGCGCGCGGTCGATTTCGTCAAGATCGGTGACGCCGCAAGCGAGAAAGCGCATGGCTTTGCGGGCGAGAAGACCAACTCAGGCACGGGGCTTTACGGCGAGCATCACGAGTATCATTGGCGTGATGCGAACAGTGGTGGCTTCTTCTCCTATCGTCTTTCTCTAAATCTTGAAAAACCTGTCAAAGAAAAAACGTCCGCAGGAGGAGCCTATGTTCTCGTTGCTAAATACTGCGCCCGCGAGCGCGGGTCGCGTACGTTCGACGTGTTGGTGGATGGCGTGAAAATCCACACAGAGAACCTGATTGACAACAGGAAACCCGCATTCGTGTTTACCGAAATGGCGATTCCGCAGGAACTGATCGCGGGGAAGAAGGATGTCGAGGTACGTTTCGTGCCGAAGAAGGGCAACATGGCTGGTGGGCTTTTCGGCCTCTGGCTCGTGAAATCCTCTTCGGCGCCGGTTGACTGGTTGGACAAATCGGGTTATGGCGAATATGTCGTCGCCTTCGATAAGGCTGGCGGTGAAGGCTGGAAGAGCGTGGCACTCGCGCTTGGGCGCAAACACGGTGCGATGGTCATGCAGTACGATGGAATGGAAGGGTTGGGCGGTGTCCTCGCGGAGTTGAGGAAGATAAAACCCAAATACGTATGCTTTGTCGTTCCGCCGGAATCGGCAGGGCGCAAGTTCATCATGGTGGCCTACTGGATGATGCGCGCAATCGACGACGATCCGTACGGGGACGCGATCTGGGGCGCCATCACGGGATACAGCGCGGCGGACGGCATGAAGATCGTGAAGGCGCCGTTGCACCGCGAAATCCGCTCCTTCGCGACGAGCATGGGCGGCGATCACGCGCTGGATAATTGGGGATCGGGATTCGCCTCCGACGAACGCACGGCGGACAACTTCTGGATGAAGCGTCTCGGCTGCACGAACGAGAAGGTCGCGACGGGCGGCAACATCGCGAAGACGCTCGCCGATGCGTTCAACACGATACCCGTCGACTATTTCGTGACAAGCGGACACGCCCGCGAGCGCAACTGGCAAATTGTCTACAACCAGAACAAGGGTATGCTCGTCCATACTGCGGAAGCCGGGCTCCAGTTCGTTGAGCCGGGCGGGGAAATTAAGCACAGCCTGACGAATGCCTCGCTCAAGGTGTACGTAGGTGCGGGGAACTGCCTGATCGGGCACGTCGACCGCCGCGACTGCATGGCGACTGCGTGGATGCACACGGCGGGCGTCGAGCAGTTCGTGGGTTACACGGTTCCGTCGTGGTACGGATTCATGGGATGGGGCGTGAAGGGTCTTCACGAGGAGGGGCGCTATTCGCTCGCAGAGGCCAGGTATCTTGAAAACGAGCGGCTGCTCTGGGCGAAGACGCGGAAGCACAAGCCGATGGACGAAAAGGGCCTGGACTACGACCGGGACGTGTTAGCGTTCTACGGCGATCCTGCCCAGCGCATCATGTTTCCAAAGGACAAGACTCCCTACAATGTGGTCGTGAAGGGCGATGTCGTCCGCGTCTCGTTCACCCGCGACTGCTCCTTCGCACCCCTGGATGACGCACGAGGTGCGCGTCCGGTCATGGCGCTTCTCGACGCGCCGCCGCCCGGGAACACGCTCCTCGGCGCGGATGGCAAGGAAGTGGCGGATTCCGTCGTCACGGAACGTTTCATCTTCATACCCGTCCCCGGCAAGCATACCGCAGGAGAAGCCCTTGAATTCAAGATCGTGACGAAAGACGCCCCTAGTAACGGGTAGATGTGGTATAATACATACCATGAAAAAGATTCAATTGTTTTTCGCATTAGCCTGCACGGCGGCGATGTGTGGCGCGGCACAGTCCGCAGATGGTTCTGTTGAGGTTGCCTCCGGAAACATTTCACGCAGTCTTGATCTTCGCGGGGGGCATCTACTTGGTAAGTCGTACAAGACGGTCGACGGCACGGAGTTCATGCGCAACGGCTCGCCCGAGTTCGCATTCCGCGTCAATGGCAAGATGTACGCCGGATGGTCGGTGTGGAAAGACGTCAAGGTCGAGAAGAACGGGGCGAAGGGCGGCGCATGCACGACGACCGTGACGGGTATCTCTTCTGACGGCAAGGTTGGCATCGAACTAACTTACACCACGTACCCCGGCATTGCGCTCGTCCGCAAGACGCTCGCGATTGCGAACAAGGGCGACAAGGACGTCGCGATCGAGGACGTTGACGTGGAGACGTTCCGTCTCGCGACGCTCGGCTGCACCAACTCCCGCGTCATGCGTCACTTCGGACGCTACCGCGAGGAGGGGAGCGTCTATATCGGCGACTGGAACGACCCGCTCGTGGTGGTACACGACTACAATAGGCGGTGCGGCATCGCCGTCGGCAACGAAGGCGTCTCGACCATGAAGCGCACGACGGCGTTCCAGGACGGCAGCTACATCGTTTCGGGAACGCCGCACGTCGGCGAGCGGTATCCGTTCAGGAAGTGGCTGAAGCCCGGCGAGAGCTGGACGGCTATGCCCGTGTTCACGGCCCCCTATTCCAAATGTCCCGATCCGTCGCGCGTCGTGGAGGGGCCGGTTTCGGACTACGTGCGCAAGTACATGGGCGTACGGGTGGAGGCGACTCCGAAGAAGCCGATGTTCGTTTACAACACGTGGACGCCGTTTCTCACGCACATCGACGCGAAGCTGATTCGTGAGCTTGCCGACGCGGCGGCGGAGTGCGGCATCGAGGAGTTCGTGATCGACGACGGCTGGCAGATCAACATCTCCGACGGCAAGTACGGCAGGGGTGACTGGGCTGTTGACGAGAAGAAGTTCCCCGGTGGACTCAAGCCCGTGTTCGACTACATCAAGTCGAAGGGCATGAGACCCGGGCTCTGGCTGTCCCTCGCCTGGGCCGACCCTGCTTCCGCGCCAATGAAAGAGCATCCCGAGTGGTTCGTGAAGGACAAGGCTGGGAATCTCTCCAACCTGCACACAATGAACGGAAAGTCGCGTACGGCCTGTCTGGGGACGCCTTGGCGCGAATATATCCGTGACAAGATCCTCGGCCTCGTGCGGGACCACGGCCTTGCATACGTGAAGCTCGACCTCGCGATCGCCACGAGCGCCTACGTCTACGACGACGTGCGTACGGGCTGCTACGCGAAGGACCATCCCGGACATCGTGGGCACGAGGATTCCTACGACGCGATCTTCACGGGGTGCATGAAGCTCTTCGACGAGTTGCATGAGGCCGCGCCTGACCTTTTCATTGACTGCACCTTCGAGACGGCGGGCAAGACCTTCCTCATGGACTATGGCATCGCAAAGCACGCCGAGGGCAACTGGCTCTCCAACATCCGGTCCAACGAGGACGGACAGCTCTACGTGCGCAGTCTCGCGTGGGGACGCACGCCTGCGCTGCCCGCGACGTCGCTCGTGATCGGCAATCTCCACCTGAACGGCGACAACCATCTGCTGTCTTTCAAATCGCTTGCGGGGACGCTTCCTATCATGCTCGGCGATCCCCGCAAGCTTACTCTTGCCGAACGTGCCGAATACAGGGAATGGGCCGGCTGGCTCAAGGGACTGGAGGCGAGGCATGGAATCATGTCGTTCCGTCAGGACCTCCCCGGTTTCGGCGAGCCGCAGGAAGGCGCGTGGGATGGCTTTGCGCGCATCAACACCGAGACGAAGAGCGGCGGACTCGTGGGCGTGTTCCGGCACAACGCGGTGGAACGTTCGCGCCACGTCGCCGTGAGAGGATTTGACCCAGAAGCTAAGTACGCCGTCCTGAAGGGTGCGAAGGGCGAGCGCGTGGCGGAGATGTCGGGGCGTGAGCTGGAGGATGTTGGCTTTGAGGTCGTTCTGTCCGAACGCTACGACGGAGAGTTGTTCGAAATCGCGCGCGTGTCGTCCGAGAAGAAGATGCTCATCCATTCGCACAATGACTACGCGCAGAAGCGTCCCTTCTGGGGCGCATACGAGGTGGGGGCGGACTCCATCGAGGCCGACGTGTTCCTTGTGGACGGAGATTTGCTCGTGGCGCATTCGCGCAAGGGACTGAAAAAGGAGAACACGCTCCGCCGTCTCTACCTGGAGCCGTTGCGCGAAGTCATGCGCAAGAACGGCGGACGCGCCTACGCAGACGGTAAACCGCTCCAGTTGCTAATCGATCTCAAGAACGGGAAGCCGGCACTTGATCGTCTCGTGGAGATGATCGAGAAGGAGGGCTATCGCGACTGCTTCGCCATCGCGAAGAACCCCTCTGCGGCGAGGCTGACGGTGACGGGTGACCATTCCGAGATTACGGATTTCTTCGCCTATCCCGATTACGTGTTCTTTGACGTGCCGCCCACAAAGAAGCTGGCCGACGAGCAGTACAAGCGCGTACCGCTCATCAGTCACTACGCGCGTGCCTACACCAAATGGCGTTCGGGCGAGATGGACGAGGCGGACAAGGAGAAAATCCGCGCCGCCGTCCTCGAGGCCCACGCGAAAGGCTGCAAGTTCCGTCTGTGGGGATATCCCGACAACCCCGAGGCGTGGCGTCTCGCGCGCGAACTAGGAATTGACTACATCAACACCGATCATCCTTCCGCCGCCGCTGCCTTCGAGCACGCAGTCAAGTGACGGTGACATGCGTGCCTTGATGCCATCCATCACTGGGTTCTGCGGTCGCTGACGGGCGGGCGCCCGTAGAACTCGTGGTAGGCGTGCGAGAAGTACTGCGGCGACGAGAAGCCCGTCCTTTTGGCGATTTCCTTGAGGGGGAGCCGATTTTCGTCGATGAGTCGCTTTGCCTCGCGCATCTTGACGGACGTTATGTACTTACCGGCAGTCGTTCCGAACGCCTTGCGGAACGCCCTCTCGAGCGAGGTATGCGACACGCCTGCGGCCTTGGCGAGGTTCATTGCCGAGATGGACGAATCCAGGTTTTTGTCCAGCAGCAATAAAATCTTCGCCAGCCACGGAGGGTTGACGGGATAGACGGCGGTAGATTCGCGTTCGACGATTCCGATTGGCGGCACGAAGTAGGTCCGGCGCAGTTTCGGCCCAACGGGATTGTCGATCACGCTTTCGAGGATGCGCATGGCGGCCTCGCCCATGGCGCGGGCGTTCACGTCGATGCTGGTGATCGTCACGGGGGCACAGGTGCAGAAGGCGATGTCGTTGTATTGTCCCATGATGGCGATGTCATCGGGCACGGCCCGTCCGTTGCGGAGGCATGCCTCCAAGAAGTGGCTTGCCCTGAAGTCGTGTAGGCACAGGACGGCGGTATGCGGCGGGAGCGTCTTGATCCATTTGCCCAGGCAACGCAGAAGAATGTTGATGGTTCGCTTGTAGCCCTTTTTTTTCATGATTGCGGGTTCGTCGAAGGCATTGCATTCAAACCCGGCATCTGCCACGGTCGAGACGAAAGCCTTCTCCACTTCGTCGCTGTCGCTCGAACCGCGGTTCCCGCAGTAGGCGAAGTTCTTGAATCCGCGCCGCAGAAACCACTCGGCGGCCATTTTCCCGATTTTCCTGTCATCGAAGCCGATGTCGATCATGTCCGGTCTCTTGGGATAGTCGTAGAGCCGCACGATGGGCAGTTCCGCCGCCGTCATGTGGTTGATTATCTTTTCGTCGCACGTATTCGTGAAAATGCCGTCGCATTCCGCGAAAGCGTTCTTGTCGTCCACGTCGTCTTCCTCGATGCATCGTATGACGATGTTGCGCTGCCGTTGTGCGTACTGCGCCATGCCCATGAGGATCTCGTTCTTGAACGCCGCCATGAGCGACGGGAACAAGAACACGATCGTCTTATTTTTCTTGAGCTTGATGTTTTTGTTGCTCGACATATTAATGGCTCTTTCGGGGTGAGTGCTACCTTGTTTCCACTGGGCGCAGTATATCAGATGCGGCCGGGAAAGACAAGTGGCACGACAACTACCGGCCAAAAAATATTCATCATTGCGCTATTCAAATCTGAATAGGTTTTTGGTATAATGGGCGCATGAAAAACCCATTCAAGTACGGATCGCGCGTTTCGGGCGGGGCGTTCTTCGACCGTGAGAAAATCATGCGCGACATGATGGGCGTTCTGGACGGCGGCAACAATGTCGTGCTGTACGGCCCTAGACGCTACGGCAAGTCGTCTCTTGTGGGCGAGGTGATGTCCCGCCTTCGCGCAAGGGGCTGGGTGTGCGCGGAGCTGAACATGATGGACGTCGTATCGTTGGAGGATTTCGTCACGCAGTACGCACGAGTCCTCTATCGCGAGGCGGCTCCCGTCGTGGGAGCGCTTCGCCACATAGCCGGACTCTTCAGGCGCGTTTCGCCGAAAATCGGGATAGACGACGAGGGGAAGCCGGAACTGAAGTTTGAAATATCCTCCAGAAAGGCCGGCGTTGCCGCGTTGCGCGATGTTCTGGAGCTGCCGGTTAAGATATGCCCTGCCGGGCGTACGCTTGTTGTGCTCGACGAATTCCAGGAGGTGGAGTCCCTCGGGCTTGGGGCGCAGTTCGAGCGCACGATGCGAAGCGTCATCCAGAACCACGAAGACATATCATACGTGTTTCTTGGGTCCAAGACGCACATGCTCGAACGGATGTTCGCCTCGCCTTCGAGGCCGTTCTACAATTCGGCGCAGAAGTTCGTGCTGTCGCGGCCGCCGGAGGACGAGAGCCGGCGTTTCGTGATAGAGCGTTTCCGGTCGGTAGGCATCAAGATGCCGGAAGAGCTGGCGGCCAGGGTCGTGTCGCTCGCCGGAAACGTACCATACTATGTGCAGGCCGTTTCCTCGTGGGCGTACAACTCCGTTGTGGGCGGGCGCGCGCGCACGATTCGCGCGGCGGACGTGGAGGAGGCGTTTTTGTCTCTTTACGCAACGGAGACGATACTTATGGAGAGCGTATTCGCGTCCCGGCCAGAGAGCCAGCGACTTCTGATGCGGGCCTTGGCCAGGGAACCGACAGCGCGTTTCGACGAGGAATATCGCGACAGGCATTCGCTTCCGTCCACGTCAACGGTGAACACGGCGCTGAGGCGGCTCGTCAAGGAGTCCATTGTCGAATTGCGAGATGGTGCATACGCGCTGTCCGATCCTCTTCTTGCATATCATCTCTCATCGCGTGGATGATTCTGGTTACATACCGGTCCAAAGTCCTCCCTCCTTCGTCTTTTGTCATCTGTCCTTTGTCCAGAACGGGCGGCGGTCGCGGGCCGACCGCCCTACCGGGCCAAAGGCCACTCCGTTTCGCGTCACCAAAATTTCACAAAATCGCCCTTGACGGCACGCCAACAAAAATGCTAGACTTTTGATGTTGTTTCGGGGAAGCCTTTTTCCCCGCAACGACAGTCTCGATAACAAGGAGATGTGAATATGTCGTTCAAGTCGTTGAAATCCGCGCGTACACTCACGCGCCATATTGGAAGCGCCGCGCTCGCGGCGGCAATTTGCGTGGCGGCGCGGGCGGAGACGCCCGACTACTTCGTGGAATATGCAGAGCCATCTGCATATCTCTACGTCGATACGGGGATCATCGGCAAGTCCGGAACTCGGGTTCAGATTCGCGCAGCCAACTTCGGCGGCGGTGAGATCTTGATTGGAGCGCGTCATACTGACTCTGTACGTTTCGAGCCTGTTCGTTTCTGGGGTGAGCAGAGCGGCATGAAGTACGCGAACAACTCGTACCACCAGACCGTGTTCAGCCCTTACTATGGCGATTGGATCTATGATCACGCCGTTTCCTCGGCGGGCGTTCTGACGGCAACGGTCACGGACTGCGGCGCTGGCGGAAACAACGGCTCCACGTCTCACGACTGGGGAACCGCAATCAATACTGATACGACCATGTACATCTTCGGGTCGCACTACCGGTCGGACACCGAGGACAAGCCGGTGGATCAAAACCTGCGGCGCGTCTATTACTGCAAGATCTGGCAGGAAGACGGAAATGGCGGGTGGACGCTGGTACGTGACCTCAGGCCGTGCGTCAAGGACGGCGTCGTGGGGTTCTACGATGCCGCAACTGGTTATGACGCCCTGAACGGCACCGTTTTCTATCCGCAGGGAGGCGGTTCGCTCAAGGGCGGCAATCTCGTTTACGACACTGTCGCCACATGGAACGGCGGTACGACGCCGACGGCGGTCGACCTCGCCACGGCGGCTAACTGGAGCTGCACTGACGCGAACGGCACGGCGATTGCGAGCGTCGTGCCCGGAAAGACGGCGCTTGCCGTGCTTCCTTCCGGCATTACGCTCCCCGCTGGCTACGAAGTGCCGTGGGCCGCAACGAAGGTTGCCGGCACGTTGACGCATCCCGTGACGTTGTGGGGCCGCGAGGCGTTTTCGGGTGATCGTAAATCGTACTCAAACGGTGGCGTCCGCAGCTGGCAGTGGCGCGACGACGGACTCCAGCACTACGTGGCACGTGGCGAGGGCGACGTCTCGTACATTAACCAGAACAACAGCAAGCCGGCCGAACTGCAACACGCGCAGTTCCGTTACGATGGTTGGTTCAACGTGTCTGCAGAACAGGCAGGAGAGTGGGCGTTGTCGCAGGCTTTCGACGACTACTTCGGTCTGTGCATTGACGGGAATTGGGTACTTTCCTACAACAGTTTCAGCGGCGGACAGAACACGACGTGGACAGCGACGGCAGGTTGGCATCGATTCACGATGATTGCCGGCGATACGTGGGGCGGCTGGGGCGCAGCTAAAAGCGTGAACGGTACGCCTGTACCTTTTACCATTACAACGCCGAACTACAACGGCGGTGCGACGTTTAAGTTTTCCGACCTTGAATTTGGATCTGGCACCAACACGATAACCCTTAGCGCGAACGCCGATTGGTCTGCGCTCGGCACGCTTGCCCTCAGCGACGGAACGGTGATCGACCTCAACGGATGCCAGCTGACGATCACGGACGCGATCGTGGACGGCTACATCGGCGCAAAGTTCGTGAACTCCAATTCCAAGAAGGCGGTTCTCCTCTTCACGGGGGAGCCGAGCGCATCTACTGCGTCAAAATACGGTCTCATTGACGGGGTAGGCACGAAGATTCTGTTGGCCAAGGCGGGCGAACAGTCCGCCACGTGGACAGGTGCGGCGAACAACGGCAACGCACTCGACGCGAACAACTGGGAGGATACGCTGACGGGAGAGGCGGTTGTGCCAACGGCGAACTACGCCGTGACGATTGTCGGCACGGCGGTGAATGTGCAGATTCCGTCCGGTTCCACGTTCGCCTGCAAGTCATTTGAGATCGGCAACTGCACGTTCACAGCGGACTGCGATTGGCGCGGGCTTTCCGTTACGCCCGTAATCGCCGGCACGGCGAATCTTGATGGACACGTCCTCAAGCTCAAAAACCTCTCGGCGGCGGCAGGCTCGACTTTCTCCGGCGGCGACGGATCGTTCGTGGAGTTCGTGGTCGATGAGTCCTCCACGATCGCAAACCTCTACGAGCACACCTACATCGAGAACATCGACAACCTCACGTTCTCCGGCAGCGCGAACATCCGTCTCCTCAAGAAGGACGGCAATGGTACGCTTACGGTGACGCGGCTTGAACTCGGAAACAAGCGCAACGGCGAATTGGTTCAGTCGAGTGGTACGGTCAATCTCGGCAACGCGGTGAACGCGATAGGCGAG
>CACWIW010000055.1 GCA_902761035.1 uncultured bacterium | reverse complement strand
CCAGCAGAGGTTCACGAGGAAACCGCCCCACAGCACCACGATCAGCACGGGCATGCCAACCCACCAGTCGCCAGTGTTGACGGCCTTGGCCAACTCGGCCACCGTATGCTTTACGCCGGCAGCGTCCGTCCACCAGCCGTTCTGGAGACCGAAGTTCATGCATCCGGAGAACACGCCGCTGATGCAGGCGACTACGATGCCCTTCTTGAAGTTGAATTCGGCGACGGCTTTCTTCTTCTCCTCCTCGGGAAGCTCCGCCTCCTTCGACTTGCCGGCGAGGCCCACGAACACGATGCCGACGAGCGACAGCGCGACGCCGCCAAGGGTGATCAGCGCGGCTGAGTCCTTGACGAGGTCGCCCGCCTTGCCTTGCAGGATCGGCGGGATGAGCGTACCCGTGGCCGAGCAGAGTCCGCAGCCGATCGCAAGGCCGAGTCCCACGCCGAGATAGCGGATCATCAATCCCCACGTGAGGCCGCCCACGCCCCACAGCGCACCGTATCCAGCGCAGCCGAGCAAGGTCGCCGTCGGCGTCTTCGCGAGCACGCCGCAGAGGTCCGGCACCGTCGCGAACGCGAGCGCCGCCGGGAAAACGATCAGCCCGACCACGGCGTAGATGAACCAGTAGCTTTCATACGCCCAGCCCTTCACCTTGCGGAACGGGACAGCAAACACGGCTCCGGCGAAGCCGCCGAGGGCGAAGATGAGCGAGCCGAGCATGGGATTCGCGGTTGTGTTCATTTGAGACTCCTTGCTTTAATGGTTGCTTTAGATGCGGTTGGGCGTTTCTATGCCGAGAAGATGGAGGCCCGTGGAGAGGACCTGTCCGAACAGCGCGCAGAGACGCAGACGCGCGTCGCGCACGGCAGGCTCGCTCTTGAGGATCGGCGAGCGCTGGTAGAAAGAACTGTAGAGCTGCGCCGTCTGGAAGAGGTAGTCGGCGAGGATGGACGGCTTGTAGCACTCCGCCGCACGCAGTACGGTGGGCCCGAACTGCAGGAGCTGGAGCCCGAGCTGCTTCTCGGCGGGCTCCGCACAGGCGAACGCGGCGCCGGAGAGGTCGGGGTTGCCCGCCTTGTCAAGCAGCGAACACACGCGCGCGTAGGCGTATTGGAGATACGGACCGGAGTTGCCCTCGAGCGCAAGCGCCTTGTCCCAGTTGAAGTCGATGTCGGTGATCGGGTCGTGCGAGAGGTCGGAGTACTTGACCGCGCCGTAGCCGATCTGCTCGGCGAGCTTCTCATCTCCTCCACGATCTTTAACGATGTCGTAAGCGCGGCGTTTCGCCTCGGCGAGGAGGTCGTCGAGCTTGATGAGGTTGCCTTCGCGCGTGGAGATCGCCTTGCCGCCGTAGCTCATGAGGCCGAACGGTACGTGGACGAGCTTGACGCCGGAGTAGCCCATCTTCGCCGCGATCGAGAACCATTGCTTGAAATGGAGCTGTTGGCGGGCGTCGGTCACGTAGATGATGCGCTCCGGGCTGTATTCCTCGACACGCGACTTGACGCATGCGAGGTCGCTCGTCGTGTAGTTGTAGCCACCGTCCGACTTGCGGACGATCGCCACGCCGAGTTTCTCGGCCTCGAGGTTCACGATGAGCGCGCCCTCCGACTCGACGGCGAGGCCCATCTCCTGGAGTTTAGCGACTACGCCGGGCATCGTGTCGTTGTAGTATGACTCGCCGCGGTACGTATCGAACTTGACGCCGAGCTTCGCGTACATTCGGTCGAATTCGCCGATGGAGATGTCGATAAAGCGCTTCCAGAGCGCGAGGTTGTCGGCGTCGCCCTGCTGAAGCTTCACGAGCTCAGCCTTGCACGCCTCCTTCCAGACGCCGTCCTCCTCCTTCGCCTTCGCGGCGGAGAGCACGTAGCACTTCTCAAGGTTGGCGACGGTGAGGTTGTCGCGCTCCTCCTGCGTGAGGCACTCGCGGTAGCCTTTGATGAGGATGCCGAACTGCGTGCCCCAATCGCCGAGATGGTTGTCGGCGATAACCCCGTAGCCGAGAGCGCGGTAGATGCGGTCGATCGCGTTGCCGATCACCGTGGAGCGGATGTGGCCGATGTGCATCTGCTTGGCGGCGTTCGGGGATGAGTAGTCGATGACGACGCGCTGTCCCGCGCCCGTCTGCGGAATGCCCGTGTGCGCATCGGCGGCAAGCGCGGCGAGGCGCGCTGCGATCCAGTCGGTCGAAACCGTGATGTTGAGGAATCCCGGACCGGCGAGCTCGAACTTCGCGATGAAGTCCGGCCGGTCAGCCTCAAGGCGCGCGAATACGGCCTCGGCTATCTTGCGCGGCGGCGTATGGAGCGTCTTCGCGGCAGCCAGCGCGTCGTTGCACTGGAAATCGCCGAACTTGGTGTCCGTCGCGGGAAGCGCCCGCACGTTGGAGAAATCGTTTCCGGGGAAAGCGGCTTCAAAGCCAGCCTTCAGCCAGCCCTCAATCGAATCGCATGCCATCAGATGTTACCACCGTTCTTATTGGCCAGTTTTTTCAGTTTGTTTGCGAGCGCGAGCTTGTCCTCCGCGCTCATGAGGTCTACGTACAGGACGCCGTTCAGGTGATCCGTCTCATGCTGCACGGCCCGTGCGAGGAAACCACGCACCGTTACGATCTGCATCCGCCCGGAGACGTCCGTGTATTGGCACGTCACCTGATCCGCGCGCACCACGTGCCCGCCCATGTTCGGGAAGCTGAGACACCCCTCCTTGCCGTCCTGCTCACCAGACTTTGAGATAATGACAGGGTTGAACATCACGAGGGGCATCTTCACGGAAGCGTTGAAAGCCTTGACCTCCTCGCTCTCCTCGCAGTTGGCAGGCACGTCGATCACGCAGACGCTCTCAAGTCGGCCGACCTGCTGCGCGGCCAGGCCCACGCCCTTCGCGTGGTACATAGTCTGGAGCATATCCTCGGCGAGGTGCACCAGCTCAGACGTCACGGCCGGCACGGGCACGGCCTTTTCGCGGAGAACCGCAGAACCGTATTTGACAATATCAAGCAACATAACTCCGTACCAGGGAATCAGACGCCGGTGGAACCGAAACCGCCTGCACCGCGGTCGGTTTCATCGACAGATGTGACTTCTACGACTTCGGCTTGCGCAACAGGCGAGACGACGAGCTGCGCTATCTTCATTCCCTTCTCGACCACGAACGGTTCCGTACCGAGATTGATGAGAATCACGCCCACTTCGCCGCGATAGCCCGCGTCTATCGTACCCGGCGTGTTGAGCACCGTGATGCCGTGCTTGAGGGCGAGGCCGGAGCGCGGACGCACCTGCGCCTCCGCGTTGGGTGGCAGCATCAGCACTAGGCCCGTGTGTATGAGGGCGCGTGCGCCGGGGGACAGCGTCACCTCCTCGATAGAACGAACGTCCATCCCGGCATCGCCGGGATGGGCGTAGACAGGCAACTGCGCCGCCGGATCAGTTCTTAGAACTTTCACCGTCATCGGCGTCTTCGCCCTCCGTCAGCTCTTTCATCGAAGCCCAGTCGCTAGGCTGTGCGCCCAAACGGGACAAATTGGCCTCGCTCCATGCGCGCACGGTGTTTTCGCCCTGGCCGCGCGCCATCATCTCGCGCATCTGCCCAGCTGCGGCAATCGTGGCGGCGTCGCCCGGCTGGCGGTCCTCGACGTACACCACAACGCCATGTCCGGGCAGGCCCGTGGTCACGAGTTCGGACAGCTCGCCCTTCGCGAGGCGCACCGCCGCGGGAACGATCGAGTAAGCATCGGGGAAGGCGTTGCCGCGCATCGCGGTCTGCGCCACGAAAGTGATGGAGGTGGAGACGTTTGCATCGCCGAAGAGCTTCGGATCGAGCTTGCCGTCCTTGCGCTTGGCGAGGTCGGCCTTGACGGTCTCGCGCACCTTGTCCACGGCCTTCTTGAAGTCCTGCGCCTTCAGGTCGGCAAGCGCATCGTTGCGCACGGACACGTTGTTCGTGATTTCCGCATACGAGGGCACGCGCGCCTGCGTGCAGAGGTTCGTGGCAAGGGTGACTACATAGACGGCGTTCGAGCCGGCGATTGCGCGGTAACGCGCGGACGGCTCGTCGTAGTCGAGGTCCGACACCGTGGCGACGAATTCACGGCAGTCGGGCAGCACGGAGGCCGCATCCACCATGAAACCGGGCACGAACTTCTCGCCGGAGATGGAGAACGGACGCGACGTCTTGACCTCCAGTTTCTCGGCCTTCGCAAGCTGTGCCAGACGGTCAACGCCATCGGCGGCCGCTCCGTCCTCCGGGCTGACGCGCGCGTAGAGCGCGTCGACGGCGGCTTCGACGGACTTCTCGAGGCGGAGTTCCTTCTCAATCTGCGCCTTGACGGTTTCAAAAGCATTGGTGCCATAGCGGTCGCTCGTCTCGTCGAAACGCTCGTGGAGTTCATCGTCGGTGACCTCGACCTTCTTGAGGCTCGCCGCGTCGTCCGCCGGCACCCTCACGTAGCGGACGGCCGTCAGGGCCGGCAGCGCGAGCGAGTTGGTGTGGGACTCGTAATACGCCTTGAGAGCCGCGTCGTCCAGCTTGATGGCCGCCGCGTTCTTGTGCGTGAACCTTGCAATGCGCACCGTGATCTTGTCAGTCGCGTCCCGCATGCCGCTGGAGAGCTCAAGGGGCGAGACCCAGCTGGCGGACTCCGCCACGCCGCGGACGCGCGAAAGCGAGATCTGGCGGCGGATGTACGCCTCGAAACGCTCGGCCGTCCAGCCGATGCGGGCGCACGTCTCCTGGAATCGCGTGTGGTTGTACCCGCCCTTCTCGTCCGAGAAACTGCGCATGATCGCCTCGCGGACCTCTTCGTCGGACGCCGTCAACTTGAGGTCGTCAACGACCTTCAACATGCCAAGGCGTGTCCACACCTCCTGGTTGAGCTGGGGTGCCTTGATCGGAATCTCGCGCCCGTACTGGAAACGCATCTCGGCCAGCACGTCTGCGCGTATCTCGTCGAACTTCGCGGACGGCACCGTGTCGCCAGCCAGTTTTCCCGCGCCATCGGATCCGCGAGTGTCGCTACGCCCGTCGAAAATGAAGTCGAATGCGAAAAACATTGAGATTAGGACTGCGAACACGCCCCAAACCCACTTGTTGCGGATGATTCGGTTGAAATGATGGATAACCACTTTCTTTTTCCTGTTCTTTTTCTTGTTGTTGTAGAAACTTTTGCTCTTGTTGATACCAAGATCCTGTTTGCGGACGTCTCTCAGATGTCGTCGTCGTTCTTGTCGTCCTTCTTCTCTTCCTGCGGCTCTTCGGCCTTCTTCTCATCTTCGGCCCCGGCGTTGTTGGCCGGTTCCTTGGCCTTCGCAGGCTTGACTTCGACGGCCTCGACCTCTTCCGTCTCCTCGGACGCGGCCTTGGCCTTCTTCTTCTCGGCATCCGCCACCTCGACTGGAGTGATCACCAGCTCGCCGGAATTCAAGTTGGAACGGCCCTCTGCGAATGCACAGCGGGTTTTAATCTCGCCAGTGGCGTCAAATGCCATCGTGGACACGATCATGTTTCCGCTCACCTTGGAACGGCGGCGGAATATCTTGACGGCACAGCGGGGAGACAGGACGAAATCGTACGTCTTCGGCACGTCCTTCGTCTCCCCCGTCTCGAAGTTTTTCTCTGCCATCAATCCCTGGTCAAGAATCACCTTGCAGTCGCCGCTTTCGCCACGCAGCCACGAAATGAGGTCGTCGCCGTCCGTCGTGCGGATGCGAACATGGTTTGCAGCCGCCATGCGCGGGATCTTGTAGTGGCGGCCCTCCAACGTCATCGTTCCCGTCACGCAGCGGACGAGCACCTCGTCGCCGTTGCCGATGGACTGGTAGTCAAACTGGCTTTCGCCGGCGAGGTTCGAGCAGGTAAAGAAAGGCGCAGCCACAAAGAAGAGCCCCTCATTGAGCGTGCGCGGCAGGGATACCCGCACCCGACCAGACTTGAGCACAAGCGTGCGCGTTGACACGCCGATCTCGCCCGGACGGGTCGAAACCTCCGCCGATTCCGTAAGCTTGACCTTCGCCTCCGGACCGAATTCAAATTCAGCCATCGAGGATGCACCCGCCTCATGCACCGTGCGGAACGACGATCCCAAAGGATAGTAACGTCCCTCCTCTGCAACAGTCCATTCGGACGCGCCCGGTTTCAGCACATGCACGTCACCTTGCGCGCGTGCGCACCTGACGAGAGCCGTGAACGGCTTCGCCTCTTTCCGCGGTTTAGGCAATGCGTCGTCTGCCGCGGCGTCCGCAGCAGGCTCAGCGTCTTGCGCGCACACAGGCGCGAAGACTGCGCTCGAGACAACAAACGCAGCGGTCATAGCCGCTTGAAATGAAACTTTCCACATCATAATTAGGATCTCTCCTGTTTGGTTGGTCCGAATATTTTACAATTTTCGGCGCGGAAACGCAATAGAGAAACGAGGATAAACGCGATTCCCAGAAAAACGAGCCCGATGGAGATCGCCTGGCCTATTGACAGCGACCCGACGCGCTGGCGCATGTCGTCACGGAGAAATTCAATGCAAAAGCGTATGCAGGCGTATCCTATGAGATAGCAGCCCGTCGTGAACCCAGGCCGTTTCTTCCAATTCCGCAGGAACACGAACAGCAGCACCGCGAAGAGACACAGCACCGCCGCCGCCTCGAAGAGCTGCGTGGGCAGGACGGGCAGCGCCGACTGCGCGGTCTCGGGTATCAGCCCGCCGTCCACCTGCGCCACCCACGCGGGCGAACGACGCGGAAACGCCACGGCGCAGGCGCAGTCCGACACCCTCCCGTAGCAGCAGCCGTAGAAGAAACACCCCACCCTGCCAAACGCATGCGCAAGGGGAATGACCGTCACGAAGAGGTCCGCAACCTGCGCCATGCGCTCGCGGCGCACGCGGCACCATACGAAGAACACCAAAATCGCGAGGATAAGCCCGCCATAGAACACTAGCCCCCCCTGCCAGACCTTGAACGCAGACAGCGGGTTGGCGGCGAATTCGCGTCCCCAGAACTCGCGCACGTACTCGAGCCGCGCACCGACGATGCCGCTGAACATCATCAGCATCAGGAGGTTCGAGAGCGGCTCCGCAGCGCGCCCCGTGCGGCGACACAGCCATGAAAGCACCTGCCACGCGACGATGAAGCCAAGCGCCATGCAGAAGCCGTATGTCTTAATAGGCAGGCCAGCGATGAGATCGGGATGCATCAGAGTCCTTTCAGAATTTCAATGGCCAGGCGCGTCGGCGCCGCGTTCGTCTCCATGAGCCACCATCCGCCAGCCCGCTGCGAGGAAATCAACTTGATCGCAATCCGCTCTCGCGTGAGCCCGTTGGTAGCGAAGAGATCCCCCTGGTAGGGCCGCCTCGCCGAGGTGGCCGCCGCGTTAGTGCCGCCACCATGGTAGGGCCGCCTCGCCGAGGCGGCCGCCGCCGCGTTCGTGCCACCCTGGTAGGGCGGTCGCCCCGCGACCGCTGCCGCCGCGTTCGTGCCGCCTTGGTAGGGCCGCCTCGCCGAGGCGGCCGCCGCCAACCACCGCTCACCCAACGCGATGGCGTGGTCCACCTCGTTCTGGACGGACGGCTCGAGCGGTCCGTCCGGCTGCGGCAGTGGCTGAATGCCAAATGTTGCCGCAAACAGTATTGCCAAACCGCTCTTCATTTTGTAAACTCTTTCGTCATGGACACCGTAGATTATACCAAAAAATGCCGTGGTCTGTCGCTAATTTCCGGCGGACTCGACTCGCAGCTCGCAGTCTGCGTGCTGCGCGACGCCGGCGCGGAGGTGGAGGCCGTCACGTTCGAGACGCCCTTTTTCGCCGCCGCCGCCGCGCGCAAGGCCGCCGCCGCACTCGGCGTGAAGCTGCACGTGATCGACTTCACGGACGACGAGATCGCCCTCATCAAGAACCCGCCCCACGGCTTCGGCGGCGCGATGAACCCCTGCATCGACTGCCACGCCACGATGATCCGCCGCGCCGGCGAGCTGATGGCGCAGCTCGGCTACGACTTCGTCGCCACCGGCGAGGTGCTCAACCAGCGCCCGATGTCGCAGAACCGACAGTCCCTCGGCGTGGTGGAGAAATCAAGCGGCCTTGTCGGACGCCTCGTGCGTCCGCTCTGCGCACAGCTCCTCGCCCCCACCATCCCCGAACAAGAATGCAAGCTCGACCGCTCGAAGCTCCTCGGCCTCTCCGGACGCCGACGCGAACCGCAGTTCGAGCTCGCAAAGAAATACGGCCTCGTGGACTACCCTTCTCCCGCCGGCGGCTGCAAGCTCACCGAGAAAGGTTTCGGACGCAAGCTGAAGGACCTCCTCGACCACGAAGGACTCGACGAGCGCCGCCTCGTGGAACTGCTTCTCGTCGGACGGCGATTCCGCCTCCCCGACGGCACGGGCGTGATCCTCGGACGCGATGCGAACGATAACCGCCTGCTCGCGGAACGGCGTACCCCCTCCGATACGCTCGTCGCACCCATCTCCGTCCCTGGCCCCACCGCCATTCTCCCGCACGTTGCCTCGGAAGCCGACCTCGACGCCGCCGCGCGCATCGTCTGCGCCTGGAGCCGCTTCGACAGCTTCTCCGGCGAAATAACGGTGAAGGTCGTCACAGACACGACAATCGTCGAGCGAACAGTCCCGCGCCCGTACGAGCGCGAACCTCTCACGCCCTTCCAGATTACCTAGCCGCAGTTCGCGGCATCTTCCACGGCAATCTTTTCCGTCACATGCGCGTGTAGCGCGGACCGTCGCCGCCCTGCGGGAAGGTCCAGTCGATATTGCCCTTCGGGCACTTGATCCGGCACGTCTTGCAGTGCAGGCAGTTCGAGAAGTCGATCTGCAGGTGGTCACCCTCGCGGAGGTAGACCTCCGCCGGACAGAACCGCGTGCAGGGCGAGCCGAACTCCTTCTCGCACGCGGCGCATGCGGCGGGATCCTTGATCTTCAGGTGGCACGGCTGGTCCTCTTCGTGGATCGTGCCTGACATGAAGACATCCGTCAAGCGGTCCGGTTGCATCGGCGAAGCTTCCACGTCGTCCGCCGCCTCGCGCGCAAGGCGTTCGCGCACAAGCGGCTCCAGCGCGGCGGCATCGCCCTCGTCGCAGCCCGGCACGCGGAACCACGGGAACTTCCCGAACGTCATCCACGCGAGTCCGGCCGCCATCACGCCCCATGGCATGCCGTAGGAGAACGACGCGCGCACGTTCCGCACGCGCTTCATCTCCTTCCAGCCGTTCGTCGCCTGGAGGCGCTTGTAGTAGTCTTCGCCCAGCGCATCCGCGTTGTCGTTCGCGAGGATTGCCTCGGCCGCGGCGCGTCCGCTCTGCATCGCGATGTGTACGCCCTTGATGCGCAAAGAATCGAGCAGGCCGGCACCGTCGCCGACGATCAGCACGCCCGGCGCGTACGGTTTCGGCACGGCGTAGAAGCCGCCTTCGGGGATCACCTTGGCGCCGTAGGCCACGGTCTTGCCGCCCTTGATGTGGCGCTCGACGCTCGGGGCGGACTTGAACCGCCGGAACAGGCGGAACGGGTCGATCTCCGCGCGCGTGTAGTCAAGCCCGTACGCGTAGCCCACCATAACCTGCGTCTCGCTCACGTGGTAGACGAATCCGCCGCCGTAGGTGTAGAAGTCGCTCGGCCAGCCGAACGTGTGCATCACCTCGCCGGCTGTCTGCGTGCCGGCCGGCACCTCGATCAGCTCCTTGATGCCGAGTGCGTAGGTCTGCGGACGCGTTCCCTGCAATCCCTTCTCGGCGATGAGACGTTCCGTGAGGATGCCGCAGCCGCCTTCAGCCAGCACCACAACCTTCGCGCGCACTTCCTCAGACGGCAGGTAGTTTGATTTCTTCCGGCCGTTCTTGTCGAGACCCTTCTCGCCCGTACGCGCGCCCACCACACGGCCATCCTCCTCCACAAGCTCCGTCACGGCGAAGCCCGTGTAGATTTCCGCGCCGAGCTTCGACGCGATCTGCGCGAGGTAGGCCGTCACCTTCGTGAGCGACACGACGGGGAAGCCCTTCGAGCTCATCATCGGCGGCACCCACGGGATCTTCACGCTACGCTTCTCCGTGAATAGCGAGCGGAAGCTCTCCTTCACCACCTTCGCCTCGCACGGGAGTTTCTCGATTTCATCGGGTGTGAGAAGCCCCTCGAATCCGCTTGGGTCCACAATCGCACCGGAGAGAACGTGCGAACCCACGCTGCGGCCCTTGTCGAGCACAACTACGCGCGGCTTCTTCTCGCCCGCGCCGCGCAGAAGCGCAATGGCCGTTGCGAGGCCCGCCGGCCCCGCGCCGATTATCAGAACATCTGTGCTTATCATTCCTTTTGCTCTCCTTGAGAAAATCGGTGAGATTATACCATAACTCCAGCGTTTCAGGCCAACGATTTTGCCTTGCGCCAGCCCGTGACGGTGAATGCGCCCGACGGCCAGATTGCACCCTCTGCGTAGCTGTTGGACGCCGGTGCCGAACCTTCCACCATGGCACGCAGCGTGTAGTAGGGGATTCCGTTCACCTTGCTGTGACCGCCGTTGTGCTGATGCCCCGTGACGACCGCGCGCACCTTCCCGCTCGCCTCCAGCACCTTTCGCACGGCCTCCGCGTTCTTCATGAGGTGGTGCTTCTCGGATGCCGGGTCAAGCCGCTGGTGGACGAACACCACGGCATGCTTCCCCGCCGAGGCGAGCTCGCGTTCCAGCCAGGCAAGCTGCTCCGGCGGAATGTTGGCGTCCGTCCATGGATTGCTCCTGGAGTAGTGCTTCATCTTGCCCGTGAAACACCCGTCGAGGACGATGAACGAGACGCCGCCGTAGGCAAACGAATACCAGCCCTTG
This sequence comes from uncultured bacterium, assembly GCA_902761035.1. Lineage (GTDB taxonomy): Bacteria > Verrucomicrobiota > Kiritimatiellia > RFP12 > UBA1067 > RUG572. The sequence goes on along the minus strand of CACWIW010000055.1, from coordinate 35,858 downwards.
TCCATGACCTTGCCGCCGTTCGGCGTCCGCGCGAGGAATTCCGTCGGCGTGATGCAGTCGCAGTCGTGGTTGCCGACCACGTGGTAGCGAGGACCGTTGAACCGGGCAAACGCCTTTTCGACCTCTTCAAGCCGTTTGATGGTTTCGTCGTGGCCGTTGGAATTGTCCTTGAAATCCCCCAGCTCGATGGCGAAATCAGGCTTGCGCACGTTGAACAGATCCACGGCCTCGTCGAGCTTGCGCACCGAATCGCCGTAGTGCCGATGTCCCAGCGGCTTCAGCGCAGCGTAGTGCAGATCCGTCACCATGCCAAAGCGCACGATAGGACGCCCCTTCGGCGCCTCCTCACCGTACAGCCGGACGCCCGTCAACAACACCGTGCCACCTGCGGCGCAAATGAATTCTCGTCTCGTCATGTTACTTCCTCAACTGTACACGAGGCCTTGCCCGTCTGACCCACCTGACGCATCCCGGAACACCCGGCGTCCACGCACAGTCGTGAACAGCGACACAATGGCCGTCGCGAGGCCTCCCGGCCCCGCACCGATAATAAGAACATCTGTGCTGATCATACGCTCCATCTTCTCCTTCAAGGCGGCTAATAGTATATCACATTCACGGCGCGTGCGGCAGAGCTATCCGCCCACTAGCTTTGAATGTTCGTGGCTGTCGTACAGGTGCTTCATTTCGCCTCCTTCATTTCGTATGCGGCGTCGAGCTGGCGGCGCCAATGTTCATGGCGATCCGGGGGCAGCCCATGTGCCTTCATCCACGGGAAATAGTCGCGCTCGATGCGGTTGGTGAAAACCATGAAATACGAATTCAGACAGCCGTGGATGTTCTTCATGGGCGTACGCGCCCTTCGGTTCGGCTCATTCTTTATGGCATCGGACCACTTCTTGACCTCTCGTCTGTGCAAGTGCACGCACTCGCAAATAATTCCCAGTACACGTTCCGTAATTTCCGGCTCTTTAGCTAATATGGTGCTCGCGTCTATCAAGAGTTCGTAGTTTCGAAATGCATGAGATGCATCCTGACGTACATTCAGAGCAGACACAAGATGCGACATCGCATCAAGGCACTTGTTAATGAGACGGAACCTTTCATCTCGGTCGTCAAGCGCCATTATGGAATTAGCCAGATCAATGCCCCAGTGCATAGTACTCCACCCCTTCCCCTCAAGTTTCTGCGGCATGTTCGTTATCTCACACTCGATTGCAATCACGCGTTCGTCGCTTTTCGAATTCGGAGCGAAATCCTGCTGTACCTGATTCGTGCCGGTCGTTTCATCACGACATCCTGCGCACGTGACCAACGCAAGTAAGACTACGATAATCGTTTTCATATCATACCTCCTTTAACTATCCTATCGCGGTCTCAGCGGTACAATTTCTCCATTGAGCCGAACGACTGAATTCGTGTTTCTCTGCACGACTTTGCCAAGTTTTTCAACCTCAAGCGTTCCGTCAGATGCCATTCTGAACCGTTGCCAGTACATGGCGAATTGCTTGACTGGTGTATCCTCTTCGCTCGAACCTGTTTCGTTCCAGCCTACGGGAATCATCCAGTTCATAGAGCCAACGATCCATCCACACGACCAGTTGTCAGTAATATCGCCGTCCGGCGTCATGCGCGGAAGTTGATCTCCCATTTCGGCATAGTCGTACATGAATCGATTGCCCACCTGGATATCGTGCCACACGCCGGCCCCAATGTTCGTAGTATGAGACCACGCGAAATCGAAGTATTCGTTAGCGAAATACCCTTGAGGATCCTTGTAGTCTGTCGGTACTTCTTGGACGGCTATTCCCATAAATGAAACATTGGTCGGAAGAACCACCAGTTCAAGCTCCATACCAGCACCTCCTGCAACATTCGTCGGAACACCGTAGTCGAAGGCTTCGGCAGACTTGGCGACGACAGACTGCGGTTCCACCACTTCCAATTCAAGCGAATACCTGGTACCATGGCAGACGGCCGTCAAATATGGAGAAGCGCCTGCCGTCAGCGGAGCGGTGTACTCCCTCTTATCGTTTTTCATGCCAATTTGTCCACCCGTACCAGCATCCCAAGTCACTACAGCATCCGGTGGCATCCATGAGCATTTCACCGATTCCCTAACACCCAGACGATGCCTGTGCTCATAATCGCCAATTCGGTAATTCGGCGTCAACTCCAACTTCACCGCCGTAGCTGAAGCAGTTTCACTGGTGACACCTCCGCCGTCACCTGGCATTATATAAGCCGTGACGGTAATGTCGCCTTCCGAATCGCTGTGAGTGTCCGCCTCGTATTCAATTGAGAACGACACTCCGCTCTGCGGCGGGACAAATGCAGTGTATGGAAATGTAATCGCCTTCCCTCCAACGCGGACGAGCTTCCCGATTTTCTGCTCCGAGATGTAAAGCATACTACCAGCCTCGCCGCCGTATGCGAAAACGGTAAGCGTCGTGTTCGTTGAATGCTTGGCAACTACATCATTCGGCGCGTTCGTGTAGGCGTCCTCATAAAACACGACCGGGTTGTCGAACGACACGAAAACGGACGGCCCGTTAGTAGCATATTGCCCGTTTCCAGAATTGCCCGAACCGTGATGCCAACATCCGCACCAGACATACGGAAGGTCGAACGACACATCCTCAAGCATGGCAACGCCCGAAACAGAACAGCCACCACATTCGCAACTCCAAACGTTGCAACTGAACCCGATCCATCCGCCATCCGTCGTGTAGCTGCACGTCGCGGATCGCGTCGGTGCTTGCCACTGGAATTCGCATCCGGGATCGTAAGGCCCCGCGCTGACACTATATCCCATGCCATCCGGTACAACCGTAAACTCCAATGGCCATTGCACGACGTAGTTGGAAACGCAGTTGGTCGTGATCGTGGCGAAGCCATCATCGGGAAGCGAGACGGAGAAAGGCACGGTGGAGGTAATGGCATAGCTGACGCCGATCAAAAGCGGCACGTGGTTCGTCTCGCCTCCACGCGCAACCACGACGGGATTGCCGAGGCGCGAGTCGCGGTCGCCGGCAAAGTAGATCGGAGCAGGGCCGTTCGACGCAACGACATCCACGAAGTAGTAGGCGTTGGAGTTCACGCCCTCTAACCATGCCAATTCCAACGGGAGGGCCGCGCTTGTCGCGGCCACCTCCAGCACATTTGAACACAAAACATTGTACCATTCCGCGTTCGTGCCGTGCGCATCCGGCCCCGCCACAAGCGGATCGGGATCGACAGAATTCTCCAGTCCGTCATTATCCCAGTCGAACGGAAACACCGGCGCGTAGTCAACCACGCGGTCGTCGTAGCGATAGGAAAAATGACCGCCCGCGAAGAACTCCGCCTGGAAGTTCGTGAGGCAGCTGACGTCGTAGTTAACAGGCGCGTTCTCCCATGTGACGACGAGCGAGTTGGATGGCGTAGCCGCATGCCAGAACACATTGGAAACTCCGCCAGGCAGTAGATGCCAGTTGAACGCAGGCACGACAGCGAGCGGCGCGTCAAAGGGACGCGGAAAGTATGGAGTGCGCAGCGCAAGACGAATCTCTCCGTCTGAGAACACCGTTAGACCGTCCGTGAAACCATTGCGCCATGGCAAGGGCCAGCCGTCTGCGGATATGCGCATAAAGTCATCGAAGCCGCCACGCACGAGCCACGGTTCGTGAATCGTGTATGTCCCGTCCTGTGGCCGCGACGGGGCGCGGCCCTCCCGCGTCGCCGCCACGCGCCAGCCGTTGGAAATGTCTGTCGGCGTAACGGCCTGCATCGGCGATGCCGCTCTCCTCGGCGGGTCGTTCGTGTGCTTGCTGAAGCTTTCGACAATCCCCATCCACACCATCGCCACAGCAAGTGCGGCGCGTACAATACCCCCGCCAAACAGTCTGCGCAGTGGCACCGCAACTGTTTTCGCCAGCCACGCAATCGCAGTTGCGGATAGCAAGATGGCAAGAAGCGTAAGCGACACGTAGCACACGATGCCGCGAAACACTTCCGCAAATGTCTGAGCGTCTTGCATCCGTCACCTTAGCTTCAGAAGCGTCCCATCGATTGCTGCCTTGACCTCACCCATGCCGCCATCTACGCCCGCACCGCGCACGATGACGCATGCGATATTCCAGTCCGGCTCGTAGAGCCATCCCGGCGGAACAGATGCAACTTCGGAGAATAACGGCGTGCCGTCAACAGTCGCCGAAAGACGCGACGGAACTCGCCCGCCCCTTAACCTGAGCGCCCATTTGAAATCTCTCGTGACGCCTTCCGACGGCTGCGCAGACTGTACCAACGTTTCCCCTTCCGCTCCGCGCATGAACCATGCGCCGCGATCCCATCCCGCCTCCATGCGCCGTTCGTCTGGCGAAAGACTACCGTTGCCGTCAATATCTGAACCGAAAGCCACCTCAACGTTGTTCGACGGACCGGGCGCAAACGAAAGGGAAAACGATAGCACGCCCGAGGCAGACAATGCTGACAGCGCGACGTTCGTACAAGCGCCAGCATCCACCCACTCCGGCTGAGGCAGCGGTACAGCCGACGCGGCAAAGGCAGTCACCGAGATCACGGCCAAGACCCAGCGCACCACTTTCTGCAGCCTATTGCCCGTCATTTGAAATACTCCTCATCGGGATTGAGAAAGCCGAACAAATAGATTTGCACGCGCAAGTTGTCGTACAGGTGTTTCATGCGGCGACTTGCCAAACCGATGATGGCGGACTGATTTAGGCTATCTATCTCTCCGATCGTATCGGCGCCGCGGATGCCCTCCAGATGCTGGATGGCGCCGGAGATGCCGAAGCAGAGGTAGAGCTTCGGGGCCACAGTCTTGCCCGTCTGGCCTACCTGGCGCGTCGCGGGACACCACCCGGCGTCCACGCACGCACGCGAGCAGGAGACCTCGCCGCCAAGCAACTCCGCAAGGCGCGCGAGCAGTTTGAAATTCTCCGCGCCCTTGAGACCGCGTCCGCCCGAAACGAGCACGTCGTACGCGGCGATGTCCACTGCATCCGGATCGCGCACGGTCTTCACAAGCTTCGTCTGCGGCGCGATCAGCTTGAGCGCCTCCGCGAGGATGGTGCCCTTGCGCTTGGGGTCGGGCTCGCCCTTCTTGAAAACTTTCGGACGCACGGTGGCCATCTGCGGACGGTGGTTCGGCGTCATGATGGTGGCCATGATGTTGCCGCCGAACGCAGGACGCGTCTGGTGCAGGAGCATCTGGAGCGCGCCCGTATCCTTGTTCTTCGTCTCCTCGATCTTGAGCATCGTGCAGTCGGCCGTGAGGCCGGTGCGCACCTTCACCGCCACGCGCGCGAAGAACGCGCGCCCCACGGCGGTGGCGCCGGCGAGGATTACCTCCGGCTTGTGCTTCTCGACGAGCTGCGCCACGGCGTCCACGTAGACGTTCGCCTCGTAGTCCGCGAGGTTGGGATCGTCGACCTTGTAGACCACGTCCGCGCCGGCGGCGACGAGCGCCTGCTCCGCAGCGGAGGGAAGGTTGCTCCCGAGCAGCACGGCGCACACCTTCGCGCCGCCGCCGCGCTGGGTCTTTAGCTCCTGCGCCTTCGCAAGCAGCTCGAACGCCACGTCGGCCACGACGCCGCCGTGCTGTTCGGCGAACACCCAGATGTCCTTGTAGGATTCGATGTTCGCCGTGCCGTAGACCTGCTGCTTCACTTCGGAAATGGCATTGAACGGACACGCCTTCACGCACGCGGAACACGCCTTACAGGCGCTGGCATCAACTACTGCAATCTTACCGGCCTTGTTCGCACCGGGCTTGTCGACCATCGAGAGCGCGCCGAAGCCGCAGCCCTTCACGCACTTGCCGCAGCCTTTGCAGGCGGCAAGGTCAATCTTAATCGGGGCTTCAGCCATGTTTCACCAGGCCTTTCTTCTCGAGGAAATCGGAAATGGCGCGCGCGCCTGCGGATGCATCGCCGCGCGCGTCCACGATCTCGCCGCCGCCCTTCGTGGGAGGCGGGAAAATCGTCACGACCTTCGTGGGCGAACCCGTGAGGCCGATCCAGAGCGGATTCGCCTCCACCGCCTTTTCATCAAGCACCGTGACGGGCGCCTTCGCGGCATCCATCCAGCCGGCAAGCGATGCGAAACGCGGCGTAGAGGCCTCCTTCACCACCGTCATCACGGCGGGCAGGACGCCCTCGATGACGGCCGTGCCGTCGTCCATCAGCGACTCCACCGTGAACCGACCGTTGGCCACATCCAGCTTTTTCACGTATGTGACCAGTGGCACATTAAGGAACTCGCTCACGCCGGGTCCGACCTGAGCGGTATCGCCGTCGATCGCCTGCTTGCCGAAGAGGACGAGGTCGGGCGTCTTGCCGCCGCAGGCCTTCTTGATGGCCTGCGACAGCGTGTAGCTCGTCGCGAGGGTGTCCGCCCCGCCGAAGGCGCGCGACGACACGAGGAACGCGTCGTCGGCGCCGCGGGCGAGCGCCTCGCGGAGAACGGCCGTCGCCTGCGGAGGGCCCATGGAGATCACCGTGACGTGCGCGCCGTGGGCGTCTTTCAGGCGCAGGGCCTCTTCAAGGGCGTACTCGTCGAACGGGTTGACGATCGACTCCACGCCCTCTCGCATCAAGGTGTTGGTCTTGGGGTTGATCCGGACGTTGGTGGTGTCCGGGACCTGTTTCACGCAGACGACAACGTTCATAATTACTTCCCCACGCCGAAGCGGTATTCGGTGCGCGAGCGGAACGTCTCACCGGGACGGAGCACCGTGGACGGGAAGTCCGGACGGTTCGGCGAGTCGGGCGCGTGCTGCGTCTCAAGCGCCACGCCGGCAAACTGGCAAAGGTGCTTGCCTGCGGCCTTCGCGGGAAGCTTGTCGTCCATGTTCTGCGCGCCGTACATCTGCATGCAGGGCTCGGTGGTCCAGATCTCCATCGTGCGGCCCGAGACGGGGTCGCGCATGAGGGCGGCCTGCTTGAGCTCGCCGATCTTCCCGCGCAGCACGAAGTTGTGGTCGTACCAGTTGTCCATCGCCGCGAGCGACTTGTCGGCCTTCATCAGGTCGGCCTTCGCGCCGATCGGACGGAGCGTGGTGAAGTCGAAGCCCGTCCCCTTGACGGAGACGTTCTTCGTGGGGATCAGGCCGGGGGTCGTCTGGGTGTACTCGTCCGCGAAGATCTGGAGTTCCTGCCCGAGCACGTTGCCGCTCGACTCGCCCGCGAGGTTCCAGTAGGAGTGGTGCGTGAGGTTGAGCACCGTGGGCTTGTCGGTGGTGGCGTAGTAGTCAACCGACCAGGTGTTGTTCGGCAGCACGCGGTAGGTCACGCGGCAGGTCACCTTGCCGGGGAAGCCCATCTCGCCGTCTGCGGAAACGTAGGAGAACACGATGCCCTGCACGGGGCCGCGGGACGGCATCGGCATGGCCTTCCACACCTTCTTGTCCCAGCCCTGGGGCCCGCCGTGGAGCGTGCAGTGGCGCTGCGTGGCCTCGGTCTTCTTCTCCTCGTTGATCGGCAGTTTGTATTCCTTGCCGTCGAGCGTGAACTTGCCGTCCGCGATGCGGTTGCCGTAGCGGCCGATGAGCGTGCCCATCGAGAAGCCGAGCGTCTCGTACTCGCCGGGCGTGTTCCAGCCGAGCGTGACGTCGGCGAGGTTGCCGTGCTTGTCGGGGGCGTAGCAGCGAACCACGCGGCCGCCGTAGTCGGACACGTCGAGGACGAGTCCGCCGGGGCTCACGAGGCGGTAGAGCTTCACCTCCGTGCCGTCCGCGAGCTTGCCCCACGGCCGAGCCTCGACCGAACGGCCGCGCATGGGCGCGTATCCGTCATGCATGCGGCGCGCACGCGCCGCGCGGCGGGCAGCGAATTCAGCCCTCCGCGCGGCGGGATCCGCCTTGGGCGCAGCAGGGGCGGCCTTCGGCGCGTCCTCCGCCAAAACGATGCCCGCGCACGCGGCACAGGCCATGGCCATGATAAGTCTTTTCATTGTTGTCTCCTTTTGTTTTGAGTTTGTTAGCCTTTGAAGATAAAGAACTTGCGGGCGACGAAGTTCACGAGGAACGACACCACCACCTCGATTATGACGGCCGCCGTGGTCTGGAGCCCCACCCAGTTGATCAGCACCCAGGCAAGCCCGGTGGCCAGCACCATCGCGCCCGCCGCCGCGCCGAAGAACATCCCGAATTCCTTGTACCATACGAACTTGCCCGGACGGAACACGAACGCGCGGTTCATCAACCAGCAGAACAAGTTAGCCACCGTGAAGCCAAGTGCGGTATCCACTGCAAAGCGAAGCCCGCGCACGAAGCGCGACAACTCCACCGCAGGCAGTCCGAACCACTTTACCGCCCAGTCATCCGGACCGAGACAGCGGCAAAACGTGGATGCCAACAGATAGAACACTGCCATCTGCACAATTGTGGCCGCAACGCCGATTGCGCCGTACTTCACGAACTGCGCGAACGGCCCGCTGTCGTGCGACAGAAACCGCCGCAGCCAGGACCCGTCAACGGGCGAGACGCCCGTTGTCCCAGTGGCGGGAGGGTCGCGCTTGTCGCGACCACTCGCATCTATGTCTTCTTGCCTATCCATGTGAGTGTGTAATTATACCAAACCTCCGCCCCTTCGGCAAATCACCGCTTGACCTTTCCGAGGCCCGGCTTGCCGTGGAACACGCGCCCCGCGGTGATCGGCTCCGACGCCTTCTCGAAGCAGTTGCGGGCACGCACCTCTATCACGTAGTCCTTGTCCTGAGGCAGCTCGGCCACGTCGAACCAGAACCTCTGGCTCGCCGGTTCGCAGGACGGAATCTTGTGGTAGGCAGGCGAGTAGAACCGCTTAACAAGCGGCTCCGAACCGTCCTTCGGCACGGCGCGGATTTCGTAGTCGAACACGCGCCACCCTTCAGGCACCGTTGCAGACGGAAACTCGCACGTCATCACGATCGTCCACTTGCCCTGGCGGTTTTCCGTGTTTCGCATCGAACACCGCACGGAGGCCCCTTCTGGAAACACTGGCACGGGCACGCGCTTCTCCGCCTCGGACCAGGCGTAGGGCTTAGTACCAGTGAGCGGTATGATCCACGCGGGGGCGACTTCGCGGTCCCATTCGTCCGCCTCCACGTCGATGCGCTCCACGACGATCCTATCCTCGTACACGTTCACGAAAAAGCCCTGCGTGCCTTCGAGGTCGCGGCGCACTGGAATCATCGGCATCGCGTTCGTCGCCGAGCCGTCGCGCTTCGCAGTGCCGCCGTTCTCGTGTCCGGCGAGCGTGGGGTAGGAAAGCGATGGCGTGCCGATCGCCGTGAATTCGCCCTGCCAGATCTGGCGCTCGTCCACGAATGGACGATGCGTATGCCCCGTAAAGGAGACTGCGTTAGGAAATGTCTTCAACACGGGATACACACTGCCGCCGTCCGAGCGATGTCCGCTGTCGCCGGTCGTTCCCTTGATCGGCAGGTGCTGGAAGTAGAAGAACGGCTTGCCGGAGTCGCGCAGGCGCCTGCCGTATGCCACGAGGAACCCCGCCACATCAGGACGGTGCTTGCCGTCCTCGCCCGCGTACTCCGCCGACACGAAATTGTACCCCTTCACGGTGCGCAGACGCACCGGCGCGTATGCCTCGCCGAAAATCTTCTCCCACGCGGCCTTCATTCCGCCAGGCGCCCTCACGGCCGCCTCGTCCTCGGAATGACCCGATGCGTGCATGTCCATCGTCATGTCGCCGTACCCCCAGCCGCCGAAGTCGTGGTTGCCGGTGCAGAGGAGCGGCACGGTCGCGTCGTCGTCGCCGAACACGCGCTTCCAGGCGTCGCGCACTAGCTGCAAAGAATTGAGCGTGCCCCAGTCGGCAAGGTCGCCGCACACCATCACGGCGTCCGCGCCGCGCGACTTGAAGAGACGGAGCGCCTTCTCGTAGCGAGCCTCCGTACCTGGCGTTGTCACGTGGATGTCGCTCACCACGCCGAACGTCAGCGCGGGGCCTCCGAAGATATCCGCAGTGCGGCAGCCCGCCACAAACGACGCCGCAAGGCCAGAGAGAATGAATTCGCGCCGGCTCACGCCGGACGGCAGATACTCTCATTAACTCCGAAACTCCTAATTTCCCAATAGCGAAAGTAATCAAAGTTATCCTCATTTACATTCCTGCGCGAAGCGTAGGCGGCGGGCTACTATGGGGAACTCAGTGGCAAGGAGTGGAGCCTTAAGTATATTGAATAGGGAGCCTGTTGCAAAATTCTCGCGAGTACGGGCGCGACTGCCTCCCTATATATATAAGGTCGCGCGCGCGAAGGAGATTACGCTCCACCAAGCGCATTGATATGTCCGTTGGATACCATGTACCTTGGAGTATAACGCAAAAGTCCGGGCCTCTACTATGACTGTGTCATTTTGACACAGTTGGCGCACTTCAATGCTGCGCACCGTCGAAGGATTTGGTGCGCACCATTTGATGCTTTGGTGCGCACCATTTCATGCTCTGCTGCGCACCAAAGCAAATTCCGCCACAAACCGGCCTTTCCCCACGAGGTGAGTGTGTCAAAGTGACACACTTTGCGACCTTTGCGTTCTTTGCGGCTAAAAACTGGAATCCAACAGCGACGTTTATTCACCATACTTTGCCTTCAAAATGCTTTCCGGCTTTTTATGACTTTTAGAGCCACAATTTCTGAAACCTAGGTGTCACGGATCACGGAAAGTGATTGGAAGCTCTTCCTTTACGGATTTAGCCGTAATATCACGGTTCGGGCTGGCTTTATCTTTCTGCGCCTCTACGTGAGATTACGGCGCGGAATCACGGATAAAGGCCGTATGCCTTGTCAACGAGCGCGTCGAGATGCGCGTGGGCCTTCACTAGGTCGCCCTTGTCCACGATGCCGGCGTAGCCGTAGTTCGGGATGTCATCGCGGCGGCCCCTCAGCTGGCGCGTGATCTGGAACTCGTCGCGCGTCTCGGACCAGTCGGGGACGATAGGCGGTCCGGACGGGAACAGCGCCCCCACACGTTGCAGACCATGCTCTCACAGAAACTAGCAAACCGCCCATAACCAAAAGATTCTTCTCATTTCTGCCTAATAAGCTCCAGCATCTTGCGGTCGATCTTGCGGCCGTCGATCTCGATGTACTCGGCGTCGGGGCGACCGGAATCGACGAAACCGAACGGGCCGTCGTAGTCCCAGATCGCCCAGCCGTAGCCGCGCTTACGCCATTCCTTGAAACCTTCCTCCATCCACTTGAGACACGACTCGTGGTCCATCTTCGCGTAGCACCCGAACTCGCCGATCATCACGGGGTAGCCTTTCGGAATGCAGTTCTGCTTCGCGAGCATCTTCGCCTGCCCGTCCACAACCCACTGCGCCTCCTTGTCGTCCGCGGTCTTCGGCCAGCGCGGCTTCACCTTCGGGTGCCCGCCGTACCAGACTCCGTAGTGGCTGAATGTGCCCGGAGCATAGCCTCGGAACGACTGGCCCGTGAGCGGCACGTTGAAGAAATGGGGCACGGGCACGGTCGCCGTTCGATTGCCGTCGAGAATGATGAACCTCCCCGGATCAACCTTGTGGATCGCGTCCACGGTCTCGCCGAATACGTGGATGAAGTCTTTCTCTGAGAATGAGGGCTCGTTGACAAGATTGAAGCTCAGTTCGCTGTTTGGGATGCCCTTGTAGCGGCGGGCGAACTCGCGCCAGATGCGTTTGAACGCCTCGAGCGCCACGGGATCGCGCGTCACGGCATTCGTTCCCTTCTCCGCCGGATAGGCGATCTTACCTGGCGCGCGATAGAGGCAGAGATTGACGTGGATTCCGTACTTGCGTCCGTACTCGACCGCCGCATCGACCTTTTCAAGACCGTCCTCGAGCCAATGCTCCCAGTCGTACGCCGAGACGAAGAAGCGGTAGTCGATCGGAAGGCGCGCGAAGTTGAGTCCGCACTTCTTGAACAACGCGAACTCCGATTCGAGATAGCGTCCGTACGCGCAGTCGTCGGTCTTGTTCCACGGCGAGTAGAACATCGAGACGGCGTTCACGCCGCGCCACGAACCAACGTCCGGCACAACGGGCGGCGTGTCGTCCTCCGCGAGACGGCGCGTCAGGACACGCGCCGCCTTACCACCCTCCGCCACGGCGAACTGCGTGGGACGCGTGAGCGTGAGGTAGTCGGCGCGGATGCGGTCGGGCGAGAGCGCCGCCTTCGAGAGGCGCATCTCGTCGAGATAGCCGCAGAAGTACTCCTCGTTCGCCGCGCGCTCATAGACGAGCGCCTCGGCGAAGTGTCCGATGGCGAGCGGACGCCCCGTCACCGTAGGCGCATACGCGGCGCCCTTCGCGGATGCGACGCGCCGCCCGTTGAAATAGATGGCGCTCTCGCCTACCTCTGCATCGTATGTCACCGTCACGTGCGCCCAGCCGTCGCGGAAAGTGTATTTGTCGGTTCCGCCGTGCTTGTTCACGTCATACCAGAAGTTCGAGACCCCGAGTCCACACGACCAGACGCGCTCGCCACCCGCGATGGCGACCTCGAAACCCTTGTCGTCGCCGAATTCCGCTTTGTTGCTGACGATGCGGGCATGATGCTCTTCCGTTTGGGTATCTGGATCGATCGTGCTGTTGACCATGAACGAAACCGTCAGTTTGCCAGTCTTCTCGTACGCAGTCCAGCGCGGATCGTTCGGCACGTTCAGGTACGTTCCCCACTTCGTGGTCTTGGCGGCGGCGTAGTAGCCCTTGCCCACGAACGCATCGGCGTGGATGAAGAGGCGCGTATCCTTACCCCGTACCTCGGCTTCGAGGCCGTTCTTGGAGTCGCGCGTCACGCCCTTCCTGAACTTCGAGAAGTGCCACACCGCGAGATAGTCGTCGTTCCAGGCACTACGTGGCGAAGACGAGAACGTCTTCGCACAGGACAGGCCCCACCGCGCCGTGATGGTCGTTGCCTTTGTCAGTTCCGGCACGCGCACCCACACGTACGAATCGCCTTCCGGGTCCCACGTGTCGATCTCGTATGCGAGCGGCTGGCCGTCCGCGCCGAAGAACACAAGATCGCTCCCGTCAGCGGTCGATTGGTTGTAGTCAAATCCTGTAAGCCCGTCGGGGATTTTGATGAGCGCAGGGAAGTCCATCAGCTTTTCCGTGCCCTCGTAACCGGAAAACGTCAATCTGCATTCATTCTGCGCCAAAACTGGAAACGTTACAACAAGTGCAACGGCAAGCAACGCATAACATAAAATCTTCTGCATAAAAACACCTTTTTACCCTTCTTTGCTAAAATCCTAAACAACCCTCATCTCAACAACATTATCTCACCACTATCGAAATGAGGCATTGCGACAAGGATGTACCATATACTGCACAAGATGTCGTGCTTACTTTGTCTCGGGTACGCCCTTGGTCTTCTTGTCGGTGCGCACGCGCACGGTCTTCGGGAGAGACGCCACTACCGCGCCGTCCGTCACCGTCGCGCCGCCGAGTCCGAGTATCTTGAGCTTGGGCAACCGGGTGGCGAACGCCACGCTTACCGGATTCTTAGCGCCGTAGAGGTCGACCGTCTCAAGGAGCGGCAACTCCGCCAGCACGTCCGTGTTGACGTAGCGGCTGCCGGGCAGTTCAAGCTTCTTAAGTTTCTTGTTGCCGGAGAGGAACGCAAGGTCGCCCACGGGGGTGGACAACGAGCCGCCGTCCATGTTCCAGAGGCGCAGGTACGTGAGGTTGGGGAGCGAGCCGATCGGCGTGAGGTCGGGGATCTTCTCGGCGAAAATCTTCACCTCCTCCGCCTGAGGCACCTGCTTCATCCACTCGATGGACGTCATCTTCGTGAGTCCGCCATGGAACTTCTTCACCTGCTTGAGCGCGCCAAGCGATGCGTAACCGGCAGGCGGCAGCTTGGCAGCGTAGAAATTCACGCGATCAAGCCTGGGGCAGGACGCCAGCGGGGCAAAGTCGGTGAGCTCGGCACCGTATAAGTCGATGTCCACCAGCTCCGTCATTCCCGAAAGAGGCGAGAGGTCGGCGATTTCGGAGTTCGTGAAGTCGATGGAACGGACCTTGCGCAATCCGGCAAGAGGGGCAATGTTCAACTTTTTCACGCCCTTGACGGCCAACTTTGTCACGTTTGAAAGAAGCGCAAACGGCGCGAGCGTGGTGAGCTGCGTGTCGAACACGCTCACCTCCGTCGCTCCCGGAAACTGGGCAATCGTCGCAGCCACGGTAGCGTCGTCAACCTTGTTGAAATAAAGGCGGATGCTGCCAGTGGACGTTTCACCTGCTGCGATCTTCTGCTTCACGGCGGCAATCTGTTCGGGCGTAGCTGGCTTCGAAAAGCGCAACGAGCCGTACTTGTATTCGGGTTCGGCTGTGTCCGCAGCCGTGGTGCGGGCCTTCGCGAATGCTTCGATCTCCGCAGGGACGACCGGCGCCGCCACTGGAGGCGGCTGGACGGCCGGTGCCTGGGCAACAGGCTGCTGAACCTCGGCTGGCGGCTGGGCAACGACTGGCGGTTGCACCGCGACAGGTTGTTGCACCGCGACAGGTTGCTGCTCCGCGACAGGTTGCTGGACAACGACAGGCTGCTGGACAACGACAGACTGCTGCACAACAACGGGCTGCTGCACAACGACGGGCTGCTGCACAACAACAGCGGGCGGTGGGGGCGGAGGAGGTGGTTGCGTGGCGGCAACGGCTATGGCCGTGGCCGTGCCAAGTACGTCCATTGCCTTCGTGAATCCCTCCGGATCCGAAGAACAGCCAGCGCATACGAGCGCAGCACATCCCATTACGATGAACGGGTTTCCAGTATGGTTCTTTCTTGCCGTCATGTTCTGTCTTCCTTTACTATCAGATTGTTGCGCGCCTTGTAGAAGCCATCGAGCCATTCGGACTTGCCCGTGCCGTTGGCGAAGACGTTGTCCGCCGGGTTCCAGTCGAAACCCGTGTCGTGTACGTAGCTGAGTTGCAGCAGGTTGCACAGGATCGACGAGCGCGCGCCCACTTCCGCGCGGGAATTGGGCTGCTGGCGCGTCTTGACGCAGTTCACAAGGTCGGCGGGGTGGTTGAGCGACTTGTAGAGCTTGATCGGCGCCTTCTTGAGGTTGAAGTGCTTGACGGCCTTGTTGACCGCGTCCAGCAGGCTCCGGTCGGAAAACTTGCGCTGGCGGGGATTCCACATCGCGATCTTCTGCGCGCCGGGCAGATCCCCGGTGTTGAAGCGCTTCAGCCCCTCTACGGGCAGCTGCTGGATGTTCTTCCCGAGCCACACGGCGAAATGGCCGCGGTCAACCGCCACCGCGCCTTCCGTTCCGTAGAACACATCCACATAGTCCATCTTGCGGTGCGGCACATGGCGAATCTCCGCGCCGTTGCCGAAGACGAGCCGCGCGTCGGACTGACGGCGACCGCCATCGCGCGGATCCACGGACGGCGGCAGGTTCGACTTCACAACTTTCACGGGGCCGCTCTCGTCCATGCCGAGCCCCCACTGCGCGATGTCGAGGTTGTGCGCGCCGAAGTCGCCCACGCCGCCCATGCCGAAGTAGTCGTGCTCGCGCCAGGCGGGGAAGTGCCGATGCACCCCGCGCGGCGCCAGCCGGTCGGAATACTTGACGAGCGGGGCGGGACCGCACCACATGTCAAAGTCAACGTCAGGATTCGGCGCACACTCCCTCGCTGCATTTGCGGGATTGTAGAAACCGCTCGGCGGACGGGAAGGTCCGCCAAACACCGCATCGACCTTCTTGACGTCTCCAATGAAGCCGTTGCGCACGATCTCGCACGCGACGCGGAACTCCATGCCGCTGCGCTGCATCGCACCGGTCTGCAACAGCCGTCCCGTCTTCTTCGCCACGGCCATGATCACCTTGGCCTCGTTGATGTTGTGCGTAAGCGGCTTTTCGCAGTAGACGTCCTTGCCCGCCTTCATCGCCTCGACGGCGAGGTAGGCATGCCAATGGTCGGGCGTGGCGATGCACACCACGTCGATAGACTTGTCTGCGAGGATTTCGCGAAAATCAGCCACGGCGCGGCACACGTCCTTGGGGATGCCGAGCTGCGGATTCTGCGCATAGTAGTCATTGACGACCTTCGTGCGGTTCTCGCGGCGGGCCCTGTCGCAATCGCAAATCGCCGCCACCACCACGTCCTGTCCGAGGAACTGGTGCAGCAGATAGCGCCCTTGGGTACCCGCACCGATGAAGGCCATCGTAGTGCGCCCAAGCGCGTTGCGTCCGTGTGCAATGTACGGCGCGGCGAATGTTGTAGCCAGCCCGCCCTTAACAAAGGCACGCCGGGAGAGATGAGTCAGTATGTTGTTCATATTTAACCTCTAGGATTTAACGGCAGGAATTTTAGCAAACTCCCACCGTCCCTGCAACTATCTGTTTCTTTTGCCGGTTTTCGCCGACGTTTCAGTCGCGCGGGCGCATGTAGAACCTGCCAATCACGCGCGACGTGCTGATCGTGTTCACGAAGGCGGCCTTGTCGATCTTCTTGCATATCGCGTAGATGCGGCTCGTGTCGTCGGCGGCGACGACGGAATAGACGAGAGAGGTCTTGTGTCCGAGATAGCTGCCGTGCGCGTCTATGACCGTTGCGCCGTGATGGCTTAGCCTGTGGATGGCCTCGCAGATGCGCTTCGGCTGGTTCGTCACGATGAGCAGCGTCTGGTACTGGTAGGCGCGGTACATCAGGTGGATGACCTGGAGCGACACGAACTGGTAGACGATGGAGTAGAGCGCGCCCGTCCAGCCGAACACAAACCCGCCAGCAAGGAGGATGGCGGCGTTGATGGCGAAGATGATGTTCCACGTCTCGCGTCCCTTCTGCTCGGATAGGTAGATCGCGATGAAGTCCGTGCCGCCAGTCGTGGCGTTCCACCTGAGGCACAGCGCCATGCCGAAGCCGAAGGACACGCCGCCGAACAGGCTCGTCACGAACGGGTCGGTCTTGAGCCGCATCAGGTCGTTCGCCGGCACGAACGATGTGAGCACGTCCACAGGAAGGATGTCCGTGAAGAACCCCGTCAGGAAGATCACGTAGAGCGAAAACAGCGTGAAGCGCCGTCCGATAAACCTAAAACCGATCCAGACTGGAATCGCGTTCAGTGCGAAGTTAATTAGCGAAAACGGCACCGTCCAGCCAAACCCCGCCGCGTCGGAGAGACGCTGCAGGACGCGCTGGAGGAGCATCGAAAGCCCGGTGGCGCCCGCGGGATACAGTCCGCCCCACTCGACGAACGTGCGGTAGTTGACGGCCATAAGCAATGACGCCAACGCCAGCACGACAAGCCGTGCAACTGCGAACTGGATTGATTTCTTCATGATGCAGGTACTGTGCGATGAGAATTGAACGACCGACCTGCGCCGCCCGGCTACAGCGTACCGAAGATGCGGTCGCCGGCATCTCCGAGGCCGGGCACTATGTAGAAGTGCGAATTGAGACGCTCGTCCATCGCGGCGGTGAAAACAGGGACGTCGGGATGCTCCGCCTCGACCTTCGCGATTCCCTCCGGCGCGACAATGAGGTTGAGGGACACTATGCGCCGGTATCCGAGCTTCTTCAGCTGGTCGAAGGCGTCGCACGCGCTCCCGCCCGTCGCGAGCATAGGATCGATCACGATGGCGAGTTCGTCGCCCTTCGCGGGCGGAACCTTCGCGTAGTACGGAACTGGCTCCGCCGTCACCTCGTTGCGTTGCATCCCGAGGACGCCGACCTTGGCGTACGGCAGGACGCGCAGCATCGCGTCTAGCATCCCCATCCCCGCACGGAGAATCGGGACGATCACGATGCTGTCCTTGATCCTGACGCCGACGGTCTTCGCGACGGGCGTCGTGACCGGGACCTCCACCGTGCGGAGATCCTTGAGGCTCTCGATGGCGAGGAACTCCGTGAGCTCGTTGACGAGCTCACGGAACTGCTTCGGCTTCGTGTTGATGTCGCGCATCAGCGTGACGCGGTGCTTTACCAGCGGGTGTTGAAGGACTGTGTGCATGACGGCTTACATTATACCAAAAATGCCGCCCGTGTGCTGGAGAAACGCTATGCGCGATTTTTCATTCATTCACGGCCGGAGGAGCGGGATGAAGAAGAGGTCGAGGCTCGTGCCCTTCTTCGGGTCGCTTTCGTAGCGGAACAGGCGCCAGAAGAACGAGGTTTTGCTGTAACCGTCCTTCTTCTCGTCGCGCGTGATGAACGGGAACATGTCGGTCGTCGCGTCGCCGTTGAGCTCCTCGCGGTGATAGAGCCGCCAGAAGAGCGCGCGCTTCGAGTAGTCGTGTCCGCTGAACTTCTCGTCGCGCGCAGACCACACGAGCCCGAACAACGAGAGCGCCTCCTCCACTTCGCCGTCGAATACCTTCCCCTTCGTGTCGTAGTCGAAGTTCACCACGCGTTCCCGCTCGCCGCCGTAGAGCAGGCGGTTGCCGAATTCGGTCTTCTCGTCGAACGAGACGGTCCGGTTCTTCCCCTCGCGCCACAGTTTGCCCGCTTCTCTCTTGATGTCAGAGACTCTCCAGTTCCCATAGCGCCTGGCGTTGTCTCCGCCGTCCATGTAGATGGTATGCTTCTGCCCCGCCGTCTCGAAGTTGAACTGGAGCGCCTCGCTGGCGCTACGGCCATCCACCCGGAACACCTCGTTCGTAACAAAACCCTTCTTGCTCCAATCCCGTTCCTTGCGCACCTTTCCGACGATGGAACTGTCCAGTTTTTCGGCGTTCATCATGTTTTCAAGCTGCGGCAGGTCCTTGTCCGCGTTCCAGGAGACGAACGGGCCAAACCAGAATCCGGACGTCCTACCTGTCGTGGTGCCGATGAACGGCGTCAACCACCAGTGATCGACGCTGTCGCCGGATGTCTTGCGCCCCGCCAGCAACGTCATGAAATCGCCGTCGCCGTCGCGGTAGTACAACGGGAAAATCCACTCCGAGCGGATGGTCCCGTTCGTTTCCGCATTGCGTCCGAAGAGACCCAGGAGCACGCGCGTCTCTTCAGGGGACATGACCCAGCGGTCGTGCTTGGAAGTCTCAGTCCTGTACCACGAAAGAAGCGGCGGGATGCAGGTCGTCTCGGTTTGGGCACTTCGATCTTTGTACTGGCAGTACGGCAATGAGTAGAACCCGTCCTGATCCTTGAACCACAGCGGGAACAGGCCGCTCTTCTTTTCACTGTAGCCGCCGAGCGGCGAATAGAAGTACGACTTGCCGTGGTTATCCGTGCCGCCACCTGTGAGGAGCGGCGGTATCATCCAGGATTCCGTTTCGCCCGACTTGTGGTCAAACGACTGCCACCAGATCGGCGTGACGAAATCAAGGTTATCCCAATAGGCAAGCGGAAGAATCCATTTGCTTTCCCCGTTCCGTCCGAAGAGAGGCGTCACGAACAGGTCTTTGCTGGTTTCGTACCAGAGCGGGAAGCACCATGAGCTGCGGAAGCCGTCCGGACCGTCCCATTCGGCGCCCGCGAGGCCTGCCAGTATTTTGAGGTTTTCGCCGTTCTTGTCGCGGCTCCCGCCCGTGAGGAGCGGCGGCACGAACCACCAGTCCCTCTCGCCTGCCGCGTTCCAGTGTCCGCACCAGAACCACGACGCGAACAGGCTGGGGCTCTTGTACCAGATGGGGAACGTCCAGTGCGATTCCTTCGTCTGCCCGTAGATGGGCGTGACGAACGTCCCGTCGCTGTTGCCGTAGTAGAGCGGAACCAGCCACGACTCCGAGAACGATTCGTTTCCGGCACGTCCGGCGAGACCGAGCAGATAGCGGTTGTCGTAAGCGCCCTTGACATCGGCGCCCCACGAGAGAAGCGGCGGCGCGCACCACCAGGAGTTCGTGCCCTTCCCGCCATCCGTGCCGCTTCCGCCACACCATAGCGGCGAGAGAAAATCTCCGCTGATGGAGGCATACAGCGGGATCAGCCAGCTGTCGCCCTGTTTGCTCATGCCAAAGAACGGAGTCACATAAGTGAGCTCGTCATTGTGGTAGTAGAGGGGAACGAGCCAGTTGTCGCCGTTCTTCTTCGTGCCGAAGAGCGGCGTCACGAGCGTGACTTCGTCGTCGTGGTAGTAGAGCGGCAGGAGCCAGTTGTCGCCGTTCTTCTTCGTGCCGAAGAGCGGCGTCACGAGCGTGACTTCGTCGTCGTGGTAGTAGAGCGGCAGGAGCCAGTCCCGTTCCTTGCTGTGGCAGAAGACCGGGAAGAGGGTGAAGGCGCTTCCGTCGATATCCCACCACGCAAGCGGAAAGAGCGTCAGATAGTCGCCTTCCTCCCAAAAGAGCAGCGGAAAGAGCGAGTGGAAATCACGGTGGTTCCACACGACGGGGAAGACGTGGAAGTCATGCTCGCCCCAGAACACGGGGAAGACGCGCCCTTCGTGGCTCGCAGTGTCGTATTGTCCGATTGGCCAGAGGAAATTATGTTCCGAGCCGTAGTGCGAGTAGAAGGGACGAAACGCGAAATGATCATCCGAAAAGGAGAACATCGGCCAGAGCACGGAGCCCACCGGCTCGCGCCAGTAGGCGATTGGCCAGAGGTTTACGCGATCCTCGGGCTTGCCCGTGTAGGTGACGTCGTGTCCTTCGTAGAACGGCGTCGACTTCATCTGGTCCGTCTTGCATCCGGCAAGCAGCATCGCGCCGACCGCCAGACCCGTCATCAGGGCGCATCGCGCCCCACTTCTCTTTTCATTCGCACTCATCGCATGAGACTCCTTTTTCATGATACCACTTTCCTTTCTCCTTGGGTGATTGACAACGTTTAGCAATCACTCAAAAACAACTTAAACACTCCATCGAGTATTGTTCACAAATCTTCATTGCCACCATTGTTCACAAATGACAAATAGCAATTTGTATTGGTGGCCACTCCCCCCGCATCGGGGTGGCGGGCCTCCGTGCCCGCAACTCCCGGGCGGGCCTCCGCGCCCGCCCCTTCCTCGCTGGCCACTCCCCCCACATCGGGGTGGCGGGCCTCCGCGCCCGCCCCCCACGCCCCCAACGCCTTTACCAGCGACGCGATCGAGCCCCCAGGCGTGATACTCCCCGCCCACACCTCGGACGCCTGCTTCAGCACATACTCATTACAGAGCATGGCGCGCTGTTTGTTGAGTCCCGTGCCGGACGGAACCGGCGAAATCAAAAGCCCGCTCCCCAGCTCACACGCCCGCACAACGGCAGGTTCCAGCACTTCCCTCGGCGGGATGCCGCCCGGATGGATTCGCACAAAGCGACGTCCCCTCATCAGCAACTTCCCCAGTACCGCCCTCTCCTGCGCGCTTGTGAAAGTGGAAACCACCACCTCGGGGTGTAAATCATAGTTGGGATGCCGGGCCTCCGCGCCCGCCCCATTACCCCGGGACTCCCCCACTTCGGGGTGGCGGGCCTCCGCGCCCGCAACTCCCAGGCGGGCCTCCGCGCCCGCCTTCCTCCTCCACAGCAACCTCGGCCTCAACTCACTCGCGCACACCCCCTGCGACGCCACGAAACCCACAAACCGCCTGTTCAGCAGCGCGATGTTGCCAAGCGCATAGCTCGTCATCGGGCCGAAACGATCGCTCGCCCATTTTTTCGGATTCAGCTGAATATAGCGCCGATAGGCCTGCAACTTCTCCTCCGACGTCACAAGCCTCTCCCAATAGTCGCGCTGCCAGGGCGTGGTGCCCACATTCACGGCCCGCCCGGCCGCGCGCAAATCGCGATAGACCTTCGCGATCCATCCCTTGAACCGCCCGATCACGTAGCCCAGTTGGTGCTTGCGGTTATCTTGCCGTTGGGCAATCCGCAAGATGGCATGGAGATGGTTCGGCATCACCACGAACTCAATGACCTCCGTGCCCGGGTACCGGTCGCCCAACGTGCGCAGCGACTCGGCAACGGCTTCCCCGAGCACGTTCAGCTCGCTCTTCGTGCCCACGACCGCGCCGAAAATCGTCTTGTTGAACGCCGCCTGGATCGTCACGAAAAACGTGCCGTGTGAATAGTCAATATTCGCATGCCGCAACTGTGGCCTGTATTTCATCTCTTCCATCTGTTTTCCTTCTTTCTTCTTTGTCCTGACGCCCTCAATCTTACCACATTCCATTGTTCGGCATAACCCCCTAAACTGTCAAATGATTTCAACAGAATTGTATGGAAAATGTTTACAAATTGTATCAGAAATGTTTACGTCCTTTCCTTCTTCGCCTTCAGCGTTTCAACCACTTTCTCGTCGACCGCCTGCCGGCCGATTTCGACCAGACGTCTGGCATTCCGGAAGTCAAGCGCCACGACATGCTCAACTGCAGGACAGATCAGCACGTCGGGTCCGTTGACCGCGAACTCGCGGCGCGTCAACTCGTAGTTCAGGATGCCGAAGGATTGCAGCAGCACGTCCTTGATGTGCAGCTTCTTGAACGGCTTGGCTTCCGCCGGATCAGCAAGGGGATTCACATCGACGGCAATGACCACATCCGCCCCTAGCGCGCGGCATACCGACACCGGCACCGGATTGACGAGCCCCCCGTCGATGAGCACGCGCCCATCCCGCTCGACAGGACTGAATACGCCGGGAATCGCCATCGACGCGCGTACGGCCGA
The DNA here is from genome assembly GCA_902761035.1 of uncultured bacterium. GTDB lineage: Bacteria > Verrucomicrobiota > Kiritimatiellia > RFP12 > UBA1067 > RUG572. Next base: position 13,345 of record CACWIW010000055.1, on the reverse strand, counting down.
GATCAAATCCCCCTCCTGCATCACCACGGCCTCGCCCGTATTGAGATCCGTGGCCACCGCCGCAAACGGGATCGGCAAGTCGGAGAACCTCTCCGTCGCAATGATCTGTCGCAGCTTCTTCTCAACTTTCCGCCCGGCAATCAACGCTTTAATGGTGGGCAGGTCTAAGACCAACTCAGGCAGCTTCTTCCAACTCGACATCTTGCACCACGCAATCGCCTCGTCCACGCGACCGGCGGCGATGGTCGACCCCGCAATCGCGCCAATCGAGGTGCCCGCGATGCAGTGAATCGGGATTTCCAACTCCTGCAGCCGCTGCCACACGCCGAGATGCGTGATTCCCCGCGCACCTCCGCTTCCCAATGCCAATCCGATTTTCATTCTTTTCCTCCTTCTTCTACTTCGGGGTGGCGGGCCGCTGTGCCCGCCTCCTCAAACACCGCCTTGAACTTCAAGTATAGAAACGCGCCCACGATCAGCAACGCGCCCACCGCCGCAAACACGCCCACGCGCCCGGGAGTGGACAGCGACGCCGTATCCACAAACAGCAGTTTCACCACCGACAGCGTCAGCACGCCCAACCCCACGAGACGCGCCACCTTGACCCTACGCACGATGCCACTAGCAAGCAACGCCGACGCCACAACCGCCCACACGATCGTCACGAACCCGCCGCGCAGCACAGGCAGAAACTCGCGTCCGAAGAAATGGCTTTCAGCCGTCAGGATCACGAACGACAACACCGCCGCCGTTCGATACGCCAAAACGCGCAGCCAACCAACCCAAAACGCCCGCTCGCCCAGACGCCATCCGGTGAACGCCACCAACGCCGGCACCGGCCACAGGTACTGCATGCGGTCGACCAAGTCGTGCGCATATCCGCCACCGACATTCTCCGCATTGATGGCAAAGTAAAAGAATCCCGCGAACGACATCACGACCGTCGCAAGGAATGCGGCCACCTGAAGCGTGCGGTCCTCGCTCCGTGCGCCAAGTTCGACGAGAAGCGCGGCGAAAAGGCAGAAGAGAAGCATGCTCGTCGCATTGTTCAAGCGCCACCAGTCAAAGCATGCCGTGCCGAGCGCAAACGCCGCGCACACGCACGAGAACACGACGAACACCGGCGTGCCGCCCCACCTGCGGCGGCGGCTCAGAACCGCCAACACGGCGAACGCCACCGCCCACCCAAGATGGTGCAGCGACCACGCGCCATGCCATGCGAAGTGGTCCTCTGCGATGGTGCCCAACTTGCAGAGACAGAACACCCCCGCGATCGCGGCGGCGACCCAATAGCAGGGACGTATGTTCGCATTGCCTTCACGCACCGACGCCCGCACCGTGAGCGCGAGGAACAATGCGTACTCAAGCGCATAGAACAGATACGCGACGGCCACATTGCACTGGAAGCATGAACCGCACTTCACCTGGGAGAAAAGCGCGGAAACGACAATCCCCGCAAATCCGTAGAGCGTCCACCCGCGCAGACACGCCACCGCGCATGTGCCAACGGACAGGAGGAACAGGTAAACGTGGAGCTGCACGTCGTGGTCCGTGAAGCTGCAGATCGTCGGAACGAGGAACCCGCCCACGAGCGCAAGGCCCGCAATCATGAGCGACTTGAGCCGCACCGAAAGCGCTCCCGCCGTGATCGTGGCGACGAAAAGACCCGCAAACGCGACATACCCCGACGCGATCACCGGCGGTTTGAAGTAGCGATGTCCCAGCCCAAACGACAGATACAGCGCCACCAGCCCCACCGCCGCGCATACCTCGCCGAGAATCGCATAGCGTTCGCTCTTCAGCTTCAGCCACGTGCCGAACACCGTTCCGATCACGCCCCACGCCATCATGCCGTAGACACGCTGGACCGGTCCGATCCATCCCTTGTCGATGGCCAGCACGAGGAAGTAGGCGATCGCCCCCACGAGCAGCACCGCGCCCACGCGCGTGAGCCAGCGCGTCGCAACGGCGAATTCCCGTGTGGTCCCTTTCGGCGCGAACTCCCCGCGCACGCAGAACCAGTCCTCGAACTTCGCCCAGAAGATGTCGAAAACACCCATTTCCGGCTCATCACGCACCACGGGCTGATTCATCGGTTCAGGTGCGGGCTCCGGCAAAGGTTCAGGCTCTGGTAGAGGTTCTGGTATTGGTTCAGCCATCGGAGCAGATACAGGCACAGGCCCTGGTTCCTGTTGTACCTGTTCTTTTGGTGTTATCACCGCAGGCACATGTGGCGGCACCAATGGCTTGGCCACGGGCTCGGACGTGCTCTTGACGTTCGGCGCCACCTCGACGTTAGTCTTGTCCTTCGTCTTTGCACGCGAATCGATCAGGATTCCCAACAGCATCTTGAGTTCCCGTATTTCCGTTGCGAGGCCAGAGATCTTTGCAAGTGTCACAAACGGCATCGCAATGAAAATGAGAACCAATGCAATTCCAATAATCGTTCCCATCACTTTACTCCTTTCATTCTTTTACTGCCCCCACATCGGGGTGGCGGGCTTTATCCCCCACATCGGGGTGGCGGGCCTCCGTGCCCGCAGCTCCCAGGCGGGCCTCCGCGCCCGCCTCGCCCGCCTCCCCCCGTGCGAACTCTTCAATCATCTTGAGATACCGTTCCGCGCCCATCACGAACACGAGATCGTTATGGTTCGCGCCCTGAACCGAAATGAAGCGCTTGGGCTCGTTTGCGAGCTTAAAAAGCTCCTTGCCGTGTCGGTACGGGATAACCGAATCCTTTGTTCCGTGGATGATCAACACGGGACACTTCACGTCCTTGATCATCTTGAGGTTCGGGAAGGGATCGATCGGCAGAATGCGTATTCGCGTCACCACACGCGGCGCGGAAAGGAACGGCGCCTCCAAGACGAGTCTGCCCACCGGCTTCGTGGCGGCGAGTTCGGTCGCGGGACCACTGCCAATGGAAAAACCATCGACGATGATGTCCTCGGGCTTGAAGCCGCGTTTCTCGATGAGCCAGTCATAGAGACGATGAACGTTCCGATAGCAGCCATCCTCGTCCGGCGAGCCATCGGACAGCCCGTAGCCAGGATAGTCGACGCACGCGACCGTGAAGCCGCGCCGTGCGAGATACCGGAGCGCGAACAGCGAGTTTGCGGCATCTTCCGCGTTGCCGTGGCACCGCAGAATCGCCTTCTTGCCGCGCTCCGGTCCCAGAACGATTGCGGCGATCTTCACGCCGTTCGTCCCGATGTCCACGTACCCTTCGGTCGATTCGCCATATCCGCCCCTGCAAAAATCGGGGTGGAACATGAGCGAATTGATGCACCCCATCCCCGTCAGCAACGCGACGACTGCGACGCAGACCAGAATCCTCCCGGATGATTTCATAACTGTTTTCAACATGATTAGACCTCCTTTAGTTTACACGTCATCTACTCGAGCCGCAGCTCGTTTTCTGCACAGACAAACAAAGTTTGGGCCAGGCTCCCGACACCATGGTGGAAAAAGAGCTTTCCATAATGCGCGCCGATGACGCTCCCGTCTTCGGCAAAGCGAGTCCGAAGCCTCAGGCAGTAATAGGTCGATCCGTCAAAACCTTTTGACCCCGTCGAGCCCTCGCCATGCCAGTACCAACAATAAACGGCCGGTTCCGGTGTATCTTCAAATTGCGCCGTGGCGGGGATTTGATACATACCCGGCATGCCATCATACCAATTACACGTGTCGCGAATGAAACCATTTCCCTTCCCAACAGTTTCAATTCGAATGGTCTGCCGGTATGCCGCCTGAGGCTTTTTATCATCTTTGCATTCAAACGCCTTTGTCAACTTCAGATCGGGCGTTTTTCCCTTTCCGTATGGCGGCAGCCAATCGCCCTTCTCGCAGTCAAAGAACAGCTCAGCCGACTGCCATCGTAAGGAATCGGGAATTTCAATTGCTGCCTTGACTTTCTCAACTGGACGGATTTTCCTCTTCATGACGAAATCCAATACGATTCTCCCGTCTTCGCCAGGTTGTTTCTCGTAGACGCAATGCCACGGACCGTCATATTCACGGTAATCATAGCATCCGTCCGCTGAAATCGTCACGTGTTTCAGCGAGACATGGTTCAATTTCGAGACGAAGATTTCGCCGTTTTCATCCGTCGTCTCGCGTACGACGTCCTCAATATGGCTGCGCGTACTCATATTTGCGAAGAAACGCGCTCCCGCAATAGGTTTGCCGTCCGCATCGCGCACACGCAGAACAAAGCTATGACGCGGTTGCGCCAGATCGTATGGCAGGCAGCAAAGATCGACCACAGGCGATACGACCAATTCATCCACGGCAGCGAAGGCAATTCCGGCAGGTACCGTTGCAAGTCCAACCGGCGGAATAAGCACTCCAACATAGAACAATCCGAGCGCCAATTCACCCGGCCCTTCCCGCGTCGCCTGGAAAATCTCCCCAGATCGTTCGGAGAACAGGCTGGCTGGTGTCATCAGCGGCACCATCATCGCAATCACGATCATTAGACGTTTCATTTCTGCTCCTCCTTTAGAATTCCTGTGTCGAGCCTATTTGAACGACCAACCCACGAGCGGCGTGACGAAATTGTTGTGGTAATTCAAAGCTCCAAGCTGGAAACAATCGGAATCATCGGCAGTGTTTATGAAGCCTATTTGCAGATATCTGCCTTTGATACTATAGTTGAACACACCTAGCTGCACCCCTGCTCCACTGTTTATCCCGCCGGCACAAATCACCAACGGCCCGTTGTAAAATCCAACTTGCAGCGCCCCGCCGCCTTTGTTCATGATATTGAAAAGTCCGAACTGCGCACCATGGCAGTAGTCCATGAAGTTGAATACACCAGTCTGCATACCCCAGCCATACTGTGCGACAGTGCATTCTATGCCGTTGAATGCGCCTACTTGCAAACCCATGCCATCGCCAAATCCATTTACGGCACCAGACTGCAGCGCGCAACATTCCTCGGCGAAATTCAATAACCCCGCCTGCACACCATACATCGACTTGGCGGATCCGGCGACAAGATTTATCTGCGCACCATACACGGATCGGTTCCCGCCAAGATGCAATCCGCCAAGTGACAGTCCAGCGACATTCCAGTCGCGCGGCGGAATAGCGATCACGTGCGCGTTCGTGCGTCCCAACGTCCATATATCAACCGCAAGCGGTGTCCATCCGACTGTATCGCTACCCTCGTCGGCATACGCAGTGGGACACCACGCCATCGCAACAACTGCAAGTGCGACAAACATGATTTTCTTCTTCATACTCCCGCTCCTCTCAATCCTGTTAATCCTGTCTAAAAACATTTCAAGCATTATACCACTCCTCCAACTTTCGATTGAACTCGAGGCGCGTCAGGTTCGACCACTCCTTCACTCGGTCTGTCAAGTCCTCGACATGCATCGTCACGCGGCGGCGACGCACGAATGGCGACCAGAAGAACCAGAGCAGGACGCTTTTGATGAACGTCGGCACGAACGCGGGCGAGGTGGTGCGGCCGGCGCGGCTCCAGATGCTGCCCCAGAGTCCGCGCGTGCGCACGCCAATGATGCGGGCGCGGGCGCGGTGACCCGCCTCTCCAAGATCTTTGCAGATGTTGTAGGCGAGTTGGCGGGTACCGATATCTTCATGCCCCGGCTCGGTCTGGATGTGGCCCGAAGGATAGAAGATCACGTTGCCGCCATCTTCAAGCGTTGACTTCACGATGTCGCCGAGGCCGCGCGCAATCGAGGCGCCCTTCGCCGTGCGGTGCTTGCGCAAGTCGGGCACCGGCACCGCGCCAAGCGTGCGCAACACGGCCGGCGCCACAATGCCCGTGTGGAAAAATGACTCGTCGCTCAGCGGCTTGAGCGGCGTTTTCCAAAACATCAGACTCACCAGCATCGGATCCACCATCGCCGGATGGTTGGGCAAGACAAGCAGAGGAGATTGTGTAATTGTGCAATTGTGCAATTGGGAATTATCTAATGTGGAATTGGTGCCACATTCGCGCATTTCCTCATTTGCACATTTTCCCATTTGCACATTTTCACAATTGCATATTTCCACATTTCCACATTTCCACAATTCATCCATCCCTTCCACCTCCACCTTATACCGCCGTGCGAATATCCACCGGCCCGTGCAGAGCAGCACTGACCGATAGCTGAACACGAAAAGAAACGGCACCACCAGCATCACCACCGCAAACAGCAGCAGGAACGCCTTCGGACCAAACGCCCAGCTCACGAGCGCATAGCACCCGCTTGCCGCGAGCATGAACAGGAACGACACCTGGTTGAAATACGCGAGCATCGTGTTGAGCTTCGGCCCCTTCACAACCTTCTGAATCTCGGCGTCGAGCGGCAGTTTGAAGAAACCAAGGTCAAAGGCGAGCAGCCCCAACACAATTCCGAATGCCACCGGCGGCATCGGCACGAAGTAGAGCACCAGAAGCAGCGCGGCCGCGATCCAGCCCGTGAGGAGCGTCGCGCCCAAAAGGAACCGCCTCTTATCCACGAACCCCGCAATGATCTGTCCCGCGACAATGCCCACCGCCGCCGCGCAGAGGAGCGCCCCCGTTTCGGTCGCACTGAGGTTCAATCCGTTTTCCGCCTTCCCGTAGACCAGCAGCCCCATTTGCAGCATTGCCGCACCCCACCAGAAAACCGACAGCGTGAGAATCACCGCATTTAAGCCATCGTAGCGTCCCGCCATGCGATAGGCGCGGCGGATGTAACGCATCGGATTGATCGCGTGGAGCGCACGGTTCAGTTCTTCCTTGGCACGGATCGTGTAGCTCGCCGCGAGGCCGAGCGTCGCAAAGGCGACAAAGCAGATGTATGACAGATTCCATTCGGGGTAGCGGACTTCCAAGTCCGCAAATACCGCCCCCGCCACCGTACCCGCGAGGACACCGAGGAAGGACACCCCTTCCATTCCGCCCATGCCGGTCGAGATGCGTCCTTCGCCGCCGATGTCGCGGATAAGCGCGTACTTGGCCGGCGAGTAGAGCGAACTCTGCAATCCCATCAAGAGCACCGCGCCAATCACCAGCCACGGCGACTTGAGCGCGAAGCCCGCGATGGCCACGGCCATGATCGGCAGCTCCGCCCACTTCGCGATCCGCACGATCTGCCGCTTCGCCCACACCGCCGTCAGGCGATCCGCGAGCGGCGAACAGAGGATGTAGGGCAAAACGAGCGCACCGGCCGTCACGCCCATCGCGATTGACTTGAGCCCTTCGTCGGCAATCCAGCCGATCACCGTGAAGCCCGCAAGCGTCTTCAGGAAGTTGTCGTTCAACGTGCCGAAGAAGTTCGTCACGTAGAGCGGCAGAAACGAGTGGCCGTTTTCACATGTATCTTGACTGTTTGTCTGTTCTGTTTTGTTCATCGTCGCACTTCCTTTTATGGTAAGCACGCGATTACTTTATCATAAATGACGGTCGGTTGTCAATGGCGTTCTGAAAATTTCTGAAAAAAAAATTCAAGAGTGGATCGGGGAGGATTCGCGGTCGTGGACCTGGCTGCGGTAGAGACTCCAGCCGTTGTTGAGCCAAAAGGCGATGCCACACACCCACATCGCAGGCATGAGCAGTTCGTGGTTGCCGCTGATCTCCGCCACCATCACGATGGCCGTGATCGGCACGCGGATGGTACTCGCAAGAAATCCCGCCATACCCACGAGCGCAAACTCGGCGGGCACGATGCCTGCCCACGATGGCAGAACGTCCTGATACCAGAACCCCGTGCCGAGTCCGAGCGCGCAGCCGCACACGAGCGCCGGCGCAAACACGCCGCCGGAACCGCCGGAACCAACCGTAAATGATGTGGCGAGGATCTTCAAAAAGAAGAACGCCGCGCAGCAGAGCGGCGCCATGCGCCACCAGCCATGGCTCTCGGTGGTGGTGCCAGCAAAGGACAAGTCGATCAGTCCGTAGCCCGCGCCGTGTATGAAGGGACAGACAAGTGCAATTGCTCCCACGGCTAAACCGCCCATCGTCGCCTTCAGCCACACGGGCGCCTTGAAGCGACGGAACACGTTCTCCATCCACCGGAAGAAGGCGATGTAGAACCGCGCGCCAAAGGTGATGATGAGCGCGAGACCGAAGTACGGGAGGAGGTGCAGCCCCTTCTCAAAATGTTTGGCGGGCATGGCGAAGAGCGGTTCCCATCCCCAGAAGCACGCGAACACGGTGTAACTCACCGTGGAGGCGGCGAAGCTCGGCAGAAGCGCCTCGTACTCGAGATCGCTTGACGAATAGAAAATCTCCGCGCCGAAAATCGCGCCCGCGAGCGGCGCGCGGAAGAGCGCCGCGATGCCCGCGCCCACGCCGGCGGCGAGCAGAATGCGCGCGGCGCGGCGGTCGAGGTGGAAGAGGCGCGTGATGACGCGTCCGCACGCCGCGCCGAGGAGCGTGACCGGTCCCTCGTAACCCGCGCTTCCGCCCAGACTCACCGTGAGGACAGAGGCCACCGATTTCACGGGGATCACCGTGCGGGGGATGTCCGCGTCCTGGTGGAACGCGTGCACGGCCGAGTCCGTGCCGCGCGCATGCTCGACGCGGGCAAAGCGCGAAATGAGCAGTGCGCCCGCGCAGGCGCCAAGTGCGGGAAGGAAGAAACGCACCCACGGATTCGTGACGAGGCCCACGGCCTCGTCCATGTGAACGATCATCCACTCGAACGCGGCCGTCACGATGCCCGTGACCGCACCGAGCAGGGCCGCCTCAATGAAGTACCTCCCCGTGCGGAACGACATGCCGCTCCCCGAGAAGAAGAACTTCCACGAGGCGAGGGAGAGGTTCTTGGAGAGTCCGCGGGACATCGTCAGCCGTTCTTTTTCGCGGCAATCTCTGCTCCAAGCGCAGCGCCGTCCTTGCGTGAACGCGCCTTGAGGAAAATCCGGAGCGGCGCGCCCTCAAGGCCAAACCGCGCGCGGATTGCCTTCTCAAGGTACGTGAGGTATGCGGGCGTGACGAGCTTCGGGTCGTTCACGAACAGACGCACCGTGAGGGGGTCTGTCCCCACCTGGAGGCCGTAGTAGACCTTGAGGCGCTTGCCGTTCTTCATCGGCGCAAGCGTGCGCTTCGTGGCCTCCACGAGCGTGCGGTTCAGGACGCCCGTGGGCATCTGCGTCTGCACGCTCGAGGCGACGGCGTCGATCGCGTCGACGGTCCGGCGGATGTTGTAGCCCGTCTTCGCGCTGCAGTAGACGACCGGCGCGTACGAGATGAACGGCATCATCTGACGCAGGACGGGCGTTGCCTTCGTCTCGGTCATCCCCTTCTCGAGCGCGAGATCCCACTTGTTCATGAGAATCACGCACGCGCGGTGCGCGTCGATGATCTTGCCCACGATGCGCATGTCCTGTTTCGTGGGGCCGAGTTCGCTCTCGAGGACGAGCAGCACCACGTCGGCCTCCTCGATTGCCTTTTCACTGCGGAAGAGGGAGAAGTTGTCCACGCTCGTCTTCGACATCTGCGTGTGCTTCTTCATGCCGGCGGTGTCGACGAGCGTGTAGTGACGCGCCGTCGGACCCTTCCCGATCGTGAACGGCACGTCCACGCAGTCGCGCGTGGTGCCGGGGATGTCGCTCACGATCACGCGCTCCGCGTTGAGGAGGCGGTTGATGTAGGAGCTCTTGCCGGCGTTCGGACGCCCCACCACGGCGACGCGCAGGGGACGCGTCTTCGTGACTTCCTCGGCAGGCGGCAGCTTGCCGGTGGCGAACTGGACGAGCGCGGCCGCACCGCGTCCGTGTTCGGCGGAAACGGGAAAGACGGGCATTCCGAAGCGCGCGAACTCGTCCGCAAGGGGATCGTCTTCGGGACGGTCGCACTTGTTTGCGGCGATTGCGCAGGGCACGCCCGACTCGCGCACGCGCTTGAGCACCTCCTCGTCGAGCGGCGTCACGCCCGCGCGGACGTCGACGACCACGAGACACACCGCCGCGTCGGACACGGCCACGGCGGCCTGCTGGCGCGTCTCGGCGGCGAGGGGGTCTTCGCTCCCCGGCGTACGGTCGAAGGCGAGTCCGCCCGTGTCCACGAGCAGGAAGCGCTGTCCGTTCGCCTCAACCTCGCGCGCCACGCGGTCGCGCGTGACGCCGGGCTGGTCGAACACGATGGCGATGCGCGCCTTCGCGATGCGGTTGAAGAGCGCGCTCTTGCCCACGTTCGGACGGCCAACAATCGCGACGACGCGGCCGGGGCCTCTGTCTGGGGTTGTTTCGTTCATGTCAGAACACCCGTTTCTTGTAGAGGTAGAAGAGCAGCCCGACGATGCTGGCGGCAAGCACGCACGAGAGCGCGGCCAGCACGGCAAAGGCGTGCTCGTACTTCGCGAGGGGAAGCTCGATGTTCATGCCGTAGGCGCTCGTGATGACGGTGGGCACGGCGAGGAGAATCGTCGCCGCCGTCATGTACTTCATCACGTTCGAGAGGTTGTTGTTGATCAGAGAGGCGAAGGTATCCATCGTGCCGTTCAGCACGGTCGCGTGGATCGTGGCCGTCTCAAGCGCCTGCTGGTATTCGACCGCCGCGTCGTCCAGCACGTCGCGGTCGTCCTCTGTCATGTTGAGCTGGCGGGCGTGGTCGAGGCGGTTCATGAGGATGTTGTCCGCCTTCAGCGACGTGGAGAAGTACACGAGCGACTTCTGGTAGGTGAGCAGCTTCAAGAGCGCCTCGTTGCGGATCGACTCGTGGAGGTCGTCCTCGAGGTCCTCGATCTTCATGTGCATGTCGCGCAGGTAGCGCAGGAACAGCACCGCCGCATGCCAGAGGAGGCGGAAGAGGAAGCGGTTCTGGTCGGCCGGAGGGCAGACGCGCCGGATCTGGTCGAGGAACGCGCCCGTGACGGGCGTCGCCTGCGAGCAGATCGTGATCACGCTCTTGCCGAAAAGCACGATGCCAAGCGGGATCGTCTCGAAGGGAAGCACGGTCTCGTCGTCCTCTTCGCCGCGCACCGGGTACGGCACGTGCACGATCACGAGGGAGAAGCCGTCCTCGCTCTCGAAACGCGGACGTTCCTCGCGGTCAAGGGGGTCGGTCAAGAAGTCACGCGGCAACTGCGAATAAGTGAGTACCTGCTCTAGTTCGGCAGTGGATGGCTCGGCAAGGTTAATCCAGCACGAATCACACAGATCGGAGGTCTCTTTCAGACCACCGTTCTCCCATCTGTAGATTGTCATCATGGACGCACCTCCTTCCTCTTGGAAAAAACGCCGTATAGTTTCTCACTCTTTGCCCCGAAATGCAACCCAAAAATCCTAAAATCCGCACTTCCTTTCAAAACATCACATTTCAAGTGCTATTTTCCACATTTCGCACTTTACACTTTTCATTTTACACTTTCAAGTCGCTCCATCACGTCAAAGCCGCGCCGATCCGGCCAGCTCGTCACGTTGCGCAAGATCACCACGAGCGTGCGCGAGGTTGGGTCGTACCCCACAAAAGACGCCCCTCCGTAGATCATCCCGGCCCGGTAGACAATGCGCCGACCGTTCGGCAACACATGCACGCGCAAGAGACCATAGACGGCCTCCTCAGGATAGGACTCTAGCGGACGGTCTTTGATGTAGGCGTCCACGAGCGGCCAGCAAGAGCGGAAGAACGTGAGGCAGTCCGAAGCCGACGAAAAGAGCCCGCCCGTCGCCCGTAGCGCGTTACCGAGCCGATGGTCGGGCACCTCATGGCGCCGCCGCACGAACCATGGAAGATGTCCCGCGCACGCGCGCGTGAGGCGGTTCGTCTGGTCGCCCTGCGGGAAGTATGTCGTATCCGCCAGGCCGCGCGGCCGGGTCAGTTCCTCCGCAAGAATCGTCTCGAGGTCGCGTCCGAGAGCATCCTCCACGGCCATACCGAGAAGACCAAACCCCATGTTCGAATAGACGTTGCCGCCCTCACGCAACGCCGCGCGCCACTTTGAACGCCACATCTCGCGCGCGAACTCATCCCGTTCGTCGAAGTCCGCGTAGATGTTGCTGCCCACGAAACCGCAGCTGAACGCGGTCCACATGTCGACGGGATTCCACGGCGTGAGGAACTCACGTGGCAACCCGCTCCGGTTCTCAAGCAGGTCGCGCAGCGTCACGCGCGCACATTCGGGCGGCAGGTTGAGCTTCGAGTAGGCGGATACTGGACGGTCTAGGTCAATCTGCCCCTCCGCATGCAACTTTAGCAAGACGGGGGCAAGAAAGAGCTTTGAGAGCGACGCGATGCGATAGAGGCTGTGTTCGGACGCGCCGCCCGCGCACGCGAACACGGGTTCGCCCGCATCGCCACGCACCACACCCACCACGCACGTGTCGTCTTCGCCGTCGGAAACGTAGAAATTCGCCGCCGCATGCGCCACTTCGCGCACGCTTTGCGCGTCGGACAGCCGATCACGCATAGTCGTGCAGCCGGCGGCGAGCGCCAGCAGAATGATGGCGACCGCCCTACACACGACGGAAAATGAGCGAGGTGTTCACGCCGCCGAAAGCGAAGTTGTTCGACATCGCGTACTCGATGTCGAGCATGCGCCCTTCGCCCGTCACGTAGTCGAGTTCCGCGCACGCGGGATCGACATGCCGCAGGTTCAGCGTGGGTGGATACCACCCCGTCTGGAGCGACTTCACCAACATCGCCGCCTCAAGCGAACCGCACGCGCCGAGAGTATGGCCGGTGTAGCTCTTGACGGAGGAGATCGGCACTGCACGACCGAACGCGGCGCGCGTCGCGGCCGTCTCCGCCACGTCGCCCGCCTTTGTCGCAGTACCGTGTCCGCTCACATAGCCCACAACGGAGCCGTCGAGCCCCGCGTCGCGCAGCGCGCCCGTGAGCGCGCTCGTCATCGTCTCCGCGTTCGGGTTCGTCACGTGCGTGCCGTCCGTAGTCTCGGCGAAGCCCGCGACCTCGGCGAGAATCGCCGCGCCGCGCGCCCGCGCGTGCTCGTATTCCTCGAGGATGAGCGTGGCGGCGCCGTCGCCGATCACAAGGCCGTCGCGGTCCGCGTCGTAGGGCGCGGGCGTGGACTTCGGCGCGTCGTTGCGCACGGACGTCGCGTAGAGCGTGTCGAACACCGCGACCTGCGTGGGACTGAACTCCTCCGCGCCGCCCGCGATCATGACATCCTGCACGCCCCAGCGAATCAATTCGGCGGCGCACCCGATCGCGAGCGAGCCGCTCGTGCAGGCCGTACCGGTGGGCATGAGGCGACCGTGGGTCTTGAAATAAACGGAGATGTTGCACGCGGCCGTCTGCGGCATGAGCTTGATGTACGTGCCGCTCGTGACGCCCGCCACTTCCTTCGTCTGGATCATCGAGTGGAAATCGAGGAGCGGCGGCACGGACCCCGAACAGGAACCGTACGCCACGCCCGTGCGCCCGCTCTCCAAGTCCTCC
>CACWIW010000054.1 GCA_902761035.1 uncultured bacterium | reverse complement strand
TACATGCTCAAGCAATGGGATAACCTCTGCGAACTCTGCCTCTCCGCGCCTCTGCGTGAGATATAACATGGAGTGGTAAATCGAAATGAGGAATTTAGGATGAAAATCGTCTATTTCGCATTGATCGCGACGCTGCTCGTCCTCCCCGCGCTCTATTTCTTCGGCGCAAAAGAGGACTGGACCAAACTGTACGGCTGGGAAAAGGGGACCAAGGTCGTCCCGTTCACGTTCGCGAGCTACACCAACCGCACGTTCCAGACGTCCTTCACCGAGGACTTCTCCAAGAACTTCTTCATGCGCAAGACGTTCCTCCGGACCTCGCTTGAAATATGGGACGTCTTCAACCTGCGCACGTTCCACCACGGCTACAAGTGCAGCATCATGGACGGACGCGACGGTATCCTCTTCGAGAAGCCGTACCTGAAGTTCCACCTTGAGGCAGACCGCTCCGGCGACACGAACAAGTACGCCTCCGTGATGAAGAAGCTCAAGGAGGTCGATGCGTTCTGCCGCTCGATCGGCGCGGACTTCGTGTTCGTGCCCATGGCGGACAAGCCGCAGGCGTACCCGGAATACCTGCCCGCGTGGCTCGACTGGTTCTTCGACTACTCGAACTACGACACGCAGGGCAAGCTCGCGACCCTGTGTCGCGCCAACGGAATCAAGACATTCGACGCCAGCACCTACCTGATCTCGAAGAAGAAGGAATGGAAGGAGTGGGTCTACCCGCCCGGCGGCACGCACTTCAACGCCTACGGGATGGGACTCATCTACGAGGGTTTCGCCGATTTCGCGGCAACGAACCTTAAACATCGCCTGACGTTCAACCGGTTCGTGGGGGCGCACCGCGCTGAACCGGTGTGGTGCGTCGACGACGACATCAGCAACCTGATGAACGTCTGGTACAACCCGAGCCTCTGGAACAATCCGCACTACGCGCCGGAGTTCAACACGAATGCAGTGGCCAACGCGGGCAGCGCGATTGTCCTCGGCGACTGCTACAGCGAGCAGATCGTGAAGATATTTAGGGATGCGAAGCTCTTTGAGCCGAAGAAGATTGTCCGGGCGAAACGCCACGGGGCGCAGAAAGCCCAGGATTTCCGCGACATCATCGCTAATCTCCGGCTTGTCGTGATGACGTACCAGTCGTTCAACACCGACCGTCTGGACGAGCGCGAAAAGGAGATTGCGAACATCTTTGAGGCAATGCGCGTGGCACGGAAGAAGTTTGCCAACGGCAAAGGCGTTCGCTGATTAACTGGGGATTAACTTGAATGTAGCGAAATCCTGAAAAGGCCGATTTGTCACATTATGAGGGATTCTTCAATAATGTGACAAAATGCTATTGACCAAAACGGCGGGATTATGATAGAATGCGCGCCGAAAGACAAATTATGAGGTTTTAAAATGTTTTTTGGCTGCGAAGAACTTATTGAACGCTTGGAATCACTTTTCAGAAAGCGGACTTCATGAGAAACTTTTTCTGGTCATTGGCGATTTGCCTCGTTTCGGCGGGCGCATGGTCGGCATCGTTTGAAACTGCCGTGTGGCGTGGCGAAACGGCGTACGTCAAGATTCCCAAAGCGCTACAGGACAAGGTGTCCGCGTCCAGACCGCAGCTCTACATGGCGGGTGATTCCATCATGACGGAATACGCGCCGAACTGGTTTCCGCAGTATGGCTGGGGACAGTCCCTGAAGTCGTTCATGAAGAAGCCGGAAAATCTCCACAACTTCGCCCGGAGCGGCTGGAGTGCGCGGCGTTTTCGCGAGTCGGGGCGCTGGGAGAAGTGCATCGCGTCCGCGCTCAAGCCCGGCGACTGGGTGATCGTATCGTTTGGACACAACGACATGAACAAGCGCCGCAACAAGCCGCCGAAGAACGACTATTCCACCGTTGACGAGTACAAGGCGTTCCTCAGGGGCTTTGCCGCCGATGCGCGGGCGAAGGGTGCGAACATCGCCTTCGCGACGTCGATTGCGCATTCGTCCGGGTTCCGCGAGAAGGACGGCACGATGTCGGTGGACGGCGGCGCGACGGGGCTGGGGCCGTATGTCACGGCGATGCGCGAGACAGCCGCCGAACTCGGTGTGCCGCTCCTCGACCTCAACCGCTATGCCGAGGAGAAGCTTCCGAAGATGGGGCTGGAAAAGGCGAAGTCGCTCTACATGTACGTCAAGCCGGGCGAATACGCAAACTATCCCAAAGGCAAACAGGATGCAGCGCACGTCCGCGACTCGGGTGCTTATTTCTACGCCCGGGGTGCCGTCGAAATGGCGCGTGAGCAAGGACTTCCCCTCGCCGACCTCTGGAAAGATCCGTCAAGCGTTCAGTTCGTGCCGTCTGTGTCGGACGTGCGACCGTAGACTGCAGATTTCCATCAGGAAGAAGGTATCGCCTATCGGTCTTTCTACATGGAGCATTGTTTGTGATTGGATGAAACGATTATGCATTAATGCTCCCGTCTACGTCGGCAGGATGCGCCTCGCGAAGGTGGATGTTTTTTTTGTCCAGCATTCAGGTTTTGTGGCTAAAAAAGTTGACCAGAAGTGATTGCCATGAATCCGGTGGTATGATATAATGCGGGCCATGAAGGCAATATTAGGAGAGGTCATGCGCGAGTTCTACGAATTCGGGATTCCCGAAGACGTCGTACCTCGCAATGTCGAATACCTTGAGAAGCGGAATGCCGCGACGGTCGTCACGGGAATGCGCAGATCGGGCAAGACATACGTGACGTACCAGCGGATGCGTGCGCTTGTCGAGTCCGGGATTCCGCTGGAGCGGATCGTGCACGTCAACTTCGACGACGACCGGCTGAAGGGGCTGAAACTCGAGCACCTGCGGCTGCTGGGGGACATTCACGCCGAAATGTTCCCGGACGCGGCGAAGGAGAGGTGCTGGTATTTCCTGGACGAGCTCCAGGATGTAAAGGGGTGGGAACTCTACGCCCGCCGTATTCTCGATTCGCATCATGTGCAATTGTGCCTCACGGGTTCGTCGTCCAAGATGCTTTCCGGCGAGATCGCCACGCAAATGCGCGGGCGCTCCCTGGACGTCGAGGTGTTTCCACTGTCGTTCGCCGAGTTCCTCCGCTTCAATTCGTTGGTGAAGGCCGTTCCTTCCGCGCCATATTCGTCGCGCACGGCCGGCGTCCTGCGCCATGCGA
Organism: uncultured bacterium; assembly: GCA_902761035.1. Classification (GTDB taxonomy): domain Bacteria; phylum Verrucomicrobiota; class Kiritimatiellia; order RFP12; family UBA1067; genus RUG572. Next base: position 23,104 of record CACWIW010000054.1, on the reverse strand, counting down.
TGCAGCGCTATCTTGACGAGGGCGGTTTCCCGGCCGTGCAGGGCGACGACTACCGGATTCGCGTCAAGACGTTGCAGGGCTATGTCGATGCCGTGCTCTACCGTGACGTGATCGAACGCCACGAGGTGCCGAGCGTGCAGTCGCTGCGCTACACGCTGGAATACATCAAGCATAATTTCGCACACAAGATTTCGACGCGCGCCATTTCGGGCTCACTCAAAGGTCTGGGGATTTCTGACAGCCGCGAGTACATTTCCGATTACCTCGACTGGCTTGAGCAGACCTATCTCATCTACCGCGTTCCGATTCGGACAGATTCGCTCTCCGTGCGGCGGATGAATCCCGACAAATTCTACCTTGTCGATACGGGGCTTGCACGGGCGGTGACGCCAAAGAGCGATGCCTCACGGGGTTGGCTTCTGGAGAACCTCGTGTTTCTCGCTTTGAGACGCGGTGACAACAAGATCGAGTACTTTAATACGAAGAAGGGCGAAGAAGTCGATTTCCTCGTCACGGATAGAATTTCAAAGAAGCGACGCCTGATCCAGGTTGCTTGGGAGATGTCGGACTCCGCCACAAAGGCGCGCGAGCTTTCCGCATTGAAGTCAGCGAGGAACGAGCTTAAGGTCAAGGACTGCTTGGTCGTGACATGGGACGAGGAATGGGATGACGATGGAATCAAGGCCATTCCCGCATGGAAATGGTGCCTCGGAGAGGAGTCTGAGGGGCGGTTCCAAAATCACGACTGATTTATGCATACTTGAGTTACCCCCCCAAGGAGCATCTTATATGTACAAGACAATGTTTTCCCTCGCCGCAGGGATGGTCATGTCGGTTCCGCATTTGGCGGTGGCGGCGAATCCGGGCTGCCCAAACCTCGAAGAGGTGATCATCGCGTCAAAGAACCACCTCGACGTGGGCTTCACCTGCACCGTGCCCGAAATCATGCGCAGGATCAGGACATCCGATTTGGATAGCATTTTCAAACTGCTCGACGCAGACGGGACGAAGCCGGAGGAGCAGCGTGTTCGCTGGATGCTGCCCGCCTGGTCTATGGACGTCGCACTGAGCGGCGAATATAGTCCCGAGCGCCGCGCAAGGCTTGAGGAGGCCGTGCGGACGCGCCGTCTCCAGTATCAGGCGATGCCGTTCACGATCGAGACCGAGGCGTCAGACCTCGAGGAGATGGTGCGTCTCTTCTCGTATAGCTCAGCCATTTCCCGCCGGTTCGGGATCGACATCCCGCGGCACGCCAAGCAGAGCGACGTGCCGGAACAGGGGTGGGCGCTTGCGACCGTCCTCGCGAACGCGGGCGTCAAGTTCCTCCACCTCGGGGTCAACCGGGGGTGCAAGCAGAACGCGGACCTCGCGAAGATCCCGCGGCTCTGCTGGTGGGAGGGGCCGGACGGCTCGCGCATCTTGCTCGGGTTTTGTCCGAACTACGGCGAAGTGCGGGACAGACCGATTTTCCGCGTCCCGGAGGGTTGGAAGCACAAGACGTATCTCGCCTACTACATGCGCGGCGACAACCGGGGGCCGATTTCCCCGAAGGAAGCCGAGACGCTGGTGGAGAACGTGCGCAAGGCCATCCCCGGCGTGAAGGTGCGGTTCGGCGATCCGTCGGAATTCGCGGACGCCATCATCGCGGAAGAGAAGGAGAACCCCACGCTCCCCGTCATTCGCGGCGACATGCCGGACACGTGGATCCACGGGCTGATGTCCGAGCCGGAGGAGACGGCAACCCACCGTTGCGCGCAGACGGAACTGATCACGCTCGGCATTCTCGATACGACGCTGCGCGCGCTCGGCTTGGAGACGAAGCCCGTCGCGAATACTCTTGACCGCGCCTACCGCAAGTCCGGACTCTATTCGGAACATACGTGGGGGCTTTCGTGCCAACGCGAACGCAAGCGCTTCCACGATCCCGACTGGCGCGAACGCTACGAACGCGGCGATTTCAAGCACATCGACGCCGCATTGGAGTACCACAGGGAATACGCGCGCGAGGCGCACCGCATGGCGCAAGGCGGGATCAAGGAGCGCATGGAGATGCTTGCGCGGAGCGTGGATGCGCAAGGCCCGCGCGTCGTGGTGTTCAATCCGTTGCCGTACGAGCGCGATGCGGTCGTGACGGTGGAGGTTCCGGACGGCGGCAAGAGGACGTTCCTCGCGAGGGGCGTACCTGCGGGCGGGTACAAGACGTTTCCGGTGGAGAATGGGAAATGTTGCCAATGTGAAAATGTTGCCAGTTCCAATGTTGCCAGTTCTCAATCCCACCGGTCTAACCAATTGGCATTGGAAACTGGCATTGGCAACATTTCCACATTGGCAACACTACATACTCGGCACTTCACTGTCAAGTTTGATCTTGAAAAGGGTGGGATAGCCTCGCTCGTCGAGAACACCACGGGGCGTGAGCTGGTGAAGCAGGGCGGACACGCCCTCGGGCAGTTCCTGCACGAACGCTTCAGCAGGGTCGAGGTCAGACATTACGTAGATGTGTATAATCGTGACAAGTTCCAGAGAAGCGAAAACAGCGACTGCGGAAAGGGCGGCATGCCGGGTACGAACAAGATCACCTACGCCGCGATGACGCCGAAGAACTGGACGGCACGCCACGTGCGCACCGCGCTCGGAGACGAAGTGACGCTCACGGCGGGCGATACGCTGGGTCTGGCGAAGGGCTACGAACTGCGCTTCTCGTTCCCTGACCATGAAGCGTATGTCGATATTTCGTGGAAGGTGACGGACAAGACGCCCGACCCAACGCCGGAGGGCGGTTGGATTTGCCTGCCGTTCAACGTGGCGAAACCGTCCTTCCGCGTGGGACGCATTGGCGGCACGATCGATCCCGCGAAGGACATCATCTTCTACGCGAACCGCAACCTCGTATGCGTTGACCGCGCGATTACGGTGCGGACGGGCAACCACGGCGCGGGCGTGGGCGTCGCTTCCGCCGATCTGCCGCTTTGGAGTCTCGGCAAGCCCGGCCTCTGGCGCTACGAGCCGGACTACGTGCCGACCGAACCTGAAGTTTTCGCAAACCTCTACAACAACCAGTGGAACACCAACTACCCGTTCTGGATTCCCGGCACCTGGACAGCCACGCTGAGGGTGTATCCCGTGGCGGATGGGGCGGATGAGGAACAGGCGGTGTTCACGCCCGCGTGGGATATTCGGCAGCCGTGCGTCGCGGCGTTCGCGGAGGGAAAAATATTTAGCCGTGTAGAACAGGTAGAACGTGTAGAAAATCTACATGATCTACATGTTCTACATGGACAAAAAAATAGAGGAGTTTCTGTTTCGCGGAAGGGGGTGAGGGTGACGGCGTTTTGCCCGAATCCCGATGGCGCGGGCACGGTGCTGCGCGTGTGGGAGCAGGCAGGAAAGGGCGGTACGATCACGGTTACGCTCCCGAAGGGCATGAAGGCGACCTCGGCCCGTCCCGTGAACCTGCGCGGGGAACCGGCTGGCGAGCCTATTGCCATCAAGGATGGGAAATTCTCGTTCGACCTTGGCGCGTGGGCGCCCAAGAGTTTCATCCTCTTCGGCGCAGCGGAAGAGCCGTGCGGTGCGGCGGCCTATCGCTTCTATCGCTTTGCCGTCGAACTGACGGGCGGCGGCGGACTCCAGATTTCGGAACTGAAGCTGTTCAGCGGCGTGGACGACATCACGCAGCGGCGCGCTGCCGTCCGGTACGAGGAGTCGACATTCGCCTCCGAGTTCAAGAAAGGTTTCAATCCGCTGAAGGCGCTCGACGGCAACCTCGGCACGAAGTGGTACGACGACCGTTCGGCGACGGAACGGCGCGATGTTTCAGGGAAGGACGTGTGGGTGGTTCTTGAATACGCGGAGCCCGTCGCGGTGACGCGGTACGAATGGTACACGGCCGACGACACGTCGCGCTTCGGGGATCGCAATCCCGTCGCGTGGCGTTTGCAGGGCTCGAACGACGGCAAGGCGTGGACTGATCTCGACGTCGTGGAATGCGCGAAGCCGCACATCTTCGACAAGACGCTTGCGTATTCGCGGCGGCTGGACATCCCCCGTGAGCTGCCGGAGAACGCCATCGTCTATCCGATGTCGGTCGGCGACGGACGCCGCCTCTTCTCCTACGAGGTGAACGGCACGACCATCCATGAACTTGTACCCAGCGAGAAATAGCGATGGCCTGTTTCTGCAACGAGCGCCCCGTCAGACGAATGACAACTAATTCAAATAAGCAAACAAGTTGCCATTCTCATTATTGTGGTAAACACAATAATATGGTATCATAATAGTGTTTTTCGCTGATAGGAGATTTCATGTTTGTTGGACGTGAAGAAAACATGCCGCGACAGATTGGGCCGTATCGTTTCGTGAGGCTGCTGGGCAAAGGCGCAATGGGTGCTGTTTACGAGGTAGTCCATGAGCACCTTGGCGTCCATCGCGCCCTCAAGCTTTTCCGCACGGACGGGCGTAACGCCGATTTTCTCCGCAAGCGCTTTCTCGCGGAGGGGAAGTTGCTCGCCCGCCTCGACCACCCAAGGCTCGTTCGCGTACACGACCTCTCCTTCGACGAGGTTGACGGTACGCCGTATTTCACCATGGATCTCGTGACGAGCCCAAGCGGACAACCATTGAATCTCGCCGATGCACAGGACGCAAAAGACGGCACTTCCGAGGAACGTCTGGCCGGATGGTACGGCGACATGTGTGAAGCCCTCAATGCCATTCATGCCGCTGGAATTGTCCACCGCGACATCAAGCCGGAGAACATCCTCGTAGGCAAGGATGGGCGAGCTGTGCTCTCCGACTTCGGCATATCGCGCATCCTCGATGCCCAGTTGCGCGAAGACATCGCCCTTACCCGCACGATTGCCACGGGCGAGCCTTTGAACGAGCGGCGCATACTCGGCACCGTCATGTATCTTGCCCCGGAGGTCAGGCTTGGCGGTGTCCCCACGCCGGCATCGGACTACTACGCCCTCGGCATGACCTTCTTCCGTCTGCTCACGGGCCTCTGGTACGAGCCGGGTGGAAACGCATTTGATCTACTCGCTCCGTTTGATCCCGCTTGGAAGCCGCTTTTCACTGCACTTTTGGCGCAGGATCCGTCCAAACGCTCCTTGCCGCCGCTTACGCTTGCCTGCAAGCCGCGCAGACGTTGGATATGGTGGACGTCCGCCGCCGTTCTGGTGTTTGGCATTGCGATGACGGCGTTGCTGTGGCCGCGGAACGAAAGGGTGCCGGACGAGCCGCAAGACGTGCCGCCAGCCGTCAGCGAGCCGCCAATCGTAGATGTGTCGGACGCATTTTTGGCAACACCCGGACTGGGCAGAAATCCGTAGCCTGAAAAAATTATTTTCTACTGTTGCGTTTTGCGACCGTGTGCGTATATACTTGCAAACGGAGTAACAGAAAGGAATCGAATAGATGAATACAAAAACATGGTTGGCGGCGGTAGGATGCGCATGCACCCTCGCGGCAAGCGGTATGCCCACGCATGCGGAGTTGGAGAAGGCGCAAGGCCTTGTGACCGAGTTAATGCGTTCGGACGTAGCGAACTTCAACGAACGGAAGATGAGCGCCGCCGACGTGGCCACGGCTGCGCTCAAGTACGCGGGCGAGGCGCAGAGTGAGGCCGCGCGCTTCCTTCTCCTCAAGGGCGCGTTCTTCTATCGCGTGCGGGCGGAGGACTACGATGGCGCGATGGACGTCATCTCGAAGATACGCAACGACATAAACGACGTGCCCGATGCGACGCTCGTCAATATTCTGTCCAGCGCCATCCGGAGCATTCCGCGCAAGAGAGCAGGCAGACTCTACGACTTGCACCAGCGCCTGCAGAATCGCGTCCTCTATTGCGTCATCGACCTCTCGGCAGGGCCAAATGCAAGAAAGTATCCAGTATCGTACCTCGCTGCCGAGCCGAAAGGCGGCTGGACGGACGAATACAAGACCACGAAGCTTGTTTTACGCCGCATCGAGCCGGGGAAGTTCATGGGCATATACGGCAAAAGGGATAGCTACAAAGTGACCGACAAACACGAAGTGACGCTCACGAAGCCGTTCTACTGCGGCGTCTTTGAGGTGACGAAGAAGCAGTGGGAGCTGGTGACGGGAGATACCCATCCCTCATCATCCGCCGAGGACGACATGCGGCCCGTCAGATATGTCTCGTGGAATGCAATTCGCGGCGATTCCGCCACATATAACTGGCCGAGTTCCGTGAACGTCGATCCGTCGACGTTCATGGGAAAAATCCGGGCGCGCACAGGCCTCAACTTCGACCTGCCCACCGGTGCGCAATGGGAGTACGCCTGCCGGGCGGGGACGACTAATGATGACAATATCGAAAAACACGGACCAGATCCGAAACGCGGTTATCCGATGGTTGTTGGCTCGTGTAGGCCGAACGCATGGGGACTCTACGATATGCACGAGAACGTCTGGGAGTGGTGTCTGGATTGGCGTTGGGATTTAAATAAATGGATCGACAACTTACCGAGCAGGGTGACGGATCCCGTTGGTCCTCCTTCCCCGGGGGTGTTTCGGTTGTTTCGCGGCGGTTACTGGGACAACCGCGTGGGCTGCGTGCCCTCGTTCTGGTGGAACGGCGCCAACCCGGTGTGGGTGAAATTCGCCATGGGCTTCCGCCTCTTCATACACACCGATTTCCCGAAGGAACGTGGCATCAAGCCGCTGCCGTTGCCGGATAAGGCAGCGGGAAGCAAGTGAGCGTTGGCGTATGAATCCTTTGTGGCCACAGACGCCGAAGTCGCTGTTGATGCGGATCGCCGACCTTGCGGCGGGTGAGGACGAGGCGGAGTGGGCGCGGTTCGTTGAGCTGTATGGCCCGGCGATCGGCAAGTTCGTCCGGCTTTTGGGTTCGGACATTCCCGAGGCCGACGTCGATGACATGGTGCAGGAAACGCTGGTGAAGCTCGTGGTGCTCCTTCGCGGCAAGGCTTTCGACCCTCAGCGCGCGAAGTTCAGCACATGGCTCGGGGCGATCATCCGCCGGCAGATGGTGGACCGGATGCGGCGACGCCAGGCGCGAAAAGAGGATTCGCAAGTCCCGTTGGACATCGAAATCCCTTCTTCCGCCGATTTTGATCCTGCGGTGAAGCTGGATATCGCCTGGCGTCTTGCGCGTCATCAGACCGCAGTCCGACATGTCTTTACGAAATCGGCCCTCTCGCTCCAGAACCAGCGCATCTACTTGATGGCCACTGCGGACGGCCTTTCCCCAAGGGAAATCGCCCAGCAGCTTGGCATCAAGGAGAATGTGGTGAGGGCCATCCGCAGCCGAGTGGCAAAAATGATCGAAGCCGTCGAGCGCCAGTTCGAATAACCATGGAGCCAGTTGCAAAACCCTCGCGCATCTGGTAGGGCGGCGTGTCCTCACGCCGCCGCGGCGCGGTGGGACACCGCGCCCTACCTGGTTTTGCAACAGCTTCGAATGGCAACTAATTCAGAACGCATGAATTAGTTGCCGTTTTCATTGTTGCGGTAGATGTATGCTTCAGGGGTTGCAAATCTGCATGGTACATGATAAAATATCGTCGTTTACAAAAAAGCGAAAAATGAAAAGTTTTGAAAGTGCATGAGATGAAACTGATAAAAAGACAAAGTTATCTCGACAGATTGCACAATGTTCGTGGAACGCCGGACATAAAAATCATTGTCGGCGTTCGCCGCGGAGGGAAATCCAAGCTCTTGGAAGCATTTAAGGAGCTGCTTTCTTCGGAAAGTGGCGTCAACATCATTTACATTGATCTTTCAGATCTCGCCAATGAGGGGTTACTGGAATATCATGCGCTGAATGATTATGTGCTGTCAAATACGAAAGATGGTGTTGAGAATGTCCTGATGGTAGACGAAGTGCAGGAATGCAGGGGTTTTGAGCGAACAATCAACAGCCTGCACAATTCCGGGAAATACGACATCTATCTGACCGGCTCGAACGCATTTCTGCTTTCCAGCGATCTGGCCACGTTGTTTACGGGACGCCAGATCGAGATCCCCGTCTATCCGTTTTCCTTTTCGGAGTTCCTGACATATCATTCGGGTGATTCAGACAGGGAGACCATGCTTGACAGGTACCTCGTCGAAGGAGGCCTTGCGGGAAGCTACGTCTACAGAAACGAGACCGACCGGGTGGCATACATTCGCGAGGTGTTCGAGACGATTCTGACCAGGGATCTTGTCCAGAAGTTCAAGTTGGCCGAGCCAACGGTGTTGCGGTACCTGGCCGAGTACCTGATGGACAACGTGGCGAATTTGACGTCTCCGCACAAGGCAAGCGTCCAGCTGGCGCAAAACAAGGTGACGACGAATCACGTGACTGCGGCCAACTACATCGACCATCTTCGCCATGCTTTTCTGTTCCATGCGGTGAAGAGGTATGACGTCCGCGGAAAGAAGTATCTCGCCACGAACGAGAAATACTATCTGAGCGACCTCGGTTTCAGGTATGCCGTTCTGGGTCGCCGCAACATGGACTACGGACGCGCATGCGAGAATCTGGTCTATCTGGAGCTGCGGCGTCGCGGATATGATGTCTACATTGGGAAGGTACAGGACCTGGAGATTGACTTCATCGCCATGCGCGGCAGCGAAAAGTTCTACGTCCAGGTGAGCGACAACATCACCGCACAGGAGACGTTCGCGCGGGAACTTGCCCCCTTTGCGAAGATACGCGATGCCTATCCCAGAATGTTGATCGCCAGAACGCGAAATCCAGAAACGGACTTCGAAGGTGTCCGAATCGTCAATCTTGCCGATTGGCTGAGTGGAGAAGGTGGGAATCTACAGTAAGAAATAGACTGGGATGACCCAAAAGTACAATTGCGATTATCGCAAGAGTGCAATTGACTTGCACGAATTGAAGGTGTATAATTGGCGCACAATTTGAAGGAGAGAAAAATGAATATAATCAAGACTAATCGGAGTAAGGTCGCCACACTCGTGGTGTCGGCTGTGGCAGTTGCGCTGACGGGAGTTTCGTGGGGAAATGCGCAGTTGCGCTACAAGCCTGTTCCCGGTGGATACAGGACGAGCAACGGCGGCGGCGAGTTCAACCGTCCGCTCTACGGATGGCACGGCGACGACAGGGAGCTGAGCCCCTGCAAGTCCCTCCCGTGGACGAGCGACCGTCCGAAAGTCGCGCTGAAGGTGTTCAGGGGGTATCGGATCGACAAGAAAGTGCGCGGCGTGTTGCAGTTCGGCGACGAAACCGAGGACGTGGAATACCGCTACGTGTGGGGACGCGCCGAATACGACCTAAAGGGCAGGGGAACGGTCAAGATGGTGCGCAGCGCGCAGTCCGACGGATTGCTCGTGGAGACGACGGGCGACCTGCCGCCGAAGTTCAATGGCGAGTGGGAGCTAGCCGCCAAAGGCGAGAGAGGCGGCGCGACGTACTACGACTTCGAACGCAAGGGCATGCGGCGTCCGGCGTCCATCGACCCGGCTGCGGCATTCATCGCCGCCACCAACCACTTCGAGCGCATCGCGCGGACGATCGAGATCAAGACGCCCGACCCGGTCCTCGATTCGCTTCTCCCGTGCCAGCTGCTCGTGGCGGACGCGATGTTCGAGGGCCGCCACATCACGCACGGCGCGACGAACTGGAAGCAGGCCTTCGCCGGATGGCGCGTCGCCTACATCTGCTACGCGACGGGCTGGGAGGAACGTTTCAAGGAAAACGCACGTGAGCATTTCCGCTCACAGCGCGTGGACGGACGCATCCCCAACGAGCCGAAGCGCGATTCCTTTTACAACATGTGTGAAGAGTTTGTCGTCTCCGTGATGCGCTACTGGAAGTGGACACACGACGACGACTTCATGCGCGAGATCGCCTACGACGGCGTGAAGAGGCACCTCGAGTGGATGGACCGCAACATGAAGGTGCCAGGCACGGAACTCTACGAGAACTGGCTCAATACGTGGAACACCGACGACAAGTGGACGAACGGCGGCGCGGGTACGATCTCCTCCGCCTACTACGCCTTCGACTGCCGCGTGATGTCTGAAGTCGCGCAGCGTCTCGGCAAGGCGGAGGACGCCGCGTACTTCGCCGCGCGGAGCAAGGCCGTGGAGGACGCGATCGCGAAGAGTCTGTGGCACGAAGGCGACGGCGTGTGGGGCGAATACCGCGAGCGGTTCGGACTCAAGCGCCTCATGCGCGCGCCCGACCTCTCCACCGTTTACATCGCGATCGACAACCTTGTGTCCGACCTCGCGCGCAACCGCCGCGCCGTGTTCTGGGTGGAGGATAACGTGCCGACGTTCTTCGCCAAGGACGGCGCGTCGCTGCTCTACTCCTCCAACCGCCTGCCGCTCTTTTGGACGTCGTGCGGGCGCTACCCGAACGAGATGATCTTCTGGGCGCTTGCGTGCTACCAGGCGGGCGAGCCGGAACTCGGATGGCGCAACCTGCACGACGCGGCGGCTGTCTCCGCACGCGGTGCGGGCTGCGGACCGGGCGTGGGCACGTGCGACCTCAACTTCGACTTCGCCTGCTACGGCAACATCGACTTCGCCGACAACACGGCCGGTTATCTCCGTGCCGTCACGGAGGGCTTGTTCGGCATCGTCGAAGGCAGGGAGATCCGTCCGTCGTTCCCCGCGTCGTGGAATGAAGCGGAGATCAAGTCGCCGTACATTTCCTACCGCTGGACGCGCACGGGCGGCGTGGAGGTGACGGGCGGTAGCCGCGCTGCGACGGTCAAGGTCATCCCCGCGCCGAAACCGCAGTTCGCGGGCGCGGCGATTCCTCTGCGCCATACACGGTGGGGACACCCCAAGGGCGAAGGCTCTGACCTCACTGTTCCGCAAGGCGCGAAGGCGGAGTTTGTCGATCTCTCGAAATCTTTCAACCAGAACCTGCGGCTGTTGCATAAGGGGAAGTATTCACCGCGCATCGCCAACAAGCCGTGGTCCCGCATCCCGCGCACGCTCATGGCGAACGGACGCACCTGGTGGGAACACCACGAGACGGCTGGGAACCGCCACTGGCCGAAGGACTACGCCGTGCCGAAGGCGCTTGAGCTTTGGCCGTCGGATGGTGCGCTCGCGACGGAGTACGGTCTGGCGTTCCGCCTTGGCCCGAAGGAAGGGAAGAATGCCGCGTTCACCTCGTTCTACGAGCAATTCCCGGATGCGGTTGAGATTCCGCTTTCCGGCAAGGCGCGAAAGCTTGCGCTGCTCTCGGCCGTCGTCACGAACCCCAACGTCGCATGGATGGAGGCGGCGTGCGTGAAGGTGCGGTACGTCGACGGATCGGAAGAGGCGCTCTCGCTCGTTCCGCCCGACAACTGCGACGATTGGCTCAACTATTCGCAGGGACAGTGGAGCTACTATGACGCGAAGCGCGACAACAAGCCTTACGCGGTGAAGGGGCGTCCCGTGATGCTGGGCGAGATCGCCCATGCGAACGCCCACGCTATCGCGCTCAATCCCGCAAAGGAACTGAAGTCGCTGCGCATCGAATGCCGGGGGACGGAAACCTTCGTCGGCCTGCTGGCCGCGACGCTTTATCGTTAGTAGTTGCTCAACAATAACTTGTACACTTGCCGGCACGATTGCGATTGTTCACAAATCTCAATTGTTCACAAATGCCACCATTGCCACCAATACAAATAGGAGGGGCCTCCTCTCCGCAATTGATATTTGTGCTTTGTGAACAATGTTGGCAATGAAGATTTGTGAACAATACTCGATGGAGCGCTCAAGTGGTTTTTGAGCGATGACTTAGAAATTACCCCACACCTAGGGGCGGGGTTATGATATAATGCTTGGGCACCGGTAAATGCTAATTAGGACAAATGACATGAAAACCGTTTCAACGAGAAGGGCGTTCATTTCTGGCACGGCCGCTACCGCAGCGTTGGCGAGATGCTGGGGCGGGGGATTCCTCTCCGCAGCGAAGGCGCGTCGGCTGAACATCCTGTACATCATGACGGACGACCACGCCGCGCACGCAATCGGCGCGTACGGATCGCGGATCAACAAGACGCCGCACATGGACGAGATGGCGCGCAGCGGCATGATCCTCTCGAACTGCTTCTGTACCAACCCCATCTGCACGCCGAGCCGGGGCGGCATCCTCACGGGCGAGTACAGCCACCGCAACGGCGTGCCCGTGTTCAACAACATCTCGCGCGACAAGAAGACCGTCGGCGGATACATGCGCGACGCCGGATACTACACCGCATTCGTCGGCAAGTGGCACCTCGGCGGCCCCAAGACCGTGCGCGACGAGGACTGGGACCGCTGGATGGTGTACGCGAACCAGGGCGTGTACTTCAACCCGTGGTTCTGGGAGAAGAAGGACGGCAAGATCGTCCGCACCGACTATCCCGGCGAATACGCGACCGAGAACATCACGCGCGTCACGAAGGACGTGATCGACGGCGCGCGCGCCACCGGCAAGCCGTTCTTCGTGATGATGCACCACAAGGCGCCGCACCGCAACTGGCTGCCGAGCGACAAGTACCGCGCGAAGTTTCGCGCCATGACGCTGAAGGACATCCCGATTCCCGCGACGCTCTTCGACGACTGGAAGGGACGCGCCTCGCCGATCAAGACGACGGCGATGACGGTGCTGCGCCACATGCGCCTCAAGGAGGACCTGAAACTCGCCGAATACTTCGCCGGCGGCGGGCAGTTCGAGTTCGAAGGGCGCCGTTACGAGGGACGCAAAAATGCGCAGGGGCAGTACGTCGATCAGTGGCCGGAAGGCATGGAGAACGACGACCGCGCCAAGGCCGCGCTTTCGTACCTCCGGTACATGCAGGACTACCTTGCGTGCGTCCAGTCTGTCGATGACTCCGTCGGCGAGATGCGCGCGTACCTGAAGGAGAAGGGCATCCTCGACGACACGCTCGTGATCTACACGTCCGACCAAGGGTTCTTCCTCGGCGACCACGGCCTCTACGACAAGCGCTTCATGATGGAAGAAGTCATCAAGATGCCGATGATCGTCAGCTGCCCGCGGCTCATCAAGCCCGGCTCCGTCAACGGCGACATGGTGACGAACATCGACTTCGCGCCCACGTTCCTCGACATCGCAAACGCGCCGAAACCGGCGCAGATGCAGGGCGAGAGCTTCCTGTCGAACCTCGAGGGCAAAACGCCGTCCAACTGGCGCAAGGACTGCTACTTCCGCTACTACGTCGAAGGCGGCGAACACGCCACGAGCGCGTGGTACGGAATCCGCACCGAGACAGACAAGCTGATGTACTACTACAAGCGCGACGAGTGGGAGTACTTCGACCTGGCGCGCGATCCCGAGGAGCTGGTTAACGAGTACGCGAACCCGCGTTACGCGGAACGCGTCGCCACGCTGAAGAAGCGTCTGTACGAGCTGAAGGCGTCCCTCGGCGACACGGACCAGTACAAGGACGCGAAGGAATACGGGCCGATCGGGCGATGAGGCCGTTCTCCCTTCTCGTCAAGCCCGCCGGCGCGGACTGCAACCTCTCCTGCCCCTACTGTTTCTACCGCCCCGGTAGGGCGCGGATTCCAGCCGCGCCGCCGTCCCGCATGTCCGACGCCATTCTTGAGCGGATGCTCACGACCTACCGCGCGCTTCCGATCGCCGAACACACAGTCGCGTTCCAGGGCGGCGAACCGCTGCTTATGGACGAGCCTTTTTTCCGCCGCGCGGCGGAACTGGGGGAGGGCGTATCGTTCTCCGTGCAGACGAATGCGACGCTCGTGACGGAGTCCCTTGCGCGCTTCTTCGCGGAGGCGGGGTGGCTTGTCGGGGTAAGTCCGCATGGCAGGACGTCGGAGTTCCGGCTCGGATACGAACGGCTTGTTGCGGCGGGCGTGGCGGTGAACGTGCTTCAGCTTGTCACGAAGAACGAGGTCCGCGAGCCGGAGAAACTCTACCACTACATCCGCGACGAGCTTGGCTGCCTGTATCACCAGTACATCGAATGTACGTCGCCGGAGCCGTTCGCCGTTTCCGGCGAAGAGTGGGGCGATTTCATGGTGCGTCTCTTTGATGAGTGGATGAAATGCGGGGATGTCCACCGCGTGAGCGTGCGCACGTTCGATTCGCTTGTGTCTCAGATGCTCACAGGTGCGCCTACGCTCTGCCAGTTCGCGCAGGACTGCCGACACTATCTCGTGGTGGAGGCGAACGGCGACGTGTTCCCGTGCGACTTCTACGTGGAGCCGGACCTTTGCCTCGGCAACGTGATGCGCGATAGTTGGGAATCGATAGCTGAGTCCCCCGCGTATGCGGCGTTTGGCGCACGCAAGCGAGGGCATCCAGACTGTCCGCGCAACCGCCATACGCTTGACGAAGGCTGGAAAAGATTCTATTCCCACGCCGGGCGGCGGTTATGGTATACTATACGCCCATGAACGCATTGGCAGAACAGTTGAACGCAAAACTGGGACCGGTGGCCGACATGCTCTCCCCCGTCGGCCGTCGCATCTATTTCCCCTACGGGGGCATTCTCGGGCAGGGCGCCGAGGCGAAGACGTGCGCGATCAACGCGACGATCGGCATGGCGTTCGAGGAGGATGGCTCCCCGCTCGTGATGGACTGCTTCGCCGGGCACACGGATCTCGACCGCAAGGCGTTTCTCTACGCCGGCAGCTTCGGCCTTTTGCCGCTCCGCGAGACGTGGAAGAAGATGCAGGTGAAGAAAAACCCCTCCCTGCGCGGGAAGCGGTATTCCCTCCCCGTCGTGACGAACGCCCTCACCCACGGTCTGCGCGTGGCGGGCGAGCTGTTCGCCGGTCCGGGCGACGAGGTGGTGGCGCCGGACCTCTACTGGGACAACTACTCGCTCATCTTTGAGGAAGTGTGCGGTGCGAAGCTTTCCACGTTCAACATGTTCCGCGCGGGCGCGTTCGACGTGGCGGCGATGAAGCGCGCACTTCTTGCGCCCGGCGACAAGAAAATCCTCGTCCTCAACTTCCCGAACAACCCGACGGGCTACACGGCCACGTTCGAGGACGCGAAGCGCATCGTTGCAACGGTGAAGGCCGTGGCCGCGAAGGGCAAGAAGATCGTCGTCGTGCTGGACGACGCCTACTTCGGGCTCGTCTACGAGGAGGGCGTCCATGCCGAGTCGCTGTTCGCCGAGTTCGCCGACTTGCACCGGAACGTCCTCGCCGTCAAGCTCGACGGCACCACGAAGGAGGACTACGTGTGGGGCCTGCGCGTGGGGTTCATCTCCTTCGCCTGGAAGGGCGCGACGGACGAGCAGCTCCAGGCGCTCGCCGCGAAGGCTGCGGGCGACGTGCGCAGCGGTATCTCGAACGCGTCCTCCATCGGGCAGAACCTCGCGCTCAAGGCGTATGCGGATCCTGCCTACGCGAAGCAGAAACGCGAGAAGTACGCCGTGCTGCGGAAGCGCTACCGCATCATACGCCGCCTTCTCAAATCCCATCCGGAGTGGCAGGACCTCTTCGAGCCGATGCCGTTCAACAGCGGCTATTTCATGTGCGTGAAGCCGAAGGGCGTGGATGCCGAGGCCGTGCGCCGGCGCTTGATCGAAAAGTACTCCACGGGCACGATCGTCCTTTCCGGGCTCATCCGCCTCGCGTTCTCCACCACCTCGTGCGAGAAACTGCCCGCGCTCTTCGCGAACGTGGCCGCAGCAGTTCGCGACGTCCGGGGGCTTGCGTAACGCGCCCGCGTGTGATATACTATCCGCTCACTTTTCAACAAAAAAGGAACCAGAAACATGAAGATGATGTGGCAGCCCTCGAAGATTAAGCGCGCGCGGAAGATCGGTTTCCGTGCCCGCAAGGCGACCAAGGGCGGTCGTAAGGTGCTCGCAAACCGCCGTGCGAAGGGGCGCAAGCGCCTCACGCAGGTCTAAGGGACCGTTACGTGCATGTCCACGCGGCTCCCCGGCAAGAAGTACAAGAGCGTCTTCGACCGGGGGCGCCCGCTTCGCGGGCGTCTCATGACCGCGTGGGTCCTGCGTTCGGAGGACGCCGGCCGACAAGCCGGCGTCGTCGTTTCCAAGAAGAGCTTCCACGACGCCGTGGACCGCAACCGCGCCAAGCGGATCCTACGGGAGGGGTTTCGCCTGTTGGCGGACGAAATGCCGGCGGGCGTCGTCTGGGTCCTCGTGGGGCGCGTGTCGCTCGGCGGACGGCGGACGGCGGACGTGATGCGCGAGCTGAGGTACTTGGCGGGGAAATGCGGACGCTGATGATAGCCTGTATCCGCGCCTACCAGGTCGTGCTGAGTCCCCTGTTCCGGGGATGCTGTCGGTTCGAGCCGAGCTGCAGCAACTACGCGATCGAGGCGATCCGCGTACACGGGGCGCTGAAGGGCTTTCTGCTGGGGACGTGGCGGATTCTGCGGTGCCATCCGTTCGGGGCGCACGGGTACGATCCCGTTCCGCCGAAGGGCCGGTGGCGGAATGATTGTGAAAAATGGCAAATGGAATGTGAGAAGACATGAGCAAAACTGACAAACTGATCGTGGCCCTGCTGGGCCTGTTGCTGGTGGGCTACGTGTGGCACTCCTTCAACCAGTCGAAGAAGGAGGCCGAGGCGCAGGCGAAGTACCAGCAGGAACTCGCCGCCTGGGAGGCGGCACATCCCGAAGAGGCTGCGCGGGAGAAGGCTGCGGCGCAGCCGTCCGCTGCGGCACCGACTGCCGCGCAACCCGCGGCCGCGAAGCCTGCCGAACCGCCTAAGCCACGCGCGCCTGAGGCGTTCGTGACGCTGACTAACGAACAGGCCGGGGCGCAGGCGGAGTTCGTGTTCTCGACGCGCGGCGCCACGCTGAAGTCCGCCACGCTGTTCGATTTCTCCGAGAAGCCCGGTGCGCAGGGTGCGGACAACCCCGCGCTCAAGCTCGACTTCTCCGCTTCGCCGGCGCTCGCGCTCTCGGGCGTGCCGGGACTCGATCCCGACGCCGACTGGACCGTGAAGGGTCAGACCCCGAACAGCGTCACGTTCGTCGCCGGACCGGTCGTACGCACGATTACGCTGAAGGACAACTACCAGCTCGACGTGAAGGAGACGTTCACGGGCGTCCCCGCCGCCACGCCCACGCAACTATCGCTCGGCGTGATGTCCCGCACCTTGGCCAAGAACGGCACGCTTACGGGCGATCTGTCGATTGATTCCTTCCGCGCGACCGGCGAGAAGCCTGGCGTGGTACACTGGGACGAGGAGGAGCCGCTGAAGGCCGACCTCGTGAGCGCGTCGGGCGGCTGCAGCTGCTCGGGCGGTACGGCGAGCGGCCAGTCTCCCGTCTCCACGCAACGCGTCGAATCTCCCTCCAAGTGGATCGCGGTGAAGAACGGCTACTTCGTGACGGCGCTCTTCAACAGCTCGGAGATGCCGTCGGGCTTCTCCGCCACGGTCACGCGCCAGACCTCTGCGAAGGCGTACGTGCCGCAATCTGTCTCGGCAACGGCGGCGTTTTCAGCCCTGGGGACGGAGCGCAGCTACACGCTCTACGTGGGGCCGAAGAAGCAGGCGATCCTGTGGGACCTCGGCCTCCGCGACGTGATGGAATTCGGGATGTGGCGGTGGCTGTGCTACGGGATGGTGTGGGTGCTGAACCTCTTTTACGCGCTGATCCCGAACTACGGCGTGGCGATCATCCTGCTCACGATCCTCGTGCGCATCCTCTTCTGGCCGCTCACGCACAAGTCCACGATCGGCATGCGCAAGATGCAGGAGATCCAGCCGCTTTTGAAGGAAATCCAGGCGAAGTACAAGGGCAATCCCCAGCGTCTCCAGCAGGAGACGTGGCAGCTCTACCGCGAACACAAGGTCAACCCGCTCTCCAGCTGCCTGCCGATGCTCGTGCAGATCCCCGTGTTCTTCGCGCTCTTCGTGGTGCTGCGCGGCGCGGTCGAGCTGCGCTACGCGCCGTTCCTGTGGATTGACGACCTCTCGCAGCCGGAAGCGCTCCTCGCCGGCACGTTCCCGTTCGGTGGCCTGAACATCCTGCCGATCCTGATGGCCGCCACGATGGCGCTCCAGAGCGCGCTCACGCCGTCCACCGGCGACAAGAGCCAGCAGCGCATGATGATGGTGTTCATGCCGATCATGATGCTCGTCATGTTCTACAATTTCGCGAGCGCCCTGTCGCTCTACTGGACGCTGAGCCAGGTGATGTCGATCGCCCAGATGTGGTGGATCCGCAAGAAATACGGCACGTCCGCGAAGCCGTCCGGCAAGGACGGCGTGGTGGTGCCCGACGCGGTCGAGATGCCGCAGACGCGCCAGATGCGCCGCCACCCCTGAGGAGGTTGACATGGCGAAGAAGATCCTGCTCCTGAACGGACCGAACCTCGCGCTTCTCGGCACGCGCGAGCCGCAGATCTACGGCACGACCACGCTGGCGGACATCGTCGCCGCCACGCGCGCCGCCGCCGAGGCGCGCGGCTGGACGCTCGACGCGTTCCAGAGCGACGTGGAGGGTGAGCTCGTACACGCCATCTGCCAGGCGCGCGGCGTGTACGACGGCATCGTCATCAACCCTGCGGCCTACACCCACACGAGCGTGGCGCTTCACGACGCCATCAAGGCGAGCGGGGTGCCCACGGTGGAGGTGCATATTTCCAACGTCTACGCCCGCGAAGGCTACCGCCACGAGTCGCTTACCGCGCCGTCGTGCGTAGGGCAGATTTGCGGCTTCGGGCCGAAAGGGTACCTGCTGGCGCTGGAGGCGCTCGCGTAGCCGCGTAGGGAGGGAGAAGTTCCATGCGTCCCGGATTCTGGCAGCTTGTAATCATCATCGTGCTTGTGGTCATGTTCTTCGGCGGACCGCTTGGCGCGTTCATCCGCGGGATTCGCCAGAGGTCGCAGCCGCCGCCTCCGCCGCCGCGTCCGCAACCCCCGCGCGGACGCAAGGTGCGCGCCTCCGAGGACATCGTCGATGCGGAGATCATTGAACGGCGCGACTAAATGTTATTCAATTCACCGGAGTTCCTGCTTTTCCTCCCGCTCGTCTTCGCGGGATACTGGTTGCTGGGGGCGCATCTCCGTCTCCAAAACCTGTTTGTGGTGGCGGCGAGCTACGTGTTCTACGGCTGGTGGGACTGGCGCTTCCTCGCATTGATCATCTTCACAAGCGCGTGGAGCTGGATCTTTGGTCTCCTGGAGTCGAACGCCGAACCGCGTTCCGCAGCCTCGAAGGCGCGTCTTGCGCTCAGCTGCGTAATCAACCTCGGCATTCTCGGAGCGTTCAAGTACTACGATTTCTTCGTCGGACAGGCGGCCGAATTGCTGCGCGCCTGCGGTTTCGAGCCGCATGTCGCGTTTCTGCAGGTGGCTCTGCCGGTGGGCGTGAGCTTCTACACGTTCCAAGCGCTCAGCTACACGATCGACGTATATCGCAGGCAGATCGCGCCCACGCGCGACCCGATCGCTTTCTTTGCCTTCATCAGTTTCTTCCCGCAACTCGTGGCTGGTCCGATCGAGCGCGCCACGAACCTCCTGCCTCAGTTCCTGCGTCCGCGCGCGTTCGACTACGGCGAGGCCGTGCTAGGTTGCCGCCAGATGCTCTGGGGGTTCTTCAAGAAGTGCGTGGTGGCGGACAACTGCGCGGTGGCTGCAAACTTCCTTCTTAACAACGCTTCTTTCCACAACGGACTCGGCACATGGCTAGGAGTTTTACTCTTTACGTTCCAGATCTACGGCGATTTCTCCGGCTACTCGGACATCGCCATCGGATGCTCGCGCCTCTTCGGCATCCGCCTCATGCGGAACTTCGCCTGTCCCTACTTCGCGCGCGACATTGCAGAGTTCTGGCGTCGCTGGCACATCTCGCTCACCACCTGGTTCCGCGACTACCTCTACATTCCACTCGGAGGCAGCAGGTGCGGCGCGTGGAAGCGCGTGCGCAACACCTTCGTGATTTTCCTCGTCTCGGGCCTCTGGCACGGTGCCAACTGGACGTTCGTCGCCTGGGGAGCGTTCCACGCCGCGCTGTTCCTGCCGCTTCTGCTCGGCGGACGCAACCGCCGCCATCTGGACGTCGTGGCGGAGGACCGCGCGCTGCCGTCCCTGCGCGAGCTCGGCGAGATGCTGCGCACGTTCTTCTTCGCGCTTCTTGGCTGGACGCTCTTCCGCGCGCAGTCGATCGGCGAGGCTGGCCGCTGGTTCCGCGACATGGTCGATGTTCGGACGTTCGGCGCGCTGCACCATCTGCCGCGCGAGACGGCAATCGCGGCGATCACTGTCGCCGTGCTGCTGCTCGTGGAGTGGTTCAACCGCCGCGAGGCATACGGCTGCGCGCGCCTTCCGCGCATGACTTCCCTGAGATGGGGCGTGTATTTCGTCCTCCTCTGGCTAGTAGTGTTCTACACGCCTGGCAGCCAGACGTTCATCTACTTCCAGTTCTGAGGTGCGGACCATGCGACGATTTTTGAAACGCCTTATCCAGTTCGCCGCGATTCCGACCGTAATCGCGGTCGCGTGGACGGCGTTCGTCGTGGTGATGGAGTACCGCTCCTACGTGGGCGCGCTGACGCTCGCGGAGGGCGAAACGATGGTGGTGTGCAGCGACTCGCAGACAAAGGACGCGCTCGACCCCGCAATTATTCCGGGCCTGCGCAACTTCAGCACGGCCGCCACCACGTGCGACCAGGACGCGATGCGGCTAAAGGACGTGCTGGCGGCGAATCCCGGCAAGGTCCGCCGCGTGCTGATCGACGTTTCTCCTCTCAAAATCGGCTACGACATCTCGCGTCCTGTCTCCGAGCTCAACGCCGCGCGCGTCCATACTTTCATCCACTTCTATCACTTCAAGGAAAACAGGCGTCCGCTTGGATCAGTGCTCTCGCTCTGGCGCGACGTGGTGTTCAAGCGCAAGTTCAACGAGTTCCGCAAGTCGATCCTGCGCGGCAGGCGTTGGCAGAGTTCGCTCGTAGGCGGCTTCGACCCGTCAACGGGCGTGGGATTCGTCTCGCGCAAACTGCGCAAGATGGCCCGGTCCGACGCGGCGGACAAGGCGGCGCGCGTCAACAACCGTCCGCCGGCCACTTCGGACCTGCCGCTGCTCGTCATTCTGGAGGAGCAGGTCAAGCTGGTCCGCGCCGCCGGCGCCGAGCCGATAATCACGACAATGCCGCTTTCGGGTCCGCTCCGCGAGGCGATAGACCAAGCGCGCCTCACGGCGTTCACGAGGGAGGTGGAGGCGCTTGCGCGCCGTCTCGGCGTTGTCTACCTCAACTACCTTGAACTCGACCTGCCAATCGAGTGCTGGCATGACGGAAACCACCTCAACCGCGACGGGGCCGAGGTGTTCTCGAAGCGTTTCCTACGCGATCTCTAGATTTTCCAATTGCGCTCCGTGCCGCGATATGGTAGTATTTTCGCGTCCAAGGCGGAATGGGCTTTGGCCGAGTGGCCAGTGCGGAAGTTCCGCCGGTACGGGGGCGTGCGCGCAGGTGCATGATTCCCACAAAATCAGGAAAAAACGAATGAAAACGAAAATCCTTCTCGCGGCTGCGGTCGCGGCAATCGCGGGCACGGTGTCCGCCGCAACGTCCACCCCGGCAGGATGGACCGACGACTTCGAGGCCGCCAAAAAGCAGGCCGCAGCCGAAAACAAGCTGCTGCTCGTGGACTTCTCAGGGAGCGACTGGTGCGGCTGGTGCAAGAAACTAGACGAGGAAGTGTTCGCCAAGCCCGAATTCCTTGAAGGCGCGAAGAAAGATTTCGTCCTCGTGATGGTCGACTCGCCCAGCGATAAGAAGCTCCTATCCGAAAAGGCCGCGGAGCAGAACCCCAAGCTCGTCGAGAAGTACGAGGTCCATGGATTCCCGACAGTTCTGATCATGGACGCCGACGGCGTAGTTCTGGACAAGACCGGCTACCGCCGCGGCGGACCGGAGGAGTACTTGAAGAACCTCGCTGAAATCAAGAAGTCCTCCGCAAAGCTGATCACCCTCAAGCGCGACATCGCAGGTAAGGCCAAGGGCGACCCTGCACGCCTCGCGAAGATCGACGCCGCGTTCGCGGACGCAGAGGAGGATACTCTCAAGAAGAACTCGGACCTCATCCAGGAACTTCTCGACAACGACCCTGACGGGAAGTACGCCGCGAAGTACCCCTTCGTCAAGTACCGCATGCCGCTCGACAAGAAGCTTAGGGCAGTGTTCGCCGACCTCAACGGCCGCTTCAGGAAGAGAATGGGGGAAGTCGCCGGCGAGGACAAGCGTCCTAGCCGCGAGCAAATGGAACAGGTCAGGTCTGAAATCGACGTCTATGCGGTCGAGTCCCTGCGCAAGCTCCTGACGGAAACCACCAAGGAGCAGGCCGCCGCGCCCGAATACGCCAAGAAGGAGTATGCTTCGTTCATCAAGCGGCTTGAATCGACCCTCAAGGGCATAGAGGGCCGCGGCAAGAAATCCGACAAGGCGAAGTAACGCCTCCGTGTAGGGAGGCCTCAAATCCCATGTAGGGAAGTCAAAACCTCCATGTAGGGAGGTCGAACCTTCGCAGGGTCTCAAAAATCCCCTCCGTGTAGGGAGATCGAACCTCCCTAGGGTCTCAAAAATCCCCCCCGTCGTAGGGAGAGGCGATGCCTCTTCTAGGGGAGAAGCATTGTTCCAATCCACGCATCCAAAAGCGCGCGGAGTTTGGTATAATGTCCCCCATGAAAAAGTGTAAAGTGAAGAAGATGCCAAACGGCAGGCCTGAAGTGGAGGTGGGGGTGCAGCGTCGCAGGTCGGACATTGCACCCATGACCGTCGAGGTCGACCTTGACGCCCTCCGCGCCACCGCCGCGAGGATGAACGACCCGGCCTGCGACCCCGACGCCGTCGTGGAGACCGTCCGGCGCAAGATCGACGCCGGCGAGGTGGACCGCCTCTATACGGCGATGATGGACGAATACATGGCGATCGCCCCCGGCGAAACCGGCGGCGACGCCTTCGGCTTCATCGAGATGGAGTTCCTCGCGCTCCGGCAGATCATGGACGACGATGTGCCCGATTTCCGTCCGGACATCCACGAGGACATCCTGTCCGCCGCGCTGAAGTTCAAGGTGGACATACGTATGCCGGTCACGGAGGGGACGCACGGCGGGAAACGCCGCCCGGGTCCGTCGCTGGGACTCCCCACGCCCCTCGTGCGCAAGCGCAACGACGCGATCACCGCCATCCAG
>CACWIW010000053.1 GCA_902761035.1 uncultured bacterium | reverse complement strand
GGCGCTGCGGACGGTTCCAGACCAGTATGCGAAGATTGTGCTTTCGATGGATCGATTTGACTTTTCCAATGGAGGGATCAAGCATCGCTATTTGCCAGATTTTCTGCTTACAGAGTAGGCATGGTGGCGCATGTCTTCGGCCGGGCAGACTGCGGGCGAGATGAAAAGCGCCAAGACAGTTTGGCCTTATCCCCTTCGGGACAATCTGCTTCAAATCTGCCAGGCCCTTGCCCCTTTTATCCCGTTCGGGATAAAAGTCCCAGTTGAGAATATGAGTGGAAATTGGAGTTTTGGTGTAAAAACTTCATGTCCCCGTTCCAGGAAAGATGTACAGTGGAAAGCCATTGCCGAGATCGTGAAGCGTGTCGCGGCGGCGAAGCGGTAGCGCGCCTGACCACAATCCCTGCGCCAGTGGGAAACGGCGAAATGAATACTGAGAACTTCGCTCATAAAAATGGCAAGTTCGATGGAAAGTTCGCTCATAAAACATGTCATCTACACAGGAAGTTCGCTCATAAAATATGTTTGAGGGTTGCCTAGTAGGGCGGATTTGTGATATAATATTCGCGCATGAAGCCTAAAAGACCAATTTTATACTTGCGCCGCAAGTTTGATGCGTTTCTCCAGAGTTGGAGAGCGCGTGAAGACCGTTTGCCACTGATCCTAAAGGGTGCGCGGCAGGTCGGAAAGACGGAGGCTGTCCGCCATTTCGCCGAAACGGCGTATTCGGAATTCGTTGAGATCAATTTCGTTGAAAGGCCGGAATTCAAGGAGATTGTCCGTGACGGCTTCTCCGTTGACAGCTTGGTCCGCAACATTTCCATTATCGATCCGAGGCTGCGTTTCACGCCGGGCAACACGTTGCTGTTCTTTGACGAGCTGCAGGAGTTTCCCGAGATCGCCACATCATTGAAGTTCTTCGCGCAGGACGGACGCTTTGACGTCATTTGCAGCGGCTCTCTCCTCGGCATCCAGGTCAAGCGCGTCAAGAGCTACAGCGTCGGCTATCAAGAGACGGAGACGATGCATTCTCTGGACTTCGAGGAATTCCTCTGGGGATGCGGTTACCGCGACGAGCAGATTGCCGGACTTCTGGAACCGGTATTTGCGAGCCGCCCGTTTGGTGCGGCGGTCAAGAACACGATGGACAGGTTGTTCATGGACTATTGCGTGACGGGCGGCATGCCGGAGGTCCTTGAAACGTACTTCACCAAGGGGACGTTTGAACTCGTCCCGCAAACGCAGCGGCGCATACTCAACGATTATCGCGCGGACATCCGCAAGTACGCCGAAGGACTTGATCCCGTCCGCATCCAGGCGGTGTTCGATTCCATACCTGCGCATCTTGCGAAGGAGAACCGCAAGTTCCAGTGGACGACCGTGTCAAAGGGCGCGACGCGCAAGGACTACTGGGGGTGCGTGGAGTGGCTTGAGGATGCCGGCGTCGTCAACAAGTGCAGACGCATGGATGTTCCGGAACTGCCGCTCGGCGCGCATCTCGACAACGACGCGTTCAAACTCTACTTATGCGATTCGGGACTGCTCCTTGCGATGCTTGAAAAGGAGGTTCAGGAGGACGTGCGCATACGACGAGACCTCGGCACGTGGAAAGGTGGCCTCTTTGAGCACATCGTCGGCGAAGCCATGGTCAAGGCCGATATGCCGCTCGCATACTTCAAACGGGACAACTCGACCCTTGAAATGGATTTCTTCGCCAGGTCTGCGGACTGCCTCGTTCCGATAGAGGTCAAGGCCGAGAACAACCGTTCCAAGAGCCTACGCACCTTGATTGACCGAGAGACGTACAAGGACATCCGCTGGGGCGTCAAGTTGGTGAACGGCAACGTCGGTTTCACAAACGGCATCTTGACTCTCCCGCAGTGGTGCGCCTTCAAGCTACCCGAGATCGTCCGTGACTTTCGACCTGAATTGTCATAGCGTTGTCAGATTTCATATCCCCATTCGTATATCACCATGCCACTCGGCAGACGCCCGGTGCGCCTGGTCTTCGGACTTGATCGCGTCTGCGACCATCGAGACGAGGCCGTGTTCGCTCTTTTCGTCGAGCCACGCCCATTGACCGTTTGGATTGAGCTCCAGAAACCACAGCTCGCCGTCCTTTCGGATGAAGTCGAAGCGTCCGAATCTGTAGCCGGTCTCGTCCATGAAGCCTTTGATGGCGCGTTCTTCCGCTGGAGAGAGTTCGCAGCGCGGCCAGGAGATCGGATTCACGAAAAGCGCCTTGCGCGAGTCATCGCCGCCGAAGGAGTCACGCGGCGCGTTCGCCGCATACATTTTGCCGACGATGTAAACGACCGTCACTTCTTCTTCGCCTTCTATTCGCTCCTGGACGAACCAAGGATAGCTCAAGTCAAGCGCACGTGGATCAACTTCTTTTACGAAAAACACCTTGCCCTGCCCGATAGGCGTTTGCGTCATCGACTTGACGACCCATCTGCCGTTTTCGAGTTCTGCTGGAAGTTCGCCGTGGAAGAAATGCCACGGCGCGACATGGAAATGTTTTCCTGCAACGAGTAGCTGCCGAAGCTTGCCGTACTTGTTGTTTTGGCTTCGCACGAGCGTGACAAGACCTCGGCTTTGGCACTCGCGGAAGAAATCGTTGAAAAGCTCGTCGGTCTCCTCTCGCCGCCAATTTTCGACGCACCCGTATTTCGGCACGTCGATAAGATCGAAATACATGGGCTTACGGAGATAGAATGACGTGAGAGTTTTGTCGGTTAGCTCCTTGTCAGAGACTTTGTCTACGATGCGGAATCCGTCTCGGTGGAAGTCCCAGGCAAAGTCATCAGGCTTGTCGATGTTGAAGCGCAGGACATAGGCGGTGGGAAGCTCCCGCATGACGATATCAGTTGTCTCGTCTTGGCTGCAGGTGGAGATGAAAATCATTTCTGTTGCCCAGTATGCTGGTAATTGATTGGGGTTGGCGAAGCCAACCCCAATCAATGCCGGATTTACGGCTTGGTTCAGTCCCAGGAACGCTGATCATCAGGGACCTGGCTTGAACCGCAGAGGCAGTATGTTGCCATGGTGGACCACCTGACGCCACCCTGTTCGGCAGAACCGAGGCTGGCGATGCTGGTCGCGATGTCATTAGGTGTCATTTTTTGTTTCCTTTGTTTTGTTTTTGGTTAACCAATGCAGCGGACACCCGTCCGTTGCATACTAACATACGAAGGTTATTCTCGAATCTGACAAAAAATCTTTTCGTCACAGAGATTGATAAGCGCGGGGTCGTGGCTGACGACGAGGACGATGCGTCCGGGCGCGAGGCAGCGGAGTAGTTTTCCGAAGGTTTCGCGCGCTTCCGCGTCGAGATGGTTCGTCACTTCGTCCAGAACGAGGATGCTTGGCTTGCGGATGAGCGCGCGGGCAATTGCGAGGCGCTGCATTTCGCCTCCCGAAAGGGACTGTCCCCACAGACCGACGCGCGTGTCGAGTCCGAGCGGGAGACGTTTCACGACTTCTTCAAGCCCGCTCAACGCGATGGCCTCGTCTATGTCCACCTGCGTAAACACGGGGTCGCGCAGGGTGATGTTGTCGCGCACTGTCCCCGAAACGAGCAGGCTGTCCTGGAACACGATTCCGACCCTGCGCCTGAAGGACTCGGTGTCTATTGCCGTCATGGGCGAGCCGTTGACGAGGATTTCTCCGGATTGCGGTTCAAGGGCGGATGTTGCCAGTTTGAGAATGGTCGTCTTGCCGGTGCCATTGGCGCCGACGAGAGCAACGACGTTGCCGACACGGAATGTGGCCGAGAAGTCCTTGACGACGGGTTTTGCGTATGCGCCCGGATAGGCAAACGTCACGTTGCGGAACTCGAGGCCCTCCACGGCGTCGATGCGGATTCCTCCCCGCCGTGGCGGCGCGTGCGCAAATATCTCATTGAGAGAATCGACACCTTCGCGGAGCGCAGCCGTTTCGGGGAGGAGGGAGACGATTCCCTGCACGGACTGCATCGCCGCGAGGAAAAGCATTTGATAGACGACCACGTCCCCTACGGGAATCGCGCCCTTGGCGGCGAACACGCCTGCAACGCCAAGGACGGCAATTTCGCCGACAACCAAAAACACCCCTAGAAGCGCTCCGAACGTCACCGTCAGACCGTCCATCGCGCAGTTGCCGTCCTTGAAATCGCCAAGGGACTGTCGTGAAGAATCGGCAAAGCGGCGTTCCACGTTGAGCGTACGCAAGAAGGGGAGCGAACGGAAGGAGTCAAAGAGCACGGCGAACGCACGGTCGCTTTTCGTGCGCACGTTGTGGGAGTTAACTGCGAAGCGCCGCGCAAAGGGGATGAATAGGACAATACAGAGCGGGATAAAAGCCACGAAAGAAAGACCAAGTACTGGCGAACGCGAGTTGAGAGCGATACTCGCCGCAAACATCGTGACGACTGCGCCGAGAAGGCGCGGGTAGAGTCCGCTCACGAACCCGCCCACCGCATACGCGTCACGTGTCAGCTTTGCGACGAGCGTTCCATCGGCGAGCGGCACGAGTTCGTAAGGGGAGAAATCCATGACGGTATCGAGAACGCGCCGCTGGAGGTTCAGCTCGATGTTCCGCGAGCGAGAGAGGATGAAACGCTGGAGACACGGCGTCATGACGGACCGGACGAGCAACAACGTGGCGAGAAGGACAAACGGTGCAACCGGAGACATCCCGCCGACGAGCGAGTCAATAAAGCGTCCCGTCGCGAACGGCACAGCGATACCAGCGATGGTCAGCGCGACCAGAAGGGGCGAATAAACAAACACAATTAGAGGTGACGACAGTATGGCCGACGCGAGAAACCGCGTCCGCCTGAAACCTGCCAAGTTTTTCACACTTTTGCTGTAGCTATCCATATTCAAATCATATACGACGCTAGATCAAAAATCTGACACCCGGACGAGAGGGCCCGGGTAGGCCTGCGGGCGAGAGGTTTGGTGAAAGACAGTTCCGTCCTGATTTTATCAAGTCATCCTGTGCGTGGGTCTGATTTTTGGTATACTATCTTCTCCAACGCGTGAAGGGGTATGCCCCAGATCGCCGCGGCAAAAGATTTACCATGTGGCCAAGGAAAGTATAAAGAAAAGAGATCTTCGCTTGTTGATACACAAGGATTCTTGAGGTGCAAAACAGAAAGTTGACAAGGCATGAAACAGAACCTGATCGTCGCGTATCCTGACGGACGAGAAGACGTCTATCCGATCACGGAAGGGCAGTCCACGCTTGGATCGGACGCCAAATGCGAATTCGGCATTCAGGCTCCGGGCGTGGAATCCCGCCACATCTTTTTTTCGTCAAGCGGCGATGCCGTGTTCGTTGTCAATCTTTGCGATTCGGAGACGGCCTGGCTCAATGGTGTCCCCCTTGACGAGCGACACATCTTCGAGGTGGGCGATCAGCTGAATGTCGGAACCGTCACCATTCGTCTCCGCCGGGCGGCTCAGGATGGTGAAGATCTCTCCGCGTCGGCGGCGGGCGTTGCAGAGGTGGCCAAAAGCGCGCGCCGTGACCTCCGGTCCGGTTGGCGCGGATACCAGAAGATACTGCAGAAAGTCGCTTCGTTCATCTCGCCTGCCGAAGCGGAGACGGCCGAACGGCTGCATTCTACTGGAATCCGTGCGCTGTTGTATGGGCTGTTCGCCATGGTGGCGTTGGCAGGCATGGCGTGGACATTTCAAATCCGGCAATGGTTCATTTGCGAGGCAGTTGCTTCGTATGCATCCTCTTATGTGTTTCTAATCGCCACGCTGGTCCTCGCAGCCCGTCACAGAATCAGATGTGCAGGACGGATTTTCTCCTTGATTGCTTTTCTCGGTTTGGGTGGAGAGCCTCTACATGAAACATGGACGAGTTATTTCAACACTCTGAGCTGGGGTGTCGTGGACATGGCCGCCCTTTGCTATCTTTGGGGGTGGTTCTATGACATCGGGTGCGACTGCATTTTTGCAAAACGACGCTGGGGATTTGCATGGCGATATCTCCTGTTGCTGGCTTCTGTGGGCATGCTCTGTTGGTTCTTAGCGCAGGGGGCGCAAGCCTATCCGGGCGCCGCCTATTGCTACTGGCCGCTTCTGGGTATTGCTGCAACCTATCCGATTTGGTCAAGGCAAATCCGCTTTCGCTTGGATGAAAGGCAACTCGACATTCTGTTCGTATTGAGGCTTGCCTCTTTCCGAGATGTGCGGAGGTGGATTGCCCGTACCTGGACTGTCCTTGCCACATTGACACCGCTCTTGCTCATCTTGGGTTCCCTGGGTGCAAGGAAACGGCTGGTCTGGAAGGAAGCGGACGACAACCTTGTTGTAACGGAGACCGAGTCCGGCGAAAAACTTGCCTGGTATTGGTCAGACCGGGGACGTTATATGGCGAAAACAGATTTCGACACATCCCTCATCTACCAAATACCTTACGACGTGCTGCTTGCTCCTGTTGACAATGCTGGCGATCAGGCGGGGCGTCGTCCGGATGCCGGGTCAGCGGAATCCGAAGCCGGAGGGGAAAATGACGCGCTTGAAGAAAAGTGTGAAGAAGCAGAAAAGGCCGTTTGGGAGAGAAGCTCGGCTTTCCGCTTGAATGAACTTTACAAGCGTATGCTGGACCAACGCGGCGTTGATGTAACAAACGAAGATGCCGTCGCGTCGTTTTATGGCAGTGATGACTGGAAGAGTGCCGTTGCAGCCTTTGAACGGCACAAGGATGTTGTCTCGCTTAGCGCAAAGGGGAAGTACCTTTGCCGAAAGATAGCAGTTGTTCAGCTCGAAGCCACAAACGCCATCGCCTTCGCGGAGCTCAAGGAGGCGCTTTCCCCCTATCGCATAACGGCGAGCGGGCGCAGTCATTTTTCAGAGCTAGGCAATGTCCGCTCTACGAAGACGGTCTTTCTTGAGGAAGTGAACAACCGGGTAACATACGGTTCCCGTGATTCCAAATTGTATCATGCGCAAATCGGGATCGGCATACAGCCTCGTTCGTTGCAGACGTCCAAATACATGTCTGCCGCAATTGGCTCGGTGATGATCCCGAGCCTCGTGCTCCTTACCATCGGGGGGCTTCTCCTTTGGAAGCGGGGCGGCGATTCCGCCGTGGGTTTCTGGCTTGGCATTGCCACTGCGGCGCATGTCCTGGGCGCATTCCTAGCAACCGATTATCTGCTGATCGAGTCATCCATGAAATATCACCTTTGGCACTGGGCCGTTGAATCGCCCTGGGGGGGATTGGTTGCCGGTTGGCTTGGGATGGCTTTTTCTGCCGGTCGTGTTTTCTGGGTCATCGCGCTTCTCGCCCAAAGTGTGCTGTTTGTCCTTCTGTGCTGGCCCGGGAAGCCCAATGCGCAGGAAGGCCGGTGTAAAGGATGGCTGATTTTCATTGGCAAGACAGCCATGATTACCGTTCTCACCGCCATGATTGGCATTGCTGTTCCATTCATTGCGCCCGTGGCTTCATGCGAAGCAACGGATACCATGGTGGGCAGGTTCGCGGCAATCCTTTTCGTGGGTTTGCTCGGTTGGCTGCTTCGCAGGAAAAGGAGATTTCTAACCGAGGCACCGGACCTCGGATGGGAGTTCTTCGGGGGATGGCTCCTCTTGACGATGGCTATTTCGTTCCCAATTGTGGCAGGCAGCGGATTTGATCCTTTGATTCGCCCTGAAATATGGCTCGCGCCGATATCCTGGGTGGGTGAACGGACTTGCCTCGCGGGAATCCTCTCTGGGATTGCCGCCGTCGCGGGCGGAGCACTGTTCCTGCGCCTTTTCATCCGCAGAAACTTTCTCTCTGTATTGACTGTAAATGGATCCGCTTTCACGTTGTTCGCGTTGATTGTCCCGCTCATTTCTGCAATCTGCAACCCGCTGGTCGCCGAACTGCTGCGCGGTTCCTTCCTTCAGTCCAGTCAAGGGGAGAGGATCGTCAGTATTGCCATTGTGGTCTTGGTGATGCATCCGATGTGGAATTATCTGAGCCGGCTCTCTAAAAGGCTTTCGGGCAGAAACATCGTTCAAGTGGAATCGCGTGTTGAGGCGACGTTGGAAAGCATCATTGAAAAGCCTGGCGAGATTGATGTCCGCGACGAGGTGTTTGAGAGGCTAGGAGACTTCGGGCTGAAGAAATACGCGCTTTATGTCCGAACAAAATCCGATTCTTTCGACCTGGCGCTGAAGAACCATTGGTCGCAGCTAACGGCCGACTCTTTCCAGATGAGCGCGTATTTGAGGCACTACCTTGGATTCAACCCGCATTTGGTCGAACTGGATCAGTTGGCGCACAACGAATCCCTCTTCTTCCAGTCATTTGAGCTGTGCCGCATCAAGGAAAGGCTGCATGCCGCATGCCTTCTGCCGATCTGCCTCGGCAAGTCGGTTAGGGCTGTACTGGTAACGCCACTCGAAGTTGATACAGGCCCCATTCTTGACAGTGAGGTTATCTTTGAGAATTTAAATGCAATTGGCCTTGCGGCAATCGTCTCGTTGAACGAGCGGCCGATCGAAGTCCATTCTACTGTTGATGAAGACAAGGAATGACCTTTATGACAAGGTTGCAGGTCAATACCCTAGCGTTCGTGGTTTTGGATTGGAATTATCGGCTTCGCTATCCTATTTAAAGTGTTACGTTTGCGTGGTAATAGAATAGACTTCTGGTGTAGATTTGGCTTTGCGTGAAGTCGGTATTTGGTGTATAATGCACGCCAAAGCACCTAATAGATGGTTCAGCTATGAAAAGAAAGTCCTGCGGAAACGCTGAAGGAATGTAAGGAACAAAGAAAATGAAGACAATGAAAATGAAGACAATCAAGGCGACACTAACCGCTTGCGCACTATTCGCGGCGGTAACTTCCATCGGTAATGTCCGGGCGGCGGATGCCGCGTTTGAGGCGGATTCCGCAAAACTCGCGGCGCTGCTTGCCGAACCGCAGAAAGGTGACAGGCTTTTGTGGATGCGGAAGGGGCCATTTGTCGCGAAGAGCGGCAAGCTGGCCGAACACCGCAATCTTGCGAAGTCGCTGCTCGCGCGCATCGACAAGGAGCGGGAAGGCGCGGACGCCGCCCGCAAGGAGGTCCTGCGCCGCCGCTCGATCGTGTGGCGGATCGTCGCCGGATCGCCGGACGCGCCGGCGCGTCTCGCCCCCACGCCGTTCTGCGGCGAGCTCCAGGAATGCGCGTTGACCCTCGACAGCCCCGGCGAGTTCGGTGCGTTCGTGGATGATCCGCTTGCGAGCGACGGACGCGCCGTCAAGATGTTCAACTCGCATCACGAATGGTGCGTGATGCTGATGATGAACCGCATCGCGTTCGAGCCGGGCGTGAAGTACCGCGTGCGGGCGCGCGTACGCTGCGAGGGGGCCACGACGGCAAGGGGAAACGCATTCACGGCGGGC
Source organism: uncultured bacterium (assembly GCA_902761035.1). GTDB lineage: Bacteria > Verrucomicrobiota > Kiritimatiellia > RFP12 > UBA1067 > RUG572. The sequence continues at coordinate 17,109 of CACWIW010000053.1, read as the reverse complement.
GTGTTCGACGAGCGGAAATGGAAAACTACGGGGCAAGCCGTTCGGCGGGCGAATGCCGTGGGCCCGAACTACGCCTGGTACGACATCTGCACGTTCGTCCCGAACGACGGCGAGTATTTCTGGATCGCCCCGGGCGGACTGAACAAGGACGGCGACAAGACCGCGAACGCGGTGTTGCTCGACAAGATATCCTTCGAGCCCGTGCCGGAGGAGAGGCTGGCGATCATCCCCGCGCCGCAGAAGATGTCCGTGACCGGCGGCGAGTGCCGTCTCAAGGGCGCTCCGAAGGTCGAGAAGGTCGCGTCCATCCCGCCGGAGGGCTACGAGCTTTCGATCACGAAGGGCGTCGTGACGATCCGCTGTTCCGACGACGCGGGCGCGTTCTACGCCCGCATGACGCTTGCGCAGATTGAGAAGGTCGATCCGAAGACGAAGCAGAAAATCTATCCGTGCGTGGAGATTGTCGACGCGCCGAAGTTCAAGTGGCGCGGGGTGCTGCTGGACACGGCCCGCCACTTCCTCGGCAAGACCGCCATCCTGCGCGTCATCGACGAGATGTCGTGGTACAAGCTCAACGTGCTGCAGATACACTTCACGGACGGCGATTCGTGGACGCTCGAGATTCCTGAATTCCCCGAACTCGTCAAGCAGGGCGTTGCGAGGGGACGCTCCGGATTCGTTTACGGCGAAAATCTTCAGCCGTTCTATTACAGCACGAAGGACGTCCAGGAGATCGTCGCCTACGCGGCGGCGCGGCACGTGAAGGTCGTGCCGGAAATCGAGATGCCCGGACATTTCGAGGCGGCGCTCCGTGCGTATCCGTCGATGAAGTGCAAGTGTCCCGGCGGCGGCAGGGTGTTCTGCATCGGCAATCCCGAGACGGTGCGTTTCGCCGAGAAGGTATTTGACCGCGTGTGCGAGCTCTTCCCGAGCGACGTGATCCACTTTGGCGGCGACGAGTGCACGCGCAAGTTCTGGAAGGAGTGCCCCGTGTGCCAGGCGCACATCAAGCGCGAGGGCCTGAAGGGCGTGGAGGAAATCCAGCCGTGGCTCACGCGTCATCTCGTGGAGTACTTGGCGAAGAAGGGACGCCGCGCGATTGGCTGGGACGAAATCTTCCTTGCGTCGTCGTGGGAGAAGTGGGACGACTTCCTGAAGGCCGGCGGAGATTCGTTCAATTCGCTCCTCCCCAAGACCACGATGGGCATGTGCTGGCGTCCGTGGGGCGCGGGCGCGCTCGCCGCGAACAGGGGCTACGAGATCGTGCGCTGCCCCACGTCGAACTGCTACTTCGACTTCAGCCAGGGACTGCCCGAGGACCCGTTCCCGTATTTCGGACGCGGAGTCATTTCCTTGGAGAAGGCGTACCGCTTCGACGTGCTTGAGGGCGTCGAGCCGCAGGCGCGCAAGAACGTGGTGGGCGGCCAGTGCTGCAACTGGGCGGAGCGGACGCCCAACATAACCATGCTGGAGTGGAAACTCTGGCCCCGCGCGCTCGCGCTCTCCGAGGCGCTCTGGACGTATCCCGATCCTGCGAAGCGCGACTTTGCCGAGTTCTCGCAGCGCGCCGCCGCGCATCGCCTCCGCCTCATCCGCTCGCGCGTCAACTGCGCCCCGCTGAAGTGAGATTGATCGGCATAGACGGCGGGGGGACGAAGACGGCAGCCGTTCTCTTCGACGAGGAGGGGCGCGTGCTTGCGAGGCATACTGCCGGACCTTGCAATCCGAACGTGCTGGGGTTCGACGAAAGCACTGCGCGCGTGAAGGAGATTGTCGAGACGCTGACGCAGGGCGAGCCGCGTTCCGTCGCGGCCATCTACATCGGTACCGCAGGTATCTTCACCAAGGACGACGGACCGCGCTTCGCCGCTGCCGTCTCGCGTGCGTGCGGCATTGAGAAGGTGAAGTGCGAGAACGACGTGATGAACGTGGTTGCCGCCGCGACGGCCGCCGACCGGTGCGTGGCGGGCGTGAGCGGAACCGGTATGATCGTGTATGCGAAGGAGCCGGACCGCGTCACGCGTCTCGACGGATGGGGGTATCTGCTGGGACTCGGCGGCAGCGGGTACGACATCGGACGCGACGTGATCCGCGCGGCGGTCGGCGAGTCGGAAGGCACGTCCGCCGCGACGGCTCTTACGCCGCTTGTCGCACGCAAGGCGGGCATGTCGCTTGAAAACCTTGTTCTCGAAGTCTACCGACACGACCCCGCGTTTGTCGCATCGTTCGCACCGCTCGCGTTCGAGGCGGATGCCGTGGGCGATGCAATCGCAAAGGATATTCTTGTCGCAAATGCGCGGGCCTTCGCGAAGTTGCTGAATCGTGCGGCGGAATCGTATGATTGTGGAGACGAGGTCGTTGTCTCCGGCGGAATCGCCACGAACGCCCGTTTCGGGGAACTGCTTGCGAAGGAGCTCAACGAGGGCCTGCGCCTCGTCGTTCCGTCGTGTCCGCAGGTCATCGGCGCCTGCATCAACTGCGCCCGTTTCTGCGGCGTGGATTCGGCACCGCTCCGTGCGCATGATGCGGCGGTGCCTTCGCAACGGTGAGACTTTTTGGTATAATAAACGCATCGAAAAGAAGATCGAGGAGATAAAATGAATAGAAGAGAGTTCCTGTTCGGGGCGGCTGCGGCCGCCGGGGCGATGTCCGCATTTGCGGGAAATACTGCGCCGGGCGGCGCGGCGAAACCGGCGCAGGAGAAGGTCCGCCTCCGCATCGCGCACCTGACCGATCCGCAGTTCGGGTTCGGTCCCGGCAAGTCGGCGGCCAAGAAATACGCGGCCGACCTTGCACGCTTCGAGCGCGAGATCGAGATCGTCAACGACATGAAGCCGGACCTCGCGCTGATAACCGGCGACCTGACGAACAACTACAACGACGTAACGAAGGACTGGCCGCGTCTGCTCGGCAAGTTCAAGGTGCCGCTCGCCGTCGCGCCGGGCAACCACGACCTCGGCAACTCCATCACGAAGCCGGTCCTCGATCGCTACCTTTCCGTGTTCGGCTACGACTACAAGGCGTTTGACGTGAAGGGGTGGCGCATCATCGTGGGCAACACGCAGTTCTGGCGCAAGACGGATCTCGTGGAGGAGAAGGCCCGCTACGAGGCGTGGCTGAAGGACGAATGCAAGAAGGCGAAGGCGTTCGGCGGGCGCGTGCTGTTCGCCGGACACATCCCGCCGTTCGCCGACAAGCCGACCGAAGGGGACACCTACGAGAACTACCCGAAGGCCGGACGCGCCGCGCGCATGGAGATGTACCGCGCCGCCGGCGCGCGGTTCTTCCTCGCGGGCCACACGCACCGCTTCATCGCCCACGGCTGGAAGGACCTCACGATCCTCAACCCCGAGACGACGAGCACCAACTTCGACGGCCGGCCGCACGGTTTCCGTCTGTTCGATATCGCGGACAAGTACGACTACTCCTACAACTTCGTCAAGGTCCGCTAACCCGGAAACGGAAGTAAGGCGATGCTCAAGACGGAAATGCGCAATCCGCGGACGACGCATCTCGACCGCATGACGACGGCCGAGATGCTGCGCGTGATCCAGGACGAGAACTACAATGCCGTCAAGGCGGTGGACGGTTGCCTCGACGCGGTGGGGCGCGCCGTCGACGCCGTGACGGAGGCCTTGCGGAAGGGCGGACGCCTCATCTACGTCGGCGCGGGGACGTCCGGGCGGCTCGGCGTCCTTGACGCCTCCGAGGCGTGTCCGACGTTCGGCGTGCCGGAAGGCACGATCGTGGGCGTCATGGCGGGCGGCGTGGAGGCCCTGCACCGCGCGGGCGAACCGGAGGAGGACAGCGCGGCGTTCGGCGAGCGCGATATCAAGGCCGTGAAACTCACTTCCGCCGACTGCGTGGTGGGCATCAGCGCGGCGGGCGGCGCGGAGTACGTGCTTGCGGCGGTCGGGTACGCGAAGTCGCTCGGGTGCGTCACGGTGGGGCTTACGTGCAACGAGGGGTCGCCGCTCGCGGAGCTGGCGGACATCGCGATCGTTACGGACACCGGAGCCGAGGTCGTGACGGGCTCGACGCGCATGAAGGCCGGCACGGCGCACAAGCTTGTCCTCAACATGCTCTCCACCTGCTCGATGGTGCATCTGGGGAACGTCTACGAGAACATGATGGTGAACCTCCGCCCGACGAACGACAAGCTGCGCGCGCGCATGATCGGCATCGTCTCCGAGATCCGCAAGGTCGGCCGCGACGAGGCGCGCGCCCTCCTTGACCGTTTTGGTTGGAGCATCAACGCAATCGTCGCGCAAAACTGAACATTCAGCAACTCAAAGCATAAAGGCAGAGGAAAAATGGAAAAAAACTCTATACCGCGCAGAAGTTTCGTGAAATACGGTCTCGCCGCAGCGGCCGTACCAACTATCGTACCCCGCCACGTGCTTGGCGGGCCCACGGCCCCAAGCAACCGCATTACGCTTGGTTGCGTGGGCATCGGCGGCATCGGTTACAGCCAGATCCAGGCACACGCCAAGGCCGGATTTCAGGTGGAGTCGCTTTGCGATGTGGATGACGTCCACGCCAAGAAGACATACGACAAGTTCCCGCAGGCGCGTCGTTACCGCGACTTCCGCGAGATGCTTGCGAAGGAGGGCGACAAGATCGACGCCGTCTACTGCGGTACGCCAGACCACACGCATGCCTTCGTGACGCTCGCCGCGCTTCGTGCGAAGAAACATGTCTGCTGTGTGAAGCCCCTCACGCGCTCGATGGAGGAGTGTTACCTCGTGGTCGATGAGGCAAAGAAGGCCGGCGTCGCCACGCAGGTCACGGCCACGCCCTGCACGAGCGAGAACGCTTGCCGCGTGTGCGAGATCATCGCCTCGGGGATTCTCGGCGACATCGTGGAAGCGCATGCCTGGACGAACCGTCCCACGTGGCCGCAGGGCATGCCGTCGTATCCTGATTTCACGTCGCCCATTCCGAAGACGTTCGACTGGGACCTGTGGCTAGGATCGGCGGAGAAGCGTCCGTACGCCGACCGCTGGCCGGCGAACAATCCCATCGTGAAGATGGCGCCGGGGGCGTGGGGACGCGACGTCGTCTACCATCCCTTCAACCACCGCGGCTGGTACGACTTCGGCGCGGGCGCGCTAGGAGACATGGGCTGCCACCAGGCTAACACCTTCTACCGCGCGCTGAACCTCGGGCATCCCTCGATGATCAGCGCCACGAGCACGCGCCTCAGCGACGTCGCGTTCCCGCTTGCGAGCATCGTGACGTACGACTATCCAAAGCGCGGCGGATTCCCTGAGCTGCGTCTCGTGTGGTACGACGGACTCATCAAGCCGCCGTCGCCGAAGGAGATGAAGGGCAAGGGACTTCCGAAGGAGGGCGTGCTGTACGTCGGCACGAAGGCGACGATGCTCGTTGCCGGACTGGTGGACGGCATCCGCATCCTTGACCCTGCGCTCAACGAGAAGGCAAAGACAATCCCGCGCACCCTGCCGCGTCGCGGCGACATCAGCAAGGAGTGGCTGACCGCGTGCAAGGGCGGCGAGAAGGCCGGCTGCAGTTTCGACTGGGCGCTGCTCATCACGGAGTTCGTGCTGCTCGGCAACCTAGCAGTGCGCACGGGACGCGCCGTCGCGTTCGACCCGAAGACGCTACACGTGACGAACAACGCGGCCGCCGACGCGCTCATCCGCCTCAAGTACTACAACGGCTGGAGCCTTTCGTAACGGATACATGGCGTCATCCCGCATTTCCGTAATCTTGCTGTTCGCCGCCCTGCACGCGGCGGCGTACGGCGTGGCATTCACGAATCCCGTTTGGCGGGTCGGCACGGCCGACCCCACATGCTGGCAGGTGGGCGGTGACTACTATCTCACATCAACATCTAGGGCATTGTTGAAAAGCCCAGACCTTATACATTGGCGGAAGGTGCGTAACGACTTCCTCACCCCTCGCGAGCGGGCGCGCGTGAAACGTACCTGGCGCGGGATATGGGCCCCTGACGTGGTGCGCATCGGCAAAGTATGGAATCTCTACGTCTCGTATTGGAACGGCGCGGAGAGCACGGCCATCGCTGTCTACGCGAGCGACCGTCCAGAAGGTCCGTTCACGAACGGCGTAATTGTGACGGATGGGCGCATGACGGGCATCTGCGACACGATCGACCCCGAAGTGGTGAAAGACCCGGAAACGGGGAAGGTATGGATGTTCTTCGGCTCCGTTGGTAAGGTACATCGCGTGGAACTTACGGCGGACGGGCGCGCGCTTGCGCCGGGTGCCAAATACGTTCATGTGGCGGGGCTTCACGCAGACGATCCCAATGCGCATCCGCACCGTCGCCGCGTGTTCGAGGGCACGTACCTGCATCGGCGTGGCGGCTGGTGGTATCTTTTTGCAAGTTCGGGCGAATACAACAACGGCACGTATGCCGTCGTGGTGGGGCGCTCGCGGCGGATCACTGACGATTTCACGGACCGCGCCGGACGGCTGATGAAGGAAGGTTTTGCCGAGAAGATCCTCAGCTCGCGGCCGGGCGACCGATTCTACGGACCCGGACACAACGGCGAAATCTTCGCCACACCGTCCGGGCGCACGTACATGATCTACCACTGCCACGATCGGGAAGTCGCGCCTTACAAGCCAGACGGCTACAACCCGCGTCCGCTCTTCCTGCAGGAAATCTTCTGGGACGCGGAAGGTTGGCCGTATTTCGAGACAGGACGCCCCGCCGCGACGGGCGAGTTCCGCTGATCAGCAGGCGAGGATGAAATCCTCGACGAGCCCGGACATCACGCCTTGCGCGGTTTTCGTGGCCGTGAGCACCTCCTCATGGCAGAGGGGGCGCGGAGAAATGCCGGCGGCGAGGTTCGAGACGAGCGAGAGTCCCGCCACCTGGATGCCGCATGCGCGCGCGAAGACGGCTTCGGGGACAGTGCTCATGCCCACAACGTCGGCGCCGATGTGTCCGTATGCGCGGATTTCGGCGGGCGTCTCGAAGACCGGGCCTGACGTAAATGCGTAGATTCCCTCCATTACGCGCAGGCCGCGTCTGTTCGCGGCGCCGTGCAGCACGTCGCGCAGGTGCTTGGTGTAGACCTCCGTCATGTCGGGGAAGCGCGGACCCCAGCCTTCGACCACCGGGCCGATTAGCGGGTTGATGCCTACGGTGTTGATGTGGTCCTTTAGGATCACGAAGTCGCCGGGCTTGAGCGCGGGGTTGATGCCCCCCGCCGCGTTCGTGAGAAGGAGCTTAGTTCCGCCCATGCGCCGGAGCAGCTCCACGGGGAAGACGACGGTCTCCCAGCCCACCCCCTCGTACCAGTGGCGGCGTCCGCAGAAGGCGGCCACGCGACGTCCGGCGCGCTCGTACAGCCAGAACTCACCGGTGTGCCCCACGACGGTCGCGGCACCTAGTCCGGGGATGTCCGCGTAGGGGATGCGCGCGAACGTGCGGTCGGCTGAAAGCGCGTCGGCCCAGCCGCTGCCAAGCACAATCGCGACATCCGGCGGACGCTCGAAGCAGACGTCTGGCAGGAAGTCTGCCATGCGGTCAAACAATTTCAAATCCATTATGCACCACCTTTCTTTGATCGGCTGGCGATATGATACCATATTTGCGGACATGCGGGATGCGTTTTTTTTTTCTTTACATCTTACATTTTTGTCGCATCGGCGGCGTTTTGGGGTTGCGTATCCGCCCCGGGCGTGCGATAATAGGGGCGTTCTTGACCAGAAAAGGGCATAAACATGAAAGAAATCGAAGGAAAGCTTGCGGCCAAAGGCCTGAAAATCGCGCTTGTGGCGAGTCGCTTCAACTCGTTCCTCGTGGAGCAGCTCGTGAAGGGCGCGGCCGACGCATACAGCCGCCTCGGCGGTGATGCCGCAGGGCTCGTGCTCGTGCGCGTGCCGGGTGCCTACGAAATTCCCGTGACGGCGAAGAAGCTCGCCGCGTCGAAGAAGTTCGACGCCGTGGTGGGCCTCGGCGCGGTCGTGCAGGGCGCGACGGCGCACGCCGCGCTCATCAACGAGACGACGGCGCGTGCGTTCACGGAGATCGCTCTTGAGACGGGCGTGCCCGTTGTGGATGGCGTGGTGAGCGCCGAAAACCTCGAGCAGGCGGTCGAGCGCTGCGGCACCAAGCAGGGCAACAAGGGCTTTGCGGCGATGCAGGCGGCGATTGAGCTCGCGAACGTCCTGAAGCAGATTTGACAACCAACCAAACACCAACGAAAAAAAAAGGAAAAACTAAAATGGCAGTAAAGAAAGTAGCGTTCCTGACGGCTGGCGGACTCGCGCCGTGCCTCAGTTCCTCGATCGGATTCCTGATCGACACGTACACGAAAAAGGCTCCTGAAGTGGAGATGATCGGCTACATCAACGGTTACATGGGCCTCCTGAAGGGAGAGTCCATTCCCGTGACGCCGGAAGTGCGCAAGAACGCGCTCCTCCTCACGCAGCACGGCGGCAGCCCGATCGGCAACAGCCGCGTGAAGCTCACGAACGTGGCCGACTGCGTGAAGCGCGGCCTCGTGAAGGAAGGCGAAGACCCGCTCAAGGTGGCGGCCGACCAGCTCGTGAAGGACGGCGTGGACGTGCTGCACACGATCGGCGGTGACGACACGAACACGACGGCGGCCGATCTCGCGGCATACCTCGCGAAGAACAACTACAAGCTCATCGTGGTGGGCCTCCCGAAGACGATCGACAACGACGTCTACCCGATCAAGCAGTCGCTCGGCGCATACACTGCCGCCGAGGAGGGGGCGCAGTTCTTCGCGAACGTCGTGAAGGAAAACAGCGCCAACCCGCGCTCGCTCATCATCCACGAGGTGATGGGCCGCAACTGCGGCTGGCTCACGGCGTTCACCGCGATCTACTACACCAAGCTCCTCAAGCGGCGGATCAAGTTCCTGCCGGAATTTGGCCTCACCCGCGAGCGCCAGTCGATCCACGCCGTGTACGTGCCCGAGTCGCGCGTCAACTTCGCGTCCGAGGCCGAGCGCCTGCGCAAGATCATGGACAAGTACGACTGCGTGAACATCTTCGTCTCCGAGGGCGCCTGCGTGAAGGAGATCATCAAGGAGATGCAGAAGCGCGGCGAGGAAATCCCCATGGACGCCTTCGGCCACCCGCGGCTCGACAAGGTGAACGTTGGCCAGTGGTTCGCGAAGCGTTTCGGCGAGCTGCTTGGCGCGGAGAAGACGCAGGTGTTCAAGAGCGGCTACTTCGCCCGTTCGGCCGCGCCGTGCAAGAAGGACCTCGGCCTGATCCAGCTCTGCGCCGAGAAGGCCGTCGAGTGCGCCCTTGCGGGCGTGGGCGGCGTGATCGGCAAGGACGAGGACCACCATAACGACCTCCGTGCGTGTGAATTCGAGCGCATCAAGGGCGGCAAGCCGTTCAATGTGCGCAACTCGCGCTTCCGCAAGCTCCTGGTCTCCATCGGACAGCCGCGTCCGCGCAAGACGCGCGTCGTGAAGAAGTAATCCAAGGTGGGGCCTAACGAAATGGCAGAAGCAGATAAAGAGAGCTCGGCACCGGTTCGCGGCGTGGTCGTGGAGTTCGACTTCACGGCTATCGACGGAGGTCAGCTCCTGTTCGACACGGCGAAGAAGATCCTCGCCGCGAAGGGCGTGGACCTCACGATCAAGCTTGAGGCGCTGCACCTCGCTGGCGGCAACTACCAAGGTGGGCTTGCCGAGCTGTTCCGCACGCTCGACAAAAAGTGCGACGCGGCCGCCACGGCTCGCGACCTGCACGACGCATTCGGCAAGGCGCTGACCGAGCGTGCCGTCGCTGCGGTGACGCCTGGTTTCAAGGCGTTTGTCTCCGCGCTCGTGGAGCGTGGCGTGAAGGTGGTGATAGCAACGCGGTCGAACCTTGATACGCTCCGCCCCGCGTTCGAGGGCTTCGACCCCGAGAAGGTGGTGCTCTACGCCGAGCCGTCGATGACGTACGGCAACGGCAAGTGGGACGCCTGGCGTCGCGCGTGCAGCCAGAACGGCCTCGTAGACGTCCTGACGGTCGCCGTGACCGGCAGCGGTTTCGGCGTGAAGGCCGCCCTTGTGGCTGGCATGAGCGCCATTGCCGTTGTCCACGAGCATGTGGCGTACCAGGACTTCGGCGGTTCGGACGTAGCGGTTGAATCCTTCGACGCGAGTCTCGCCGACGAGGTGTTCCGCATGCTGCACATGTAACGATGACAGGCATCGAGAGATTGCATTCCATCATGGTCCGTCTCCGCGACCCGGAGACGGGCTGTCCGTGGGATCGTGTGCAGACGCTGTCTTCCCTCAAGCCCTGCGTGCTGGAGGAGACGTACGAACTCCTCGCGGCGATGGACCGTCCGGAAGACCGCGCGAACTACGTGGAGGAGCTCGGCGACGTGCTCCTCCAGGTGATGTTCCAGTGCGTCATGGCCGAGCAGGCGGGTACGTTCTCGTTCGACGACGTGGCGAACGCCATCTCGGACAAGCTTGTCCGCCGTCACCCGCACGTGTTCGGCGACGTAGTGGCGAAAGACCCTGCCACGGTGCTGAAGAACTGGGAGCAGATCAAGCAGCAGGAGCACAAGAAGGAGACGCGCCACAGCGCGCTCGACGGCGTGCCGTCCGCCCTGCCCGCGCTCCTGAAGGCGCAGCGCACGGCCGAGAAGGCCGCGCGCGTGGGCTTCGACTGGAAGGATTCGTCCGGAGTCCTCGACAAGATTGAGGAGGAAATCGGCGAACTGCGCGAAGCCGTGGCCAAACGCACGAGCGAGAACCCGGAGGACTCCGTCCACGTGAAGGAGGAGCTGGGCGACCTGCTCTTCGCCGTCACCAACTACGCGCGGCACCTTAAGGTGGATGCCGAGAGCGCGCTTGAGGGCACCACGGCGAAGTTCGCGCGGCGTTTCCGCGCCGTGGAGGCCGCCGCGAAGGCACAGGGGCGCGACCTCAAAACGATGACGCTTGCCGAAATGGACGCGCTCTGGGAAGAGGCTAAGAAAAACGAGTGGAAGTAGAGGTAATAGAACCGCATGGGTTCTGCATGGGTGTGAAGGCGGCCGTTGAGAAAGCCTCTCGCACCCTTTCGCTTTCTCATGCCAAGACGGTCTACTGCCTCCATGAACTCGTACACAACGAGCAGGTGGTGTCTGATTTGAAGGCACGCGGGATGCATTTCGTCGACTCGCTTGACGACGTGCCTGATGGCGCCACCGTGCTCTTCAGCGCGCACGGAGTGGCACCGGCGGTGCGCGATGAGGCGCAAAGGCGTGGGCTGGAGGTCGTAGACGCGACCTGTCCGTTCGTCGCGCGCGCGCACCGCACTGCGCGCGATTTCGCCGCACGAGGCGTGCCGGTGGTAGTGGTTGGGCATGCAGAGCACGCGGAAGTGCTTGGAATAGTCGGCGAGATCTCAGAGTGCGGCGTTGTCGCCTCGCCCGAAGATGTGGCTGCGCTGCCCTATCCCGAAAGCTCGCCGCTCGGGGTCCTGTGCCAGACGACAATGTCGTCTGGAACCGTACGCACCGTGCTGGATGCGCTGAAGGCGCTCTATTCACGCCTTGAAACTCCCCCGGCGGCGGACATCTGCATGGCCACGCGCGACCGGCAGCGCGCGGTAGAGGCTTTCGTGCGAGGCGGCGGCGACGGCGTGCTCGTGCTGGGCAGCGCGGGCAGCTCGAACTCGAACCGCCTCGTCGAGGTAGCCCGCGCTGCGGGCGCGTCGTTTGCGGCGCGGGCGGGCACGTTGGACGAGGTGCGCGCAATCGACTTCGCCGGAGTCGGGCGACTCGGCGTGACTGCCGGCGCATCCACGCCAGAGAATTTTCTGGAGCGTACCGTTGAAATGCTCTCCGTCGCCCCGCGCAAGTGATATTTGTGGTATAATGTAGCGGCTTACGCGAGGTAGTATGGCTGAAGAAGTGAAAGAAAAATTGCTGGAACCCGAAGAGGTTCGCCAGCGCATTGAAAAACTGAAGGTTTCCGTCGGCGAGATGGCCGCCTACATCGGCATAGACGAGCGTCGCCGCCGTCTTGCCGAGCTGGAGAGTCTGCAGGCGGGCGCGGACTTCTGGAACGACCAGGCGAAGGCGAAGGATGTGATCGCCAAGACGAACGCTGAGCGCGCCTACGTGGTGCCGTTCGACGCGCTCCTGAAGAGCGTGGACGACGCGGCCGTGATGTTCGAGCTCGCCGAGATGGAGGAGGGGCCTGCGCAGCAGACCGCCCTCAAGGACACGCTTGCTGAGTGCGCGAAGGCGGACGAGTACTTCGCCAAGCTGAGGATGCAGTCGCTCCTCGGCGGCAAGTTCGACGCCTGCAACGTGTTCGTGAAGCTCCACGCCGGACAGGGCGGCACCGAGGCGTGCGATTGGGTGACGATGCTCTACCGCATGTACCAGCGTTACGCCGAGGACCAGGGCTGGAAGATCGAGGAATACGACCAGCAGCCGGGCGAAGAAGCCGGTCTGAAGGACGTCTACTTCCGCATCGAGGGACCCTACGCCTACGGCATCATGAAGGCCGAACGCGGCATCCACCGCCTCGTGCGCATCTCGCCGTTCGACGCGAACAAGCGCCGGCAGACCTCCTTCGCCTCCGTCGAGACCGTCGCCGAAATCAACGACGACATCGACGTGGAGATCAAGGACGAGGACCTGCGCATCGATACGTACCGCTCCGGCGGCGCTGGCGGACAGCACGTCAACAAGACGGACTCGGCGGTGCGCCTCACGCACCTCCCAACCGGCATCGTGGTGGCCTGCCAGAAGGAACGCTCGCAGCACATGAACAAGGAAAAGGCCATGAACATGCTGCGCGCCCAGCTCTACGAGTACTACGAGGACCAGAAGAAGGCCGAGATGGACCGCTTCTACGGCGCGAAGTCCGCCAACGGCTGGGGCAGCCAGATCCGGTCGTATGTATTTTGCCCCTACACGATGGTGAAGGACCTCCGCACCGAGTACGAGACGAGCGACGTGGACGGCGTGATGGACGGCCACATCCAGCCGTTCGTCGAGGCATGGCTACAGCAACAGGCGGCTAAGAAAACGGCATGAACATTCTCGCGATAGACAGGTCCACGGACACGCAGTCCGTCGCCCTTGCTCTTGACGGCAAGGTGTACGCGAAGGTTTTCGCGGGCCTGGACTCTCGCGCGAGCGACTGGCCCGTAAAGATCCGCGATTTCCTCGCCACGTACGGAAAGACGGTGCGCGACCTTGACCAAGTGCTCGTGGGGCAGGGGCCCGGCAGCTTCGCCGGCATCCGCGCCGCGCTCGCGTTCGCACAGGGAATCGCCCTCGGCAATCCGTCCTGCACGGTCGTGGGCCTGCCCAGCACATACGCTCTCACGCGCGACGGCGCGCACACGGTCGTGATCGGCGACGCCCGCCGCGACCGCTACTGGGTGGCGGTCTACGACGGCGTGCAGGCCGTCGGCGACTTCACGCTCGTGGGCAAGGACGGACTTAGCGCCGCCGTTCCCGAACATTACGCCGTCGTAACGCCGGACGGAGCGCGCATAGAGCCTCTTCTCACGGCGGTATTCGGCCACCACTACAAGGGCTCGCTCACGCCGCTCGCGTCGCGTCTCCTCGAAGTCGCGCTCGCCCACCCAGAGCTGCCGCGCCCAGAGCCGCTACCACTTTACCTACAGCCTCCAGTCCGCTGAATACCGCAATGGACAAGCACAATCCATACGAAATCGCCGCGGCCATCGCGGAGTTGAATGTCTGGGACAAGGTCTCGGCCCATAACTGGGCGCTTGTGCCGCAGATGAGCGAGGAGCCGTACATAGTGACGGTCGGTCCCGAGAAGGACCGCGACAAAGGACCAGTGGTGGGGCGTCTGCTGCTGTTCCCCGGACTGGAGAATTTCCGCAATTTCGCAATCACGCGGCGCGTGCCCGAATTCGGCGTGTGGATGAGTCCGCTCGAGTTCCGTCACTGGGAGGTGATAGCGGTGAAGAAGGGGCGCGCAGAAATCTTCGGTTACGTGCCAGGATATGTGCCGCAGCCACCTACCGCCGCCGACCAGGCGTTCCTCGCGCCGCTTCTCTACGAGTCTCTGGGCGTGCTCATGCGCGTGGAGGAGGAGCCCCAGCTGCCGCTCAAGTACTTTGAGAAGGAACACGCCCTCTTCGCGCGTAAGGAAGTGGTGGAGGGATTGTGGCAGGATGGTCCGCTCCGGATGCCGCCGGACGAAGAGGTGAAGTTCGTGGAGCATGTCCAGCTCGACACGGCGAAGTGCCGTCTCGCGGCGAAGCTGCCAGTCGTTGCGGAAGAAAAGTGGGAAGTCGACTTCGTGCTGGTCCCCGCCTACCACACGCGAGAGGCGCGTCCGCGCTTCCTCTACGTGTTCGCGGCCGTAGACGCCGCCACCGCCCAGCGCGTGGTGTGGCTGAAGATTTCCGTTGGCGGCACGGACGCTGCGCTGAAGGCCCTGTGGGAAGGGCACGCAGCACGGATGCTGGAGGCGATGCTCCGCCTCGGGCGCGCTCCCGGGGAGATACACGTGCGTTCCGGACGCATGGCGCGATTCCTGCGTCCCCTCGGTCTGCACATTCCGTTCAAGCTCGTTCACCACGCGAGGCTGGGTGCGCTGGACGCCGCGCTGAACCACGCCGCGAAGACAAACACTTTCTAAACCTCTAGGCTTTTCAGATATGTATCCTGATCTTCCCCTCTGGCTTTCAATCGTATGCGTGATCGGCGGACTCGCCGTTCTGGCCTGGAGCGCGGACGCGTTCGTGGACGGCGCGAGCACGGTGGCGAAGGCGTTCGGGGTGAGCCCGTTCATCATTGGCATGGTCATCATCGGGTTTGGAACGTCCGCACCGGAACTGTGCGTGTCGGCGCTGTCGGGCGCGACGGGCCATTCCGACCTTTCGCTTGGCAACGCATACGGCTCTTGCGTATTCAACATCGCCGTAATCCTCGGCGTTGCCGCGCTCATCAAGCCGCTCGTCGTGAAGCCGTCTATAGTTTTTGTGGCAGTGCCGTCGCTCGTTGCGATTGCGCTCCTTTCCTGTTTCCTCGTCACTACGGGCAACGGATTCTCGCGTCTGGACGGATTCATACTCCTAGGCGTATTCGCCGTCCTGATGCCGGCCTACTGCTGGTTCGACCAGTCGCAGAAGAAGAAGGCGGATGCGAACAGCGCGCTCGGCGAGCGCGTCCTACCGGCTGAAGGGCGCGACAAGACGATACCGCTGTGGAAGGGGTGGCTGCTTTTGGTGCTGGGGCTTACTTTTCTGGTGGGGTCGTCACACGTGCTCGTGTGGGGGTGTGTGGACCTGGCGCGCACTATGGGTGTGAGCGAGTTGCTTATCGGCCTGACCGTGGTATCCGTCGGCACGTCGCTGCCGGAGCTTGCGAGCGCTATCGCCTCGGCGCGGAAGGGCGAGCACGAGTTCGTGCTAGGCAACATCGTGGGGTCGAACTTCTTCAACACTCTCGCGGTGGTGGGCCTTGCGGGGGCCATCTCGCCGTTCAAGAACATCAGCCCGTACTTGCTCTCGCGCGACCTGCCGATGATGGTGATGATGTCCGTTTCCATCGCCGTATTCGGCCTCAACTACCGCAAGCCGAGCGAACCCAAGGCGATTGGGCGCGTGGCGGGCGCGTTGTGGTTGCTGTTTTTTGCCGCGTACATGGGCCTGATGCTCTGGCAGGAAACCAGCGCGAAATAATGTGGCTTCAAGAAAGGAACGATTATGTCGACAGAGAAGAAAGTCAAGATACTGCAATTCGGCGAAGGGAACTTCCTGCGCTGCTTCGTGGATTGGATGGTGGACATCATGAACGAGAAGGCGGGCTTCGACGCCGCCGTGCAGATCGTCCAGCCAATCGGCGACGAGCTGAGTCCGCCCTCGAAGATTCTCAACGCGCGCGGCGGACGCTACCACACCGTGCTGCGCGGCGTGGAGGGCGGCAAGCCAGTGGAGCTATTCCGCGAGATCACATGCGTGAAGGGCGTGCTGAACGCTCTCTCTGAATGGCCGGCCGTGGAAGAGGTCGCGCGCAACCCGGATTTACGGTTCGTTGTCTCAAACACCACCGAGGCGGGCATCGAGTACCGCGAAGGCGCAAACACCTTCCCTGCAAAGGTCGCGAAGCTCTGCGTGGCGCGCGCGAAGGCGGGTCTGCCGGGACTCATCTTCATCCCGTGCGAGCTTATCGACAAGAACGGTGCGATGCTGCGCGAGCACGTGCTCCACTACCTCGCCGACTGGGGCGAGAGCGCCGCCGCCGCGTGGGTGGAGAAGGACTGTGTGTTCTGTTCCACGCTCGTGGACCGCATCGTGGCGGGGCGTCCCGATGCCGAATCGGCCGCGCGTTACGCCAAGCAACTCGGTGAGCAGGACGACGTGCTCGTATGCGGCGAGCCGTTCCACTTTTGGGTGATCCAGACGGACTTCGACCTTGAGAAGGAAATCCCGTTCCAGAAGGCGGGTCTCAACGTGGTCTACACGAAGGACCAGACGCCCTACCGCACGCGCAAGGTGCGTTTTCTGAACGGCGCGCACACGGCGACCGTGCTGGAAGGGCACCTCGCCGGCTTCACGTTCGTGGCCGAGCTGGTGGCCGACCCGAAGTTCAACGCCTTCTTCCGCCAGATCCTCTTCGACGAGATTCTGCCCACGATTGATCTGCCGGACGCCGACAAGCGCGCCTACGCGGAGTCGGTGCTTGAACGTTTCGCAAACCCGTTCGCGAACCACCGCCTACTCTCGATCTGCCTCAACAGCGTGTCGAAGTGGAAAGTCCGCGTGCTGCCCACGATCCTCGACTACTTGAAGATGTTCGGGAAGTTGCCGCCTGGCCTCACGGGGTCGATGGCGTCGCTCATCAAGTTCTACCGCACGGACGCGGTGAACGACAGCCCGGAGGTGGTGGCCTACTTCAAGACCAATCCCTCCGTGGACGATATCCTCCGCAAGTCCGACTTCTGGGGCATGGACCTTACTACGATCCCAGGTTTCGCCGAATTTGTGAAATTACAATTGCTCGGGCATTGACTGCGGCGGAACGTTTTGATAAACTATTCCGCGTTCCTGCGACCGTCTAAGGAGATTTCTCCCCGTTGCGGGCGTCCGCCAGTTCCTGCGGATGTTCGAATTTGCGCACGCGCGCTGCGGGTAGGGGTCACGGCG
>CACWIW010000052.1 GCA_902761035.1 uncultured bacterium | reverse complement strand
TTCGGGGGCCGCCCCGCCTCGTGGCGGAACGGCCCCGTAAAAACGCCGCTAAAGGCGTCACTTCACATAGAAGGATTCCCTAGTTTTGGAATCTCTGCCCACATCATCTGCCTACAACGATGTACTTTTCGGCACCTATTCTGTGCCACGGACGGGTTTGGGGACGGTCAGCGCGAAGGCGCTGTTGGCGAGGGCCATGCACGCGGCCGTGGCGAAGAGGACGCCGGGGCCGAAGCGGTCCCAGATCCAGCCGCCGAGCAACGCATAGAACACGGTCACAACATGGTTCACGGAGATGCCGGAGGAAAGGGTTGCGGTCAATTCCTCCTGGGAGTCGGAGAGCGTGCGGGCGTAGAGATTCGTCGCCATCGAGGCATTGCTCAGTACGGCGTCGAGGACGTAGTTCACGCACACGACCGCCACCGCCACGCGGGACGGGAACCAGTCCTTCGCGAAACCGTAGAGCAGGCACACGAAGAACAGCACGACCGTATCCCAGATCATCACGTTGCGGTAGCCCCAGCGGTCCACGAGGCGACCGATGAGACGTCCGCCCCACAGCGCGGTAAAGAGCGCCGCCGCCGCGAAGAGCATCGCGACGTGCTGCGTGTCCATGCCATAGACGCGGATCAGCACGAATGGACCAAAGGTGAAGAACACCTGCTTGCGCGCCCCGTAGAAGAGCTCCAGGATGTAGAACGTCGAGTATTTGCGGCGGAAGTAAAACGACGGGCGTGCGCGTTGCGCGAGCCCCGGCTCTTTTACGGACGCCGCGACGGCGAGACTGGCGGCGAGAAGCAACGCCACAAGCACCCACGTCGCGTCGTAGAGCGCCCGACGCGACACATCCGCCCAGAAGTGCACGCCGAAGTAGAAGATGGCCGCCACAAGGACACTTCCCGCAACCGTGCCTGCGTTGATCGCCCCCGTGACGATACCGAGCGACTCGCCGCTCTTTCCCTCCTTGGCTATGGAGAGTGCCAGAGATTGGCGAACAGGCATGACAAGGTGTTCGCCCAGCGCCCAGACGACGATGAACGCGACGGCCCATGCCCATCGAACCGGCACAAGCAGCAATACCGCTGCGATGAGGGAACAGGCCGTACCGAGACGTAGGACCTTCCAGTCGGAGAACCGATGGAGCGCGGCGAAGATCGCCACGAGCAACACGCCCGGCGTCTCGCGCAGGAACTCCAGCACGCCGCGGTCGAAGCCGTTGATATCGTATGTCTCGACGAGGAAGTTGTTGAACGCCGCGCCGAAACACCCGATGCCGACGCCCCACACGAGAATGCTCGTGAAGAAGGCACCCGCCCCAGTTCCCGGACGGCAGACTGCTTGGTATGAGGAAAGTGGATTAGTCATTTCTTCTTCATCCTAGATGCCTCACGCGAAAGGAACGGGACATCAACCAAAGACGATCTCAAGCCCCGGGGTATCGGCGGCGGCATCCATGCAGACCTGACGAAACATCTCCGGTACATTCATGGAATTTCTGAATTCGATCCGCCATTCACTGCCATATTCCGTCAGCACGTCATACATGGCATCCAGATTGCGCCCATAGTCCGACGGAACCGGCACTGCGGCGGCAAAACGCCTTTGCAGGGCGCATGATCTTGACTTCCCCTCCAGATCGACGACAAACGTCCTCTTCATTTTGACTTCTCCTTGATTTCCTCGAATGTTTTATAATGGTCGTGCGTGTAGTAGATCCGCTCACCACGGACGGTGAACACAAGCCTTTTCGCGCCACGTGGCTTTCCCTTCGTGTCTATGTCGCACTCCTTGTAGCTACCTGCGGGTAGGCGCCGTTCATAGTTGCCGAAACGGTCTCCTCCGATTGACTTGCCTGGCGCGAACGGCTCCAGCGGCCCGCCACGCCATCCCAAGGCACGGGCCTGCGCCTTGGTTATGTAGTTTTTCGGCAGTGCGCCGCCAAACTTGCGGATATATTCCGCCACCTCGCCCTTGGAGCAGTATTCGCCGTCACGCGCCACCACGCCTACGGCGGACGCCGCCGGCACCGTCTTTCCCGTCGGGCCGAAACCCCATCCGGCGCACAGCACCACACCGACTGCGACCATCGCCGCAGACAACATTGCCATCTTTTTCTTCATTTGCTCATCCTTTCAACAATTATGGCGATCTTTCACCGTAGAACTCCCTTTTGTTAGGCTATCAGGCTTCAGGCGAAGCTACCGGCAGCACAAGCTGCCGGTCGAATCCCACAGGTACATGCGTCTTGGAATGCGCCACGCACACCGCCGCCACTTTCGGATGTGCGTCCAGCCACCGTGCGACGCGCTCCAGCGCCGCCCGAGACTTTCGGGCCGAGAGATTGCAGCATGGCTCGTCAAGAAGCAACAGGCGCGTCGTCTGGACGAGCGCGGCGTCCAACTGCGCCTCCACCGGCTCGCCGAGCATCGCTTCGCGTTCGGCGGACACTACCCCGACATGGCGACGAAGATCTGCGAGCACCACGCCCGATTTCCCTCGCCTTTTGCCGAAAAGACGGATGTCAAATGCGTATGAAAGCGGGGAATCCCCTGTGACAAGCGCGAGAAGCGTCGTTTTGCCACTTCCGTTCGGCCCGCGCAAAACCCACCGCTCACCCTCGCAGACAGTCCAGGAAAAATCCTTAAACAGCTCATGGCGTCCAAATGCCAGATTGACGCCCCGCATTTCCACCACGGGCTTCGGCTTTCCCGACCGCGCGCGGACACCGCTTCGCCGATTCTTCGCCCATGAAACACCATCCGCCTTGTTGCGCACCGCGTCCGCACCCTCCAACACGAGTTCGGTTCCCAATCTGCGGATTGCCCCCGGAAGAGCGCACAATCTTTCACGCCAGTCGGGGTCGAGTCCGCTGAAGGGATCACGCACGACCAGCCGTTCGGGACATCTCAGCAACGCCCTTGCAAGGAGTACGCGACGCATCTCGCCGTTGGAAAGGGACGAAAAGGCCTTTCGCAACAGCGGCTTCACATCGAGTGCTTCAAACACCAAACTCTTTCTGGCGGTATACCCCCGCCGCTCCGCTGCATACCCACGTCCAACCTCGAAGGGATTGATCTCGAAGACCGACTTGAACGACAGCATGTCGGCCACGCTATCGCCTTCGTCGCCATGGTAACGCATTGCCGTCCAGCCACCCCCGACGGCCGAACATTGTTCCTCGAAGACCGTGACCATCGGAGAATCAGTTCTCGTTCGAGTGGAGTCCGCCAGAACCCGCCGTGAAGAGGATATTGCCCTTGTCCGTGCCGGGCTGGAGCATCGAACAATTCCAGATGCACGCGCCGCAGTGGACGCACTTCTCGCGGTCGAACTTCGGCACGCCGCCCGGTTCCTCCGGCGGCATGATCGCCTGGGCGGAACAGATTTCCCAGCACGTGTGCTTCGTACACTCCGCGCAGAGCGCGGGATTGGCAAAGCGGACATGGTCCGCGAAACCGGGCGCGGCCTGCACTTTGCCGCCGAGCAGCAGCGCGTCCTGGTGCTGCATGAGCAGTTCACCGTCGTAGGGAATCGCCGGCCAACCGCACGCATCCATCACCGCGTCGTGGATCGGCTTGCGCGCCTTCTCCGCCGCCTCAATGCCTACCTTCAGCTTCTCGGCGTCAACCTTGCGGCCCTTGAGCGCATCCTTCAGCTCCGGCGTACGCACCGCACCCGGACGACTCTTGAACGGCAGGGCAATGCCGAGCATACCACGCAGGCCCTCGCCGAACATGCCCCAGAAGAAGCTCTTGTTGAACCCGTTGCGCGCGCCGGTCGCCTTCTTGAGGCGCTTGTTGAGCTTCGAGGCGCGACGGTCGGCCACGTAGGTCGCCTCTAGGTTCTCCTTCGTGAAGTCCTTGCCCTCGTCGAGGAGTTTCAACACGGCCTTCGCGAGCATCACGCCCGAAGCCCACGCCTCGTCCACGCCCGCATTCGCGAGTACGTCGGTGGTACCGGATCCCTCGCCGATGCGCGCGTAACCGTCGCCGCATAGGAACGGCTCGCCCTCCTGTCCGCTCTCCTGGATCGACTTCGCGCCCCAGCTGAGGAGTTTCGCGCCCTTGAGGTGTCGCCAGAGGTACGGATGCTGCATCCAGTGCTGGAGATAGCGGTAGGTCGTGCGCACGGGCGTGTCCTGCCAGGGCGCAACGAAGATGCCGAGGGAGGCGGTCTTATCCGCCATCACATAGAAGAAGCCGAATATTTCCGGCTCGGGGAAACCGATCGTATGGATGATCGTGCCGGGCTCCAGCTCGCAGTCGTCGGGGAGCTTCACCACGGCCTTCATGCCCACGCCCCAGTCGTATTGGTGGTGTCCGGGGGGCAGACCGAACTTCTCGTCTAGCGCGCGACCGACGGCGCCGACGGGACCATCCGCCACCACGGTGAGCGCGGCCTTCACGTCCATGCCGGGCATGTACGCGCCCTCCACGGGCGTGCCGTCCTTCTCCACGCCCTGGTCGACAAGGCGCACGCCCACCACGCGGTCGCCGTCGAAGAGCGGCCCCGCCACGGGCGAACCCGGCCAGATCTGCGCCATGCCGCTTTCCATCACCTTCTGCGCGGCCCAGCCGGTAAACGCGCCCACGCCCATCACCACGCCGCCGCGCTTGTCCATGAACGGCGGCGTGAACGGCAGCTCGCGCGCCCTCCACTTTCCACCCTTCATGAAGAACCCAGCCTTGAAGCAGAGATCGACGAACTTCGTGCTAAACGACCGCTTCGAGCAACCCAGGTGGTCGAAGAGGTACACGGTCTTCTCCGCCTTCACCTCCACGGCGTTCGGCACCTCCTTCGCAAAATCGGGGAACGATTCGCGAATCGCCTCCGCTTTCGTCACAACGCCCGACACGCCGAAGCCCGTGTCATCCGCGCGCTCGTAGCACATCACTTGCAGCGAACACCCCGGCATCGCCTTTGATTCATAGAGCGGCGTGCCGTCCTCTTTCGTCTTCGCGAGTTCGGGCGCGAGAGTCGTCAAAAAGCCAGCGGCCGCAGGACCAAAACCGGTCACCACGATGTCAGCCTGCATCTCCTGTCGTTCCATTTTCTAGTCTCCTTGCGGCATAGTATACCATAATATTCCCCTACTGGGGAGCCACCGCGCTGTGCCATCTGGGCATCTTGCCCGTTGCGGTGGGGCGAGCCGTCCCGGCGAGCCGCCGTTCTAGGACTGCACGTCAAGAACGAAGTTCCGCGCCGTAAATCTCACGCAGAGGCGCAGAGAGCGCAGAGAATGGAAAATATTCGAGTACAACACATAAAACGTGTAGCCAAACGCGCCGTTTTTCAGTTTTCTTTGTTGTAGTCCTATCGGGCAAGGCTATTTGTCAATTACGAGGTTTTTTTGAAAATCAGAGAGATGTGTCAAGGATGGCGTCTGAAGCTCACGTACCGTCCGGCGATCAGCATGTCGTATGCGGTCAAGACATCTGATCCAATGCGGTTCATCGGCGCGGAAACAACAAACGGCGAAATCTCGATGCCATCGCCCACGGGAAGAATGCCTTTCTTCCCGACAAGCGGTGCAAGTTTCGCCTTACCGTTGATGTCCACTGCCGGAACGTTAGCAGCCTCGCCCGTCGTCGGCCAGCCCGTCTCGTGCGAAAGGAACGTGAAGGACGCACCCGAATCCACCAGCACCTCGAATGTTCGTTCCCCGAACTTCACGGGCAGGAGGATGCTCATCGGATCTGAAAGCGACCTCTGCACGAGGCGTCCGAATCCGGCGAGCGACTCCTTGCCGGGCGCGAACACGATCTCGCCCGCCCCAAACGCCACGATGCACGGCACGCGCCCAAGCGTGCTCATGCCCAGAATGCCGTCCACCTTCGCCCCGACGGAGGCGTGCAGATGGGAGATGTCCAGCGCCATCGCGCCGAAGTCGCCGAACTCGGCCGCGCCTAGCTTCATGTTTTTCACGCGCATGTAGCGCGGCGCGCCCTCTACGTTCGTCTCCGCCATCATCGCCACGGGCGTAAGCGTCGCGTTCGGCAGGTTCTTCTTGACGAAGGCAAGGTCAAACGTCGTGTGCGTCGCGCCCGTGTCCAGAAGAAACGTGCCCTTCGCCCCGTCCACCTCCGCCTCCACGAGCGGCATGTTGTTGCGCGGCAGCAGCTTCAGGGGGACGCGGCACTCCTTTTTGGGTGCCTGTACTGACCGGAACGGATCGCCCTTCTGCGCACCGGCATCTGCGGCTGAATCAGACGGCATCCGATAGTCGCCGGGGCCGCGTTCCACCGCCGGGCCGCCGTCCGGCGGAACGACCGTCGCCGTCGTGCCCGGCGGCACGGTGAACGACCATTCGAGCTTCCCGCCGTCCACATACCGCCACTCGCTTTTCACCGTCCCGTACTTCGTGCGGTAGCTCGCCTTGCAGCTGCCAATCCGCTTGTCGGGCTTCGGCGCAAGCGTGAAATGACGGTATCCAGCCTCCTTGCCGGGACGAATCCCCGCCATCGTCCGGTACATCCAGCCGAGCACTGCGCCGTTCGCGTAGTGGTTGAAGCTGTTCATCTCGGGCGGACCGAACCCGCGCTCCTTCGTGTAGCCGTCCCAGCGCTCCCAGATCGTCGTCGCGCCGTTGTCCACGGAATACAGCCACCCAGGGCAGTCGCGCTGGAGCAGCACGGAGTAGGCGAGCGCCGGATCGCCGACAATGTCTGCGATCACGTCAAGCAGGAGCGGCGTGCCGAGGAAGCCGGTCCCGACCTTGCAGTTCCCCGCCTTGACGCTCGCTACGAGATCCGCCTTCGCCGCGTCCGTCGCTGCCTGCGTCGGAAAGAGGCCGAGCTTGAGCGCGAACAGGTTCGGCGTCTGCATGTTCCGGTAGCGCTCGGCGAAGCGTCCGTGGTGGTCAAGGAACAGGTTGCGGTAGCGCGCCACGGCCTTCGCCTCGCGCTGCACGTACGCCGCCGCCTCCTTGTCGCGTCCGGTGGCCTTCGCCATCTCGACCATCATCTTGAGGTCCCAGATGTGGTAGCACGCGCCGAGCATGTCCCAGTACTGGCGCTCGTCGGCGTTCGTCTCGCCGTCCCAGAACGGGTTCTTGCAGAACCTCGAGCCCCAGCCGCGCCGGTGTCCCTCGTACATGGCGGGCGAGAGCCAGTCCACGCACTGCCGCTCGTTCTCGGGCGTCGTCCAGTTCGACTTGTCGAGGTTCGTCAGGAACCGCGCCATCGCGTCCCAGTTCACGTTCACGGCCGCCACGTCGCCGAACTGGCGCCACATGGTATAGGGCACGATGACGCCCGCGTCCGCCCAGCCGATGAGCCGACCGCCGGACCTGTCGGGCGCGATCTTCGGGAACATCCCCGGACACTTCGACTTCTCGTCCGCCTGCGAATCGCGCATGTCCGTCATCCACTTGGTGAGGAACCCGTACACGTCCGCCGCGTACACCGCCGCGCCCACGAACACCTGCGTGTCGCCCGTCCAACCCCAGCGCTCGTTGCGCTGCGGACAGTCCGTCGGCACGCTGAGGTAGTTGGAGCGCATTCCCCACAGGCAGTTGGAGATGAGCCGGTTCAGCGACGCGTCGCCCGTCACGATCGTCCCCGTCTCGTCCTCGGGCGCGATGGACATCACGGGCAGCAGACTGAGTCGCTTGAACTCCACGCGCCCGTTCGCCGTGAATGACCAGTACCGCCCGCCGAAGAACGTGCAGGACGGATGCCACGTCTCGCCGTCCCCGCCCGCAAAGACATAGCGAAGACGCGACTCCGCCGTGCGGTAGTTGGCGAAGTAGGCGCTTCCCGCCGGACCGTCGTTGCCGCGCGACCTCTCGCCGTTCGCGTCGTTCAGCATTTCGGCGGGATGTCCTGAAAGTTCCGTCCCCGCCGCCGCGCGCGCCGCGAACTCGGGAACGCCCGCGCAGTTCTGTCCAAAATCGACGACCAGCGTCTCGCCCGGCTCCAGCACGAGCGCCTCGCCGCCGGCGTACCGGCGCAGAATACGCGCGCGGCCGTGTCGGTCCTTCGCCGCACCGTCCGCGCCCTTCCACGCCCATGCGGTGTGCGGCGCGAACGCGAGGTCGCGGCGCACCCGCACGGAACGTCCTTCGAGCGGCGTCACCGCGCCCTTGAACTCGCCGTTGACGCGCGCTCGCTTCCAATCGACGTCGCCCGTCGTGCGCCACGGCGCGGGAACGCGCGCGTCGTACCGCTCGCCGCCCCAGATCGTCGCGTGGCGGAGCGGCCCCGCGTACGCGGCGCGCCAGGATGTGTCGGAGACGATCTCCTCCGCCGAACCGTCGGCATACGCGAGCTTCAGCACGCCCTGGAACGCGGATATTTTCCCTGCGCGGCCGATGATCGCGTCGCGCCACCAGCCGGTCGAGACCTCGGCGCACAGCACGTTGCGTGCGCCCGGATCGCGGCGGAAGGCGTCCGTAACGTCGTAGGAGAACGACGAACGGCGCTTGTGCGGATGCGTGTAGCCCGGCTTGAGAAAATCCTCCGCGCCGACTTCCACGCCGTTGAGGAACACGCGGAACACGCCAAGGCCCGTCACAGTCCACTTCGCGGACACGACAGCTGCGCGGTTGGTCACGGGGCGCACGAACACGGCCGTGCTGCACCCGCCCCTGTTTACCTCGGGCACAGGCCCTTCAACGGATATAAAATCCACCGCCGAGCCTGCCGCCGCCACTAATGCGACACCCAGACACCACAAGGTCTTCATTGTTTTCACCATTATTGGTTATGTCAGCACAGACTAGCTCCGCATCACTTTACAAGCGTGCCGCCGCGCAGGATCACCGGGCCGATCAGGCCGGACGGCAGGAGGTCGTCCTCCTTCGACCAGTGACGCCACGTGGTGAACGTGTGACGGCCGGTGGGCGAGGGCTTGCCGTCCTTGACCCACTGCGGAATCGCCCTCACGCCGAACTCCTTCACGCCGCGGCGCGTCTTGCCCATCCATTCGCAGTCGTCCGCGTAGAGCGTGTCGTCGCCGATGAGGCGGTTCGGCCACAGGTTCGTGACCTTGATCTCGATGTCGATGGCGTCCTTGCCCTTCACTGCGTCCGTGATGTCCAAACGGAACGGCGGCTTCCAGAGGACGGGGAACTTCTTCCCGTTCACCGTCACCTCCGCGAAGTTCTTCACCACGCCGAGGTCGAGCATCACGCGGTCGCTCTGCGCGACGAGCGCGCGGGCCTTTTCACAAGCAATACGCTTCGTGTATGTGGCCGTGCCGGAGAAGTACTTGATGCCGTTGTCCGTGTGCTCGTTCCACGGAACGAGCGAATCGAACGTCGCGGACGCGGGGGCATCCCACCCTGCCGGGAACGCGACATTCCACGGACCGGGAACGATGACATTCGCAGGCGGCAGAGTCGTGATCGTTTTCGTCGTGCCGTCGCTCATGGCGATGTCTGCGGACATCGGCTGCCAGGCGAGGATCTTGCCGCACTTCCATTCCCAGTCCGGCGGCGGAGGAGGCGCAATCTTGTTGGTCGGCAGCTTGAACGAATCGTGTTCCCTGAACGTCGCGGTCGTCTCCTTGCCGTCGTACACGTAGGTGACGATCATCTTCTTCACCGTCTTGAAGAGCGGATCGCATCCGGCGAGTTCGTTCTCCACGGCAACGTCAATCGTGCCGTTCTTGACGAGCGAGGCGAGCTTGGCCGTGACGTCGACGACGGTCGAGCCTTCCGGAGCCCTCCATTCGGGATCTATCAGTCCGTACCAGGCGCCGATCAACTGCGCGCCCTTCGGCAGACAGTATTTCGCACCCTCGGCGACGATGTCGCTCTTGGCCTTTCCGTTGAGCGTGTAGCGCGCTTCGAACCGCTTGACCTGCCCGAAGATGGGATCGCCTCCCATTGTCGTGTTGTTCACGTAAATCGTGACGCCAGGCTTGATGAGTTTGGTGACATCCGCGCAATCAGGCCTCCCTGTGTCGAACACGCCGTACTCGGCCTTCTTGATGACGAGCGTATGCGGCTTTTCCTCGAGGGCAGGGTCGGGGCGCGCGGAGACCGTGGCCTTCACGCCGGTGACGTGCGGTGCGGCGGTAGCCTTGCGGCGGAATACGACGAACGCGGAGCCGCTGATCGGATAGTCGAGCGAGACGATCGTGCGTCCGTTCTCCTCGCGCCAGGCGGAGGCGTCGCGGATGCAGCCGGTCTCGGCGTTCCACACCTCGGGGACGCGTCCCGTCTGGCGGAACGACGCCTCGAACTTCGTCGGCGCGACGTTGTCGAGCGCGACGAAATACCAGTCGGCGTCGGCGGAGCACCTGTGGATCCACGAGGCGTCCGGCGTCGCGGTCGTGAAGTCGGGGGCGATGCCAAGCTCGGCGATGGCGTCGGCGGCGTTCTTCGCGATCACGCCCTTCGTCCACACGGAATCGACGAGACCCTTGTAGCCATCCTTCTTCCAACCCCTCAAACCCGGCGCGCGCACGGGACGCGACGCGCTGCTGATCTTCGCGCCGGCGGCGAGCAGCTCGCCGACCTTCTTCACGCAGGCCTCGCTCATCGTGTCGGTCTTGGGGAGAACGAGCAGCGCGTACGAGACGCCGCCGGGCGTGACGACGCGTCCGTTCACGACCTTCAGATCCATAAACGCCTTCGTGGCGCAGTAGTCGTAGTCATAGCCGGCGGGGAGCCTCGTGTCGGTTCCACCGAGCGGGACCGCCTCGCCGCACCAGAAGAGGACGTCGGCCGCGAACTTGCCTTCCTGGAGCATCCACTGGCAGCGCGTCTGGTAGCGGAACCAGTCGCCCGCGAGCGGCCACCACGTCTGGGTGCGGTCGAGGTGCATGCCCCAGCGGCCCATCGTCATGCCGGGGACGTACTTGTTGCCGGGCCAGGGCTGGTGGGTGAAGCGGTGGTAGATGATGCGGTTGATGCCGGCGGCGAACACCTTGTCGCCCTGCGCCTTGATGTGGTAGGGCGTGGTGAGCCAGCGTCCGCCGGGACCGGGGCTCGCGGTAAAGGACTCCGTCGCGGCGTAGCGGCGGCCCCACACGTGGGCGAGCGTCGCGGCGAGGCGCGAGTTGCCGATGCCGCCGGAGTGGTGTGCGCCGCGTGCGGCGGTGGACCAGTATTCGGCCATCGGGACGTCGATGTCCTGTCCGTACTGGAGATCGTCGGCGGGGCAGTTGCCGTAGGGCTCGATGGAGCAGAGGAGGCCGTGCTGGTGGCAGAGCTCGGTGAGGCGTCCGGCGTAGTTCTCCGCGAAGAGGTCCGCGACCACGCGGCGGAAGTCCTCGAGGAAGCGCTCGCTCTCCTCGACGCTGCCGACGATACGTCCGGCGAACACGGGGAGGTAGCGCGTGAGCGAGTATCCCATGCGCTTCTCGAACGTCTTGTCGAAGCCCTGGGTCCAGTTCTGCATGCCGACCTCGTAGCTGTCGACGAGGATGTTGTTGAAGCCGGTCTCGCCGATCTTGCCGGGCTCGATGCCGAGCGTCTTGCAGAGACGCGTCACGTACTGGTCGAAATGGTAGTCCATCGCCGAGGCGGAGAGCTTGTCAACCTCGAGGCCGCGTCCCTTTTCGGAGGCGGGGTGGTTGCAGCGTCCGTTGCAGATGTAGCCGATGCGGAGGATCGTCCAGTCGCCGGCGGGGACGTCCCATTCGAGCGAGCCGTCCTTCTTCATCTTTGACGTGAGGTCGATGACGGCGTCCTTCGCGACGAGCGCGTCCTTCGCGACGGGCTTCGCGTCGCGCTTCACGCTGCCGCGTGAGGCGAACATCTTTTCCGCGAGGTGGGAGATACTCGCATTGCCCTTCGGCGTGGGGTAGGCGAGGACGGCGATGTCGTCGTAGAAGCCGTTGTCCTTCTTGGTGCGGGGCAGCTTGCCGGAGAAGCGCGACGGGCCCTTCGCGGCGGTCTCAGTGAAGCGAATCACCTTCATGCCGTTCGCGGGCGGGTTCCACGGGCCGCCGGAGCTGGACCAGCCGGAGCAGTTGGGAATGCAGATTTCAAGGCCGAGACGCTTCGCCTCCCTGTGGGCGTGGGCGAACATGTCGAACCAGTCGTCGGAGTTGAACTTCAGCGGGCCGGGCGGGATGGCGCATCCGGCGTCGAACATCTGGACGCCGCCGATGCCGGCCTTGGCAAGCGCCTCGAAGTCGCACGTGATGCCCTCCTTCGTGACGTTGCCGTTCATCATGTGGTACCAGGTATGCGGCTTCGCCGATGCGGGCGGAGCCTTGAAGCCCTCTTCAAGCGTAAGGGCGCCAAGCGGCAGGGCGCACGCAAGTGTAATCGCCGCCGCGAGAGTCAGTGTTTTGCAGTTCATGGTTTCTTCCTTTTCTTATGTTTCTTGGGAAATCACTTGCCGCTAGGAGCGGAATCGGTTTTTGAGGCGTTGTATTCATCCAACAGTTTCTTGGCGCAGTTGGTGGTCACGGTCTGCGCGCCGCGCTTGAACGCCTCCACGGCGTCGTCGAGGTCGTCAACGGTCCAGACGTGCAGTTCGAGGCCGGCGTTCTTGATCGCCTGCATGTACTCCGGCGTGGTCACGTTCCGGATGAACCGGAGGTCGACGCCGTCCGCGCCCATCGCCCGCGTCGTGGCGATGATGTTCTCGACCGGTTCGGGCGGCGCGTCTTTCGTCCATCCCTTGCAGCAGTTCAGGCAGGACAGAACCTTGTATTCCGGCATCAGCTTCTTGAACGCCTTGCCGCACTCCACCGAACCGCAGAGGAAGAGGGTGTTCTTCGGATTGGCCCGCGTCTGCTTCGCGAAGATCGCCTTGACGTGCGGGACGATCTCGGATGTCCTCGACTTCACGTCGATGTACAGCCAGCGCCCGTCGCGGGTGAGCTCCAGCACCTCCTCCAGGAGCGCGGGACGCGTCCCGGCGAACTCCGAGCCCTTCCACTTGCCCCAGTTGCCGACGTCGAGCTTCGACACTTCGGCCCAGGTGGCGTCGTTGCAGTTCTTCTTGTTGACGCCGCCCGATGTGCGGGTGAGCGTCCTGTCGTGGAACGTGAACACGCGCTTGTCGGCGGAGAGGTAGATGTCGCACTCAAAGCCGAAGCCGCGTTCCACGGCGGTCTTGTACGCGGGAAGCGTGTTCTCCGGCGCGTCGACGGACTCGCCGCGGTGCGAGATGAAGGTATCGAGGGCGGGGCCGGGTTTTGAAACGGTGGTGCAGCCTGCGAGAAGCCCGCCGAGGGAAATCGCGCAGAGCGCGTATTTGGTAGATGTCGTGTTCATATTAGACCTTTCTTGTAGATGCAACACGACAAGTATACCATATTATCCGCCGATGCGTAGAAACATTCTCGCAATCAGCGCATGGCGTCCCAGGTCACAGCCCGGGCGCTTCAAGCAGGATGAAACCGTGTATCGAGCCGAAGCGTTCGGGATCGTAGAGGGTCCACGCGATTTTTCCGGACTCGTCGAATTCAATCAGCTGCCAGCCGCGTTTAGAATCGGCGGCGCCGTGTCCGGTCCAGTTGGCAACCATGAGGTGTCCGTTGGAAAGCTCCCGCACTTCCGCGATGAAGTAGCCCTTCTTGCCGTCGGAAGGCGCGACAGGCCACACCTTCTGGACCTTGCCGTCTGAATCGTACCGCACGGCCTCCACCGCATACCCGGCGCCCGTCCAGTAGCCTTTTCCGTCGCGCGCGGGGACGGCGTGGTACATGTTGCGGCTATGCGGCATCTTGAAGTGCTTCATCTCCGTAACTTCCATGTCGCGGTCCTCGCGGGGAATGCGGACGCGCGAGAAGCCCTTCTCGTGGGCGATGAGCGCCTCTTCCCCGCCGGGGAGAAGCGTCATGGTGCGGGCGTTGAAGATGCCCGAACAGGTGTAGGTGGCTACAAGGCGGCGGTCCTTGGAGAACCTCCGCAACAGTACGGAACGGGTTTTGGGATTAGTCTTGGTGCCGCGCGGGTTGACGCTCGCGATGAACCCGCCGTCAGGGAGCGAGCTGACGGAGGATATGCCGGCCAGGGAGGGATGGCGGAACTCGTCCACATCGCGGCGTTCGTCCAGGTCAACGACCTTGAACCCATTGCGGCACACGTACCTGTACCGGCCGATCTTCCCCGGCTCCGCCGCGCCGACGCGCTGCATGTCCCATGTGGTCTTCTCCGCTTTCACGAAGAAACACTTGGATGGATCGGACGAATCGTAGTAGTGGATGCGCCCGCGCGACTCGTCGGAAAGCACAATCCGGCGCACCGGCTCTGCGGCGGCCGAGGCTACAACAGCCGCCAGCGCCGCACATGTCATGATAGTTTTCCTCATCTGTTTCCTCTGGAGCACATGAACGGCCGCGTTTACTGCGGCCGTTCGATGAATCGCTCAAAGCCTAAATGATGGATTTAGGCAGTTAGGCGATTTCGGTAATAGTCGCCTCGGCGGCATTCTTCTTCACGGATTCAATGCCCGCGAGGCAGCTCTGGTTGCTGGCATAGCCCTGGCTGGCAAGAATGATCTCGCCGTTGCGAGCCTTGAGCCTGAAGCGCGCTTTGCCAGCCTTGTCGGTGAACACCTCGAACTTCGGGCATGTCTTCTTCTCGAAATTCTCGACAGTCTGATTCTCGATGGGCGCTTCCGGCGCATTCTTCTTGACGCTTGCGATGCCGTTTTCAAGTGAGGCACGGCTGTTATAGACTTCCGACGTGCCTATAACCTCGCCGTTGCCCGCCTTGAGATTGAACATCTCGCCGTCACCGGACTTCTTGACTTCGAATGTGGCCATTTTTTACTCCTTGTTTTTTTACCTAACAGTGCGCACAATTGCGCAAAGTTACACCAATTACGGTGCGGCTTGTATTATAGCAAAATCGTCAGACTCCGTGCTGAATAATTTTACCGATTAGATTCTGGCATTCCGGGGGTGCCGCATTCACTCCCTCTTTCACCAATCGCAAAAATAGCAGATTTACCGATTGACTGTGAGGAGTAAATACAGTATAATGTTGCGCGTTTCTGAAAGCATGGAGATATCTATGAAAACGATAGCACTTCTCTTTGAGAGCAACGGTGAATACGGACGCGAGTTCCTCAAGGGCGTCGCGCAGTACGCGCGCGAGCACCGGGACTGGCGCTTGCGGCTCTATCCCCTAACCAGTACCGATGACGAGAACCCGCTCGCCGGATGCGACGGAATCATCACCCGCTCAGCCGAAGCGGCCACCATGCGGCGGTTGAAAGCATCTGGCTTGCCGATCGTGGATGCATTCTGCCAAGACCCCAACTCAGGCGTCATCGGCGTAGACAGCGACCACGACGCGATCGCCACGATGGCCGCCGAGCATTTCCTGTTTCATCAATACAAGAACTTTGCCTACTGCGGATACCGTGGCACGCGCTACTCGGACATGCTGGCCGCCGCTTTCACACGTACCATTGCGAAAGCCGGGCACAAGTGCATCGAATACCGCACCGTCGAACTGCCGACAGACGACATGATCCTCGATGACAAGGCTCGCAAACCCCGCAGTCCCCACCGTTTGGCAGAATGGATTGCCAAGCTCCCGCCCCGCACGGCTCTCTTCTGCGCGAACGACCTTAGGGCCTACCACGTGCTGGACATCTGCCAGAAAATCGGCAGGGATGTGCCGTCCGACATCGCAATCATGGGCGTGGACAACGATACCGTCCTCTGCTCATGCGCCTCGGTGCCGCTTTCTAGCATCAATCCCAACGCCTTTGGCGTGGGGTATGCCTCCGCCCAGGCCCTTGACGACCTCATCGAGAAACGCACGAAGCGGCAGAAGGCTCCTCCCGTGACCTACATCAAACCCGGCGAGCTGATCGTGCGTGAATCGACACTGACCTATCCGCTGGATCCGCCCTGGCTTGTGAAGGTGCTCGTCCACATAGACGTCAACATGACCCGTCCCCTCTCGGCAAGAGACCTCATCAAGGTCTCCGGCGTGTCGCACACAGCCCTCCAGAAGATGTTCACGCGCCGGATCGGCATGAGCCCCGGCCGTTACATCCTGACGGTGAAGATGCGCGAGGCGCAGCGGCTGCTCACTTCGTACAAGAAGATGCGCATAAGCGAAATCGCCCTGCGCACGGGCTTCACCGACCAGAAGTATTTCTGCCGTACCTACCACGGCTACTTCGGCCACGCCCCTTCGCGCGGCGCAAGGTAGCCACCTAGACACCCCAAAAAGGCTTGGCACAGGAGGTGAAAAACGTCATGGACGTCTTTTTGTATTCCTTCGTTGAGAGCAGCATGACAGTATCGGGTTCGTGCCCAAGTTCCGCCACGATGACGCGGTGGAGGTCGGCATGCTGCGCATGGGCCGCTTCGGGAGACGTGGCATGTACCATCGCGAAGAGATTGTAGGGGAAACCCTCCGACAATGGGCGCTCGTAGCAGTGCGTGACCTCGTCGCGCGCGGCAAGGGCGCGCCCAGCTCCGGTAGTATCCCCTTCCACACGCCAGCAGCACATGCCATTCGCCACATAGCCCGCCGTGCGGTGCGCGAGCAGAAGGCCGATGCGCTTTAGGCGTCCCCGCCGTTGCCAGAGTTCCAGCGTGGAGAGGAGGTCCCATTCCTTCATCCCCGCCCGTTCGGCAAGGGCGGCGAAGTAGTCGGGGCGCACCTCGGTATCGCCCTGCAGCGCAGCCACTGCCGCGCGGTCGCGTGCGCCGAGCGGTGCGGTGTCGTCTTCCGTGCGTTCCTCCCGCGCGCGCGTGCCGGCGCCGAAAACGACATCCACCTTGTAGCGGCGCGTTGCGGGCAGGAACGACACCGCAAATGGCGCAAGCCGCGTGCGGATTTCGTCCGCCATCGCATCAAACACATCCGCAGGATATGACAGAGTGAACCACAGGTTTGGAAACGGCGCTTCTGCCGCTTCCGAAGCTTCACGGAGGTAGCAATGCGTAACCCCGAGGAAAGGCGTGATCTTCGCGGCCGCATCGTCCAACGCGTCTTGAGGCACGGCGGCGGCGCAAAGCACGGACCTGTAGCCGAGGCGGCGCGTATCGAACACTGCTCCGAAACGGCGCACCAGCCCCGCCTCGCGACACCGACCGACGAAGTCGATGAGATCGGCCTCCGCGCAGTCCAGTTCACGGGCAAGTGCCTCAAAAGGACGGGCGCAAAGCGGGATGCCCCGCTGCAGTTCGGCGAGCCAGCGCCCTTCCGCAGAACTCAGCGTCACTTCTTCACCGGCTTTTCGGTGCCGTCGTAAGGGAAGGAGACGACGTCATCGACGATCTGCCGCGCGAGGTCATGCGCGATGCGCTGCGCGGCGTTGCGCTGGGAGGTGAGCAGATCGCCCTGCACGAGGAACGTAGTCTCGCCCGTGTAGGCGCGATTCGACAGCAGCACGCGTCCGGCGTCCTTGTTTATGATCGAAACCTCCGCAGTCACGAGGTAGCGGTATTCGTCGGCACGCGAGCCGTATGCACGGTCGAACGATACAGGATGCCGCTCGGCCTTGACGATGGAGCCCTGCACCTCAATCGACGAGTCGCCGGAGCGCCGGATGGAGAACGTGCCCTCGCGCTGGAACTCGCGCAGGACATACTGCGAGACGATCGGCCCCAGTTCCGCGCTCATCGTGCGGTTCTCGAACACCGGCACGGCGACCGTGCGGAGTTCATCCGGCACGTCTGACGTCCACTTGTAGTTGGCGCAGCCGCAGATTGCGAGGACTGGAAGTATGAGGGCTAGGCCCCTGCTGGCATATTTAATCATTGCCGATTGCCTTTCTTAAGGTTTTCGATGCGCGCGCGGACCTCGTCCGCATGTGGTGAATACGGATATTCCTTTAGGAAGCGCTCCCAGGCCGCCGCAGCCGCATGCGGCGTACGCTGCTTGCTGTCGTAGAACTTGGCGCGCCTGTA
The DNA here is from genome assembly GCA_902761035.1 of uncultured bacterium. Classification (GTDB taxonomy): domain Bacteria; phylum Verrucomicrobiota; class Kiritimatiellia; order RFP12; family UBA1067; genus RUG572. The sequence continues at coordinate 8,729 of CACWIW010000052.1, read as the reverse complement.
GGCGTCGGCCTCCAGGTGCTTCTCCAGTTCGGCAAGCCACTCCTTCATCTCGTCGACGCGGTCGTGGCGGGGGTGTTCCTCGATCATCATCTTGAGGTACTTCTGCGTGTCGACACAGCGGGGGATGTTGTACGACAACCGGCGGCAGAGCCACATTCGCGCCTTGGCCTGGAGATAGATCGCGGCATCCGCCTCGGTCGTCTTCGGGAACTTCATGACAAGCTGGTTGTAGACCTGCACGGCCTCCTCGTAGTGGTTGTCCTGCTCGCGGAGATCCGCGATCTTCAGCATCGCCTCCGGCACGTATGCTGCGCGCGGGGCGCGACGCACCACGGATTCATAGTGCTGGCGCACGATGCGGTCGGACGTGAAGGAGAAGCCGAACATCGTCTTCTTCTCCTTGACCATGAGGTTCGTGAGCTGGTAGAGGTACTCCACGAGATCGAGGTACGAGACCTCGCCCGGGTAGAAGTCCAGCAGGTACTCTAGCTCCTCCAGCGCGTTGTCGTAGTCCTTCTCGCGGGCGTAGATCTTTGCGAGGCGGAGCTGGGCCCTTGGTGCCTCGGCGGAGGCGGGCCATTCGCGCACAAGCGCATCGCAGGCGCGGCGAGCCTTGCGGAGCGATCCTGCGGCCTCGAGCTCCTGGGCGAGCGCGTACTGCTCTGCAGGCGTGTCGCGGTCGACCCAGTTAAACCAGCTCTTTTCCTTCTTCTCCGGGCGCTTGGTGTCGTCCAGCCCGTCGAAGCCTGGATAGGCGTCCGTCGCGTATGGCGAATTCGCGGCAAACGGAGAGCCAGCCACGCGCGGCGGTTCGGCAAACGCAGCCATGCACGCACACGCGGCGACCGCCGCCAGCATCAACTTGTTGTTCTTCTGCATCATGCAATAACCTTTAAGGTTTTGTGGTTAGGCGGATAATTATACCATAAAACCATGCGGCGTGCGGCTAGAATTCATAAAGCGGGCTGGGGGCGTCCTGATCGAGCACTTCAAGCGCCACGGGGCGTCCCAGCTCCGCAACTGCCGAACGCATCGTCTCAAGCGCAAGATAGGGCGCGTTGCACTGCTTTGAAATGTGCGCGAGGAGCAATGTCTTGAGGCGTTGCGGACACACCTCGCGCACGAGGTCGGCCGCGTCGCCGTTCGAGAGATGCCCGCACCGTCCGGCAATGCGCTGTTTGAGCGAGACCGGCCGGTCCGAGGTCTGGAGCAGCACTGGATCGTGGTTGGATTCGAGCACGGCGCAAGTCGCGCGAGAGAGTGCATCCCGCACGCCGAACGTGGGCGCGCCCATGTCCGTGCCCACGAAGAGCGCGCTCATGCCGTCGTCGAAAAGATAGCCCACGGGGTCGGCCGCGTCATGCGGAATCGAGAACGACGTCACGGATAAACCGCCCACGGGGAACGTCTCGGCCGTCTCGAACACGCGCCAGCCGTCGTCAACGCCCGTCAGGACGGAGATGGCGTCGGCCGTGTTGCCGTTCGCATAGAGCGGCACCTGCGGGTGCCGCTTGTGGAAAGTGGCAAGGCCCTTGCAGTGGTCGGTATGGTCGTGCGTGAAGAAAAGGCCAGCCGCCGCGTCGGGATCGACGCCGCACGCGGACATCCTCCGTTCCAGTTCGCGGTTGCAGAACCCGCAGTCGACAAGCAGCAACGTCTCGCCGGATCTCACGGCAAGCGCGTTTCCCTGCGATCCGCTTCCAAATACGCGCAGTTTCATTCCGGCTGGTGGATCCGTTCGTTGGCCTTGGCGACCTTGGCGCGGAGCGTTTCCTTGTGAGCGCGGAACTTCTCGCGCAGCCCCGCGTCGGCCGTGCCGAGAATCTGCACCGCGAGAAGCGCGGCGTTCACCGGTCCCGCGCTGCCGCAGGCTACTGTTGCCACAGGCACGCCGGACGGCATCTGCACCGTAGCGTAGAGGGCGTCGAGTCCGTTCAGCGCGCCGCCCGCCACGGGAATGCCGATCACCGGCAACACCGTGCCTGCGGCGAGCACGCCGCCGAGGTGCGCCGCGCCGCCGGCGGCGGCGATGATCACCTTGATTCCGCGCCCTTCGGCCGTCTTCGCGTAGTCGAGCGCCACGTCGGGCGTGCGGTGCGCGCTGATCACGCGCGTCTCGTACGGCACCCCGAACGAATCAAGAGTGTCGCAGGCTTTCTTGACGAGGGGCCAGTCGCTGTCGCTGCCCATCACGATCCCCACTCTGGGGTTTTGAGAGTCCATCTTTTTCCTCCTAAATGAAGTTTTTTCAAAGTTTCATTGTTTTTAAAAGGCTCACGGTGCCGATTCCATCTCAGGTGCAGATTCCATTGGGACGGGCTGGTGCTTTTCGACGAGTTGGAGCAGCTTGTCGAGCTTGCCCTCGATGCGCGCGGCCTGTGCATCTGTGCGGGCTGTCAGGTCGTGTATGGCGCCGATCCGCATCCCCAGGCGGTCGAGCTTCGTCTCAATAGCGTCGCTGCGCCGGTCCAACTGTTCCTGCACCTGCTGTCCATGGCCGTTGACGGCGTCGTAGATATCGCGGTTGCCGATGCGTCCGGAAAAGAAATACCAGAGTCCCGCGCCCCCCATAATCACGATGATGAGGATGAGAATTATGATTACAAGGATGCTCGTACTGGTTTTCATCGAAAAGCGACCTCCCGGTTTGCACTTCCCATCATCCGCGTTCGAAGGCTCGATGCGCGATGTCCTTGCGGTGGAACGCCTTGTCGAAGGCGATCCGGTCCACTGCCGCGTAGGCGGTGTCCACGGCCGCTCGCAGCGTGGGGCCCATGCCCGTCACGGAGAGGACGCGTCCGCCCGACGTGAGAATCTTGCCGTCCGACGCCTTCGTGCCGCAATGAAACACTATCGCACCCGGTATCTGCGCCGCCGCGTCGAGTCCCGTGATCTCCTTGCCCTTCTCGTATGCCCCCGGATAGCCGCCGGAAGCAACGATCACCGTGGCCGCAGCCTCTGGCTTCACCACTACGTCGGCGTCGGAGAGGCAACCGTCCGCGCAGTGCAGGAGCGCCGTCGCGAAGTCGCCGCCGAGACGCGGCAAAACGGCCTCCGTCTCGGGGTCGCCGAAGCGGGCGTTGAACTCCACCACGTTCACGGCACTGCCGCTGAGCGCCGTCTTTCCGCCGGGCGGCGTAACCATGAGTCCCGCATAGAGCACGCCCCGGTAGGTGATGCCGCGTTTCTTCAATTCGCGCACGACGGGAAGGATGATTTTTTCCTTGATTTCTGGGAGCATCGCGTCCGTGACCACGGGCGCGGGCGAGTATGCGCCCATGCCGCCCGTGTTCGGGCCCTTGTCGCCGTCGAACACTCGCTTGTGGTCCTGCGAACTCGGCAGCAGCACGGCGCGTTCGCCGTCCACGAGCGCGAGGATCGAGCACTCCTCGCCGTGGAGGAACTCCTCCACGAGCACCTCGGCGCCGGCCGCGCCAAACTTGTTGCCCACGAGCATGTCGTCAATCGCCGCCTCGGCCTGTTCCGCCGTCTCGGCCACCACCACGCCCTTGCCGGCGGCGAGGCCGTCCGCCTTGATCACGACGGGGAGACCATACTCCGCGAGCGCGGCCTTTGCCGCCGCCGCGTCCGTGAAAGTGCGCGCGCGCCCCGTGGGCACGCCCGCCGCATCCATGACTTCCTTCGCAAAACGCTTTGAACCCTCCATGCGCGCACCTGCCGCGACGGGACCGAACGCCTTCACGCCGATTTTCTCCAGCGCGTCGACGAGTCCCTTGCAGAGCGGCGCCTCCGGTCCCACCACCACGAGGTCGGGACGGTTCGCCTCCGCCCACGCCGCGACGGCAGTCACATCCTCCGCGCCGATGGCGAGGTTCGTGGCGAGCGCTGCGGTGCCGGCGTTGCCGGGCGCACAGTAGAGCTCGTGCTTCGTTTCATCCTGGGCGAGACGCCATGTGATCGCGTGTTCGCGCCCGCCGCTGCCTACAATGAGAATCTTCATGTTTTACTTCCTCTGATTTGACCAACGCCCGTATTTTACCATGTCCACTCCCCCGTGGCAAGCACGGCCCCGGTCACTTCGCGCCGCCAGCCTCCAAGCTTGCCGCAAGTACTTCCGCGACATGGACGACCTGAATCTTGCGCTTCTCGCGGTCCGCGCCGCCGCGCAACTGGATCGTGCAGCCTGGGCAATCGAGCGCAAGATGCGTGGCATCGCCAGAGCAGGCGTTGTCGAGCTTCTTGTGCATGAGTTCCTTGGAAATCTCCGGGAACTTGAACGACCAGCTGCCGCCAAACCCGCAACACGACTCCTCCTCCGGCGTGGGCGTGTAGTGCGCAGCGGCGGAAATGAGCGCGCGCGGGGCCTCCTTCACGCCTAGCGCACGGCAGAGATGGCAGCTAGCGTGATAGGCCACCTTCCAATCGAGGCGCGTGAAATCCTTCTCGGTGAGCCCCAGCATGTCGTGTACGAACGAGCTGAAGTCTATCACCTTCGCGGAGAACGCCTCGGCTTCCGCGCCAAGCGTATCCTTGTACCAGTGGCGAAGATGCGAGGCGCAGCTTGCGCAGAGCGTTACGATCGCGTCGTATTCGCCCACAAACGCGGCGATGTTCTGACGCGCCACGTCGAGCGCCGTCTCCTTCTCGCCGAGCGTGACAAGCGGCAGCCCGCAGCACGTCTGCTCCATAGGGAATTCCACCTCCACGCCGAAATGCGCAAACACCTTCATAGCCGCCACAAGCTGGTGCGGCAGGCTGAAATCGAGCGCACACCCCGCGAAAAGCGCGATTTTTACAGTTAGGTGCTTCTGGTTCGTGGCTCGCGGGCTCGAATCACGGGCGGCGAGCCACGAATCGCGCGTCTCCCACAGTTCGCGGAAGGATTTCTTGGCAAGCGCAGGCAGGGATTTGAACCCTTGCTTGCCGAAAAGTGCCATCGGGAGGTGGCGCACGAAACCATCCTTGCCCGCAAACGGCTTCTGCGCAAAACGCATGAACTTAAGGAGGCGATGAAACGTGGGGCGCTTGCGCATCGCGTAGCGCGCGAGACGCGAGGCCACCGGCTCGCCGTCCTCCTTCGCGAACCGCGCACGGATTTCCTGGATGAGGCGCGGCAGGTCGATGCCGCCGGAGCACACGTCCTTGCACGCCCCGCACCCCACGCAGTTCTGGCAGAGTTTCTTCGCGGCGGCGCGGTCGTGGTAGAGGTAGGTGAGTACGAGGCCGATCGCGCCCACGTAGACGTGCCCCATGCGGTGTCCGCCCACGAGACGGAACACGGGGCACACGTTCGCGCACGCGCCGCACCTCACGCAGCGGTAGATCTGCGAGAAGAGAGGATCGCGCGCGAGGTCGGCACGTCCGTTGTCGAGCAGCACGATGTGGAGGATTTTTCGTCCGGTGGGGCTCTTCGCGCACGCCGTCGCGCCGTCGATGAACGTCACATAGCTCGTAAGTCGCTGCCCCGTGGCGTTGCGCGGCAGCACCTGCAGGGCCGAGAGCGCGTCGTCAAGCGTGGGGATGAGCTTGTCGAGGCCCGCGAGCGCCACATGGACGCGCGGGAGCGTGTTGACGAGGCGTCCGTTGCCCTCGTTCGTGACGATCGCGAGCGAGCCCGTCTCGGCGATGAGGAAGTTCGCGCCAGAGATGCCCATGTCCGCCGCAAGAAACTTCGGGCGCAATTCGGCGCGCGCGGTCTTCACGAGCTTGTGAACGTCCTCGTGGTCCTGCGCGCGTCCGGTCGCCTTCTCGAACTCGTCCGCCACCTGTCCACGCGAAAGATGGATTGCGGGCATCACCATGTGCGAGGGGCGTTCGTGGCGCAGCTGCACGATCCATTCGCCGAGATCGGTTTCGTTCACCTCGATGCCGGCCGCCTCGATGTGCGCGTTGAGTCCGATCTCCTCGGCGGTCATGGACTTGGACTTGACGATCTTGTGGACGTCGTTCTCCTTGGCGATGGCGGCTATGATTTCGCGTGCCTCTGCGGCGTCCTTCGCGCGGTGAACCACGGCCCCGCGTTTCTCGGCCTCAACGCGGAACTTTTCGTAAAGCTCCTCCATGCGCCGCGCCGCGTCGTCCTTGACGTCTGCGATACGCTGGATGAGCGCGCGCTCGTCAACCTCCGCGAACACGCGGTCGCGTCCCGCGCGGTATTCGACAGCAAATTTATCCAGCGTGCGGCGGAGGAAGCCATCCTTCAGCGCCTCCTCAATCTCGTGCGCGTAGCTCATGGACGCCCTCCGATCAGCACAATGTGGAGTTCCAGCGGACCATGCACGCCGATCGCGCTCACGCGCTCGATGTCGGCCGTGCGGCTCGGGCCCGTGATGAAGGAAACGTAGGAGGCGCGCCCCTGGGTCTGCTCTGCGCGCAGGAACGGCGCGGCGGATGGAAGATCTGGCAGGATGTCGGCGCTGTTCAAAAGGATCACGCTCACTTCGGGGAGCATCGTCTCGAGGCGCAGCGCCTCGTCGTCCGTCACCACAATGCATGTGCCCGTCTGGGCAATGCCCTTCGCGGCGCGCACCACGCCAACCCCACTCGGTAGGGCGCGCTCGCCGTGCGCGCCGCCATCCGCGCCCTTCTCGGCGCGAATCGCCTCAACTTCCTTGGCAGCCGCCGCCTCATCTGGCACGGCATGCACCTGCGCAGCCGCCGCCTCGGCTCGCGCGATGAAAAGATCTGTAGCTGTTTTTTCCATTCTCTCAAGCTAAAATTGATAGATTCAAGTCAAAATCGATAGATTAACCAACTCCGCTTGGGTGATAGTATACCATAAACGCCTGTGCCCTTGGGGACTTTCTCATTAACTTCTGATTTCGGCGCGTCATGGCACGCTGACTAAGCGAGTGACCATCCGGAACGGTACTTCCGCGCGACGTAGGAATTGGCCTCGGCGTCATTCGTGAAACGGCTGCCGTCCCAGATGAGTTTCTTGCATCCTGCCCGCTGGGCGACGTTCACGAGCGCCGTGAGGTCCGCAAGCGGCGCGCCGTAGTCGAAGTCCGTGGAGGCCTTCTTCCCCGTACGGATGGCGTCGCAGAAGCTGCCGAAATGCGAGGTGACGCGCTCAAAGAGCTGCGGCGGCTTGGGAAACTTCTTGTGGAGACCGTTCGGCCAGAAGCGCGGCCCCGCGCCCCATCCGCCGAACGTCACGACGCCGCCGTCGATGCGGATCATCGCGCCCATGCCGCCGAATGACGCGCCCTTCTTCCCGGCGCAATAACGCTTCTCCTCCTCCACAAGCTCCGGCGGAAGGAACTGGTCCTGCCGACGGGATATCTTCCCGTAGAACCCCTCGTAGTACGGCCTTTTGAACGGTACGCCGTCCCGGATGCCGTCATACCAGTGCAGCTTCACCGGCGGTGCCTTGCCGCGCGCGGGGAACGTGAACTCGACGTGCGTGCGCATCGGCCATCCCCCTTCTGCGCCCAACGCAATCTCCTTCGCCTCCACGGAGACGGGGGGCGTCTTATCGAGGCCCAGCATGAACATCGGCGTGTCGAAGATGTGCGCGCCCCAGTTGCCGACCGTGCCGTTGCCGTAGTCTATCCAGCTGTGCCAGTCGTGTCTGGAAAGTTCGGGGAACACCTCGTCGGCGGCGTACCAGCCGCACACGGGTGAGCCGCCGCACCACACGTCCCAGTCGATCCACGCCGGCGGGGCGACGCGGGGCGGACAGCTCGGACGGGCCTGCATCGCGCCGTGCCAGCACCATACCTCCTTCACCTCGCCGAACGCGCCCGCCGCCATGTACTCGGCGGCGAGGCGTATGCCGTGCGCGGAGTGTCCCTGGTGTCCGGCCTGCGTCACCACGCCGTACTTCTTCGCGGCGTCGCGCAGCGCGTGGATTTCCTCCAGCGTGTTCGCGAGCGGCTTTTCAACGTATGCGTGGATTCCGCGCCGCATCGCCATCAGCGCGGGAAGCGCATGGTGGTTGTTGTTGGTGGCCACCACCACGGCGTCGATCTCGCCGGACGCCTTCTCGAACATCTCGCGGTAGTCGCTGAAGGTCTTCACCTTCGACGTGTCAACTGACGGATCGAGGTTGCGCAGTTTTGCGAGCGCGGCCTCAAGGTTCTTCGCGTTCGGGTCCGCGAGCGCGACGACCTGTTCCTGCACCATCTCCTGCAACAGGAAGTTCGTGCCCCTGTTGCCGCATCCCACGAGGGCCATGCGGATGCGCCGCCCCTTCCCGACGGCGCGCGGCAGCGTGGCCGCATTGCCGATGTTGAAGCATGCCGCCCCCGCAAGGGCGAGAAACTCCCTTCTTTTCACAAACATCGTTTTCGGTGTCATGTCTGGTCCTTTCATGCGCGAACATTATACCACAACAACCCCATTTTCGCGCGCCCCCGCGAAAATATGGTATACTATGCGCTTCACAACCAAAAGGAACCATTATGGTCTACCCAGAGCTACCGCATGACGTCAACTCGCCCACGCATCCCGTGTCGGCGATGGACTACATGCCCGTCGAACCCCTCCGCGCCCTCCAGCTGCACCGTCTGCAGTGGACGGTGAAGTACGCCTACGAGCGCGTCCCCCTCTTCCGCAAACGCTGCGACGAACGCGGCGTCAGGCCCGAGCACATCAAGACGCTCGCGGACATCAAGCTGCTCCCCTTCTCGAAGAAGACCGACCTTCGCGACGAGTACCCGATGGGACTCCGCGGCGCGCCGATGGACGAGATCGTCCGCTTCCACTGCTCCTCCGGCACCACGGGCAAGCCCATCTGCATCCCGAACACGATGCAGGACATCGAG
>CACWIW010000051.1 GCA_902761035.1 uncultured bacterium | reverse complement strand
ACTTACATCGCTCTCCGAGTCGAAGGTGTAGGTTTTCAGGGCGTAGTGGGTGCCTAGCTCGATGTGCTCCACCTCATAAACCGTCCCCATGCCGCCCTGTCCGAGCATCCGGACAACGCGGTAGTTGCCTATTACGCTTCCTGTTTCAAGTTCCCTCATCTCGCTCAATCTTCATTTAGACGAATAGAATGCCGTATACATAGCCCGCAGACGCCTGCTCTGCCAGACCATGCGCCGTGCACCTGTCGCTATCGCTTCTTTTTCCATGTCGCTAATTATACCAAAAATCCGCACACTTGCGCGTGGAAATTGAAAAAAACAGCACATACGCGCCCAGCGTGCGAACAACGCAAGTGAACGTATCAGTTTCGGACGCGGTCGGCGAATTCAGGTTTCGACTTCTCCACGCCGTAGCCGTGGCCGACTTTCACGCGGATGTCGCCAGGGACGATCTCGCGCGCAAGCTCGTAACGCGAGCAGTCGACGCGGCGCACGCCGAACGTGGAGGTTTCACGCAGGATCGCGGCGGCCAGCGCATCCGCCTGTTCAAACGGCGCGAGGACGATGAGGAGGTGTCCCGGACGCCCCTTCTTCATCGTGAGCGGCGCAAGCGACACGTCGAGCGCACCGGCCGCACGCAGGCGGTCGCACGCAAAGGCGAGGTCCTCGCCCGTCATGTCGTCGATGTTCGCACGCAGTTCGACAATGCGTCCGTTCGGCCCGCCAGCGTCCACGACAGGTGGGGCGAGCCGTCCCGGCGAGCCGCCAATAAACGCGCGCACGCCGTTCAGACGTCCCGGCACCTCGCGGTGTCCGAGACCAAGACCCGTGCGCTCCACCGCAATAGGCGGCATCGGACCGAAGGCGTCCGCGAAATGTACGAGCAGCGCCGCCCCCGTGGGCGTGAGCAGCTCGCAGTCCGCCGCGCCCGAGGTGTACGGCACGCCCATGAGAATGTGCGACGTTGCGGGCGCGGGGACGGGCAGCGTGCCGTGCGCGCACTTGACGAACCCGCCGCCCACTTCGGGACGGCTCGCCACCACGCGCACTGGCCCCAACTCCTCCAGCAGCAACGCCACCGAGGCGATGTCGCTGAGGGCGTCCGCCATGCCCACTTCGTGAAAATGGATTTCCGAGACGGGACGTCCGTGCGCCTTCGCCTCGGCGTCCGCAATCAGATCGTACACCGCCTGCACGTGCGCCTTCACGGCGTCCGACGCGTTGAGCGCCGCGATCTGCGCGGCGATGTCGGCCCGCGAGGCGTGATGATGGTGGTGCGCGTGATCGTGGTCGTGCCCCGCCTCGTGGTCATGATGATGGTGGTGGTCGTGTTCGCCCTCGACGTGTCCGTGGACGTGTACGTCCACGCGCGTGCCGACGAGTCCGCACACGGTCGCGGGATCCGCGTGCACATGCACGCCGGGTATGCCGAGCGCGTTGATGCGCGCCAGCGCGGCCGCACGGTCGGGGACAAGCTCAAGAAGCGCGGCGGTGAGCATGTCACCTGCCGCGCCCATCGTGCATTCGAGGTAGAGAGTCTTCATTCCGTTAGGCGGCAACGGGCGTACGGCGGCGCTCGAAGAACGAGAGCAAGCCGAACACGGCGAGTCCCGCCGCGAGGATGATGCAGCCCAGCAACGTGTCCTTAAGGCTCAGGTCGAACATCTCCGACAGGCCCTCTTCCATAGCGGAATGAACGCAGTCAACGGACCACATGAGCGCCGCGCCCCAGAACATGAGCATCGTGGTTAACACGGCGGGCGTGCGGCGCACGCGGAAGTAGACGACCGTGAAGACGATCGCAGCGGCGATGGTCATCAGCTCACACATTGGGCACGACCTTCCGGTGTTCGGCGATCTCGCTCACAACGACCATGCCGATCCACACGACGAAGAGGAGAACGGCCATCGACACGCCCACCGTCATGATCTCATGTATCATCTCCTGCGTATCCGCAGGATTCTGCATCTTGGTGAGGAACGGCGGGTAGAACGTGATCTCGCCATGGTAGACGTGCTCGATCGCGAGGAGGAACGAGCCTCCAAGCGCCATCTTCACAAGCCAGTGGAGCTTGCGGAGGAACGGATTGCGCGTTTTGCCGTCCGTCGTTTTCTGGACGACGGCCGCGACTGCTGCGCCGGCGAGAGGTGCTGTAAAACAGGCCATTATTTTTCCTTTCTTGCTGTAAAAACTTTTGTAAAAGTGTATCAGAATGACGCGCCGATGTCCAGTCCGCATTTAGGGCCATTTGAAATCGGGAAGAATCTCCGCCAGCGGCCCCGTCACGAAAGCGCGTGCGCGCGCGCGCGGATGCGGGAGCGTTAAATCCGGTTCGTCAAGCACTAGGTCGCCGAATACAATGAGGTCGAGGTCTATCGTTCGCGGCGCGTTGCGCACGCCTGTGCGGACACGCCCCTGTGCATCCTCTATACCATGCATTCGCCGTGCAAAATCGTGTACCTCGAGCGACGTCTCGAACGCGGCGACCTGATTCAGGAAGCGGAGGTGCGCGAATTCCGGCGGCACGTCCACTCCCGCGTTGTCGAGCAGGCTGCTCGCCCGCACTAGACGCGTCCCTGGCAGTTCGGACAACGCGCGCAGGGCCGACGCGAGTCGGTCCGCGCGTGGCTCGATGTTGCTGCCAAGCGCCACCACGGCGAGAACCGTCTTTGGAGAAGAATCCGTTTTTTCCATGCCGCAAGTATACCACACTCGCGCCGCCCCGCTCAAGGGTGTGACTAAATTGTGCCATGCCGCCAGATTTTTTGCTATACTACATTCCACAGGAGAAACTATGCACTCGTTAAATAAAAAGTGTCTTGCGCTCGGCGCGATCATGGTTGCAGGTGCCGTTCTGGCGGCGCCGTCAAAGGGAAGGTACGTCCACGTGCGCCTCGCGCGCATCCCGGCCGTGTTGTCGATTGCGGAGCTGGAGGTTTACTCCGGTGGACGCAACGTGGCGAAGGGCAAGCGCGCCACGCAGAGCAGCCTCGGCTCGGGCGGCGTCCCGGAGCGCGCGGTGGATGGCAACACGAACCACGACTGGGGCGCGCGGTCTATCACGCACACCAACGAGGGGGAGAAGAAGAAGCCGCAGTGGTGGGAGGTCGATCTCGGCACGAGCGTCTCGGTGGACAAGATCGTGCTCTACAACCGCCAGGGCTTCAGCCACCGCTCCGACGGCGTGCAGGTGTTCCTCCTCGACGAGAACCGCCGCGTCGTGCGCGGCAAGTCGTTCATCGACGCGGGACCGCTTGTTCTGACCATGGACCTCGTGAAGGACAAATGCGCGGAACTCGCCGGGAAGACGATGGCAGAGGTGAACGCCTCGAAGCCGCCGCCCCCTCCCCCGCCTCCTCCGCCCGTAGATGACGAGACGATGCTCGCGCGCGAAGCGCTCAAGTGGTTCAACGCCGAGGCGATGGAGCGCGCCATCCGCGCCTACGCCGAAAAGTATCCGCAGGCCTTCGGTGATTCCGCCGCGCTCCTCGCACGTGTCGCAGAAGTGAAGTCCGCCGTGGAATCCGCAAAGACCGACGCGGCGAAAAGCGCGGCGGCTGCGGCGATTCTGAAGCTCCAGGGCGACGTGTATCTGCGTCACCCCGCCGTTGATTTTGCGAACTATCTCTTCGTGAAGCGCAGCCGGAGGTCGCATACCGGCCTGCCGCATAACTGGCAGGGGAACTCGTCCGTGCCGCTGCGGGGGTATGCCAACTCCATCATCTCCATGCCCATCCGCCGCAAGGCGGGCGAGAAGGGACAGACCCTCGTAGATTCCAAATTCTTCCTTGGCGACGTGGATCTCGACTTCGACGCCGACAAGATCGCCTACTCCGGCGGACTCGACACCGAGAAGCGCTGGTGCGTCCTTGAAACGCGCCTCGACGCGCCCCTGAAGCAGAAGCTCCTCTCGCCGGCCGGACTCGACGACATCGACTGCTACGACCCCTGCTATCTCCCCGACGGACGCATGCTCTTTGTCTCCACGAGCGGATTCCACGGCGTCCCCTGCGTGACCGGACACGACTACGTGGGCAACACGCATCTCCTCGAAAAGGACGGCACGGTGAAGCGCCTTGTGTTCGACCAGGACAACAGCTGGTGTCCCGTGGTGATGAACAACGGACGCGTCCTCTACCTCCGCTGGGAATACACCGATAGCGCGCACTACTTCTCCCGCGTGATGATGACGATGAACATCGACGGCTCCGACCAGAAGGCGTTCTACGGCTCGAACTCCTACTGGCCGAATTCGCTCTTCTACGCACGGCCGCTGCCGGGATCCGTCACGAAGTTCTGCGGCATCGTCTCCGGCCACCACGGCTGTGCGCGCGAGGGCGAGCTAGTGCTCTTCGACGTGATGAAGGGCCGCAACGAGACAGACGGCGTGATGCAGCGCATCCCCGGCTGGGGCAAGCCCGTAGCGAACAAGGCGCGCGATAAGCTCGTGAACGGATCGCATCCGCGTTTCCTGCATCCGTATCCGCTTTCGGACGAACTGTTCCTCGTGTCCGTCCACAATGGCAACGGCGACTCGTTCGTCGTGGCGTTCGCGGACATCTACGACAACATCGTTCCCATTTACGCCGCCGACGGCTGGAACTGCCTGGAGCCGCTCCCGATCAAGAAGCGCGAGCGTCCGAGGATGTCCATCGATCGGCGCAACGACAAGGTGGACACCTGCACCGTCTACCTCCAGAACGTCAACTTCGGCAACGGCCTGAAGGGCGTTCCGAAAGACGCCGCGAAGAAACTCCGCCTCTTCTCCTACAGCTATTCGCCGCGCAACGTGGGCGGACACTACCACATCGGCTTCGAGGGTCCGTGGGACGCGCGCAATATCCTCGGCGAAGTGGAGCTCGAGAAGGACGGCAGCGCGATCTTCACCGTTCCCGCCAACACGCCGTTTGCGATCCAGCCGTTGGATAAGGACGGCTGCAAGCTCCAGGAAATGCGTTCGTGGTTCGTGGGCGTGCCCGGTGAGGTGATTTCCTGCACGGGTTGCCACGAAAACCAGAACGAGGCACCGCCCGCTTACGGTTCCGCCGCATCCCGCAAGCGTCCGCAGACGCCTACGCCGTGGTACGGTCCGCGCCGCAACTACGCGTTCCAGCGCGAGGTGCAGCCGGTCCTCGACCGGAAGTGCATCGGCTGCCACAACGCGTCAAGCAAGGCAAAGACGAAATCGGGCGCGCCGCTCCCGGACTTCGACGGCAGCAAGATGGAGGGCAACTACTCGAGGGCGTACGTGAATCTCATGCCGTACGTCCGCCGCAACGGGCCGGAGGGCGACTACCATTTGCTCACGCCGCTCGAGTTCCACGTCTCCACGTCGGAGCTCTACCAGCGTCTCGTGAAGGGACACCACAACGTGCAGCTCACCGACGAGGAAATGGACCGGCTCATCACGTGGATGGACCTCAACGTTCCGTACTGGGGCACGTGGACCGAGCAGACGCATGGCCACGCGCGCGCGCTGCATAACCTTGCCCGCCGGAAGGAAATGGCCCTCAAGTGGGCCGGCGACAAATACGATCCTGAGAAGATCGTGAATCCCTACGTCCCCGGCACCGAGAAATTCGTGCCGCCCGGTAGGGCGCGGACTCCGGCCGCGCCGTCCACCGTAAACGTCCCCAACTGGCCGTTCGACGCCGCGCGCGCGAAGGCGATGCAGGGCGGACGCACGCCGCGCACGTTCGACATCGGCTGCGGCGAGAAGCTGGAGCTCGCGTACATCCCGGCGGGTTCGTTCGCGATGGGCTCCAACGAGCTGACGCCGGCGGAGCGTCCCGTGGGCAAGGTGACGATCGGCAAGGGCTTCTGGATGGCCACGAAGGAAGTCACGCAGGCACAGTTCCGCCTCATGGACCCGAAGTTCGACAACGGCGTCTACGACATGCACTACAAGGACCAGGTGAAGCGCGGCTACTACATGGGCAACGAGGATCCCGACTTCGCGCAGCCCGGCAACGAGAAGTTCCCGGCGATCCGCGTGAGCTGGGAGATGGCGCAGCGGTACTGCGACTGGCTCTCGCAGAAGCTCGGCAAGAAGGTGCGCCTTCCCACCGAGGCGGAATGGGAATGGGCGTGCCGTGCCGGAACGGACACCGAGTTCAACTACGGCACGAAGGACACCGACTTCTCCACGCACGAGAACATGGCCGACTACATGTTCATCGAACTGGCGGTGCGGGGCGTCAACCCGCAGCCGTTCGCACGCGGCAACGACCCGAAGCCGAAGAACCTGCCGCCTGCGCTCTGGGACTACGAGCTGCGCGACCGCCGCTTCAACGACCACGTGCTGCACCTTGCCAAGGTCGGCAGCTACGCGCCGAACGCCTGGGGTCTCTACGACATGCACGGAAACGCGGCGGAATGGACGTCGAGCGCGTGGCATTCGTACCCCTACGACGGAAATGCGACGGGCGACTTGAAGGTCGTGCGCGGCGGATCGTGGTATCGCCGTCCAATAGTAAGCGCCAGCGCATGGCGCTGGCGCTACCCCACGTGGATGCGTCCGTTCGACGTCGGCTTCCGCGTTGTCGTGGAAGACTGAAGTCGAACGCCTACGTGGATCAGAGGAACTTCTCGTTCAGCGTGAAGCCGAAGTCCTTCGCGATCTGGCGGAGCTGACGCACCTGGATGGCGCTCTTCTTCATCGCACCGGTGGACTGGGCGCGGATGCGGATTTCCGCCGCCTTTTCCACCGTATCCATGAGGCCAAAGCAGCGGTCGAAGTCCTTGCCCGACACGAACAGCCCGTGGTGTACCCACACGACGATGTTATAGTCGCGCATGAGCTTGGAGGTCGCCGTGGCGATAGGCCCCTTCCCGGGCACCATCCACGGCACCACGCCTACGCCTTCGGGGAAGATCACGGGACATTCCGTCATGATCTCCCACAGCGCGCGCGTGAACGCCTTGTCCGTCGGCGGCAGCACGAACGTGAGCGCGATGAGGTTCACGGGGTGCGCGTGGTAGATCACGCGGTGTTCGCCGCCGGTCGTCTCGAGCTTCACTTCGTGGTTCTTGAGGTGGCTCGGGAACTCGCTCGTGGGACGTCCGCCGTTAGAAAGTCCCCACCAAGTGCGGTACTTCGTGCCAGTCTTGTCGATCTCGACGATGCCGAAGGCGTTCTCAGGATTGCGCATGACGTTACGCATGTAGCCCGTGGTGCGCGTGACCATGAAGAACTCGCCGGCGAGCTTTGGAACGCTTTCACAGATGTCCGTCCAGTCGCCGGAGGCCTTCTTCAGGACCTTCTTGACGTTCGCGGCCTCGTCCTTCGTGAGTCGGTAGCTGAGGTTGCCGCCGTTCATTTCGTGCCAGCCTTTGTCCACGCCATCCTGGGCGAGCTGCATGAAGCCCTTCGTGCAGGGCATGTCGAGAATCTTCATCTTTAATTTTTCCTTTCGTTCAAGACGGGAAGATTATACCATACCCCCCGCCCCTTCCGCAATCCCCGCTTTTCTGCGTCTCCACCAACTGGCCAAGACGGATCCTGAGAAGTTCATCCAGATTGAGAATATTGTAGCGGGAAGAGCCGCTACGGCGCTGTTCAGCACTTTCACCGAAAGTGCCCCGGCCATTCCGCTGTTCTGCATCCCCACCTCGATCGCCACCGTGCGGGCCTCTGCCTCGCCGAGGTGCGTGAAGCGTCCCACGAGGCGCGTCAGCCAATAGCCGCTCAGATAACCCACGACGTTGTGGATGACCGCTGCCGCAACGATCGCTACGCCGGCGGTGGCAAAGGTATCGCGGCTCGGCGCGGTCAGCACAAGGATCGTGAAGCAGATGCCAGTCATGGAAAGGATGGAGAGAATGCGGTCGAAAACGACCTTGTGCGCGTCGAACTGGCGTTTGAGGAGCGCATGGACGATTCCGCCCGCCACTATGGGCACAATGACGATTTTCAGGATGTCCACCATCATCGCCATCGCGTCGATATCCACGAACCGGCCGGCCAGCACCTTCATCGCAAACGGCGTGACGAACGGCGAGAGGAGCGTGGAGCAGCACGTCATCGTAACGGAAAGCGCCACGTCGGCCTTCGCGAGAAAGGCAACCACGTTCGACGCCGTACCGCCAGCCACGGATCCGACAAGTACGCATCCTGCCGCCAGCTCGCCAGAGAAACCGAAGCTCTTCGCGAGCAGGAAGCCCATAAACGGCATCACGAGGAATTGCAGGAACACGCCAACCGCCACCGCCCACGGACGCTTTCCCACGCGCAGGAAGTCGGCGGCTGAAAGCGTGGTGCCCATGCCGAACATGATGATCTGTATTGCGGGCACGACGAGCGACATCAGCTTCACGCCACGCCACTCGATGAACGCCGACGGAAAAGCATAAGCCACCGCCGCACATGCCAAGACAGCGATGCCAAACGCCTGTCGTCGAAGGAATGTAAGTATAGGCATCTTACGCCCTCTTTGAAATAAAAAGCGCCGCCTTGCCGTAGTGCAGGACCTCTGGAACCTCATGTTCCAAGTGGGTACCTCCAGCGACGGCACGGATGCCGCCGCCTTTAGGCTCCCGTCATAAAACGAAGGTCAGAGAAATACGCTGCCGAATCCGCGTGCAAGCCAGCGCCCACGATGTGAAAGATCAACTGTCTCGGATGTCGACCTGGAGCGTCGCCTTGAGCGCGTCCGTGATCTTCGCGAACGCGCGGTTCACCTCGTCGTCCGTCAGGGTGCGGTCTGCGGCCCTGAACGCGAGCGAGTAGGCGAACGAACGGCGGTCCTTGCCGATGTCCTTGGACGAGAAGATATCAAAAAGCCGGATGTCCGTCAACTCCGGCGGCGCGGCCTTGCGGATGCACGCGACCACCTGCTCGTGCGTGACACCCGCGCCCGCGACGAACGCGACGTCGCGCTTGACCATCGGGAACGCCGGCACGGCGCTCACCTTGGCGACGGCGTCCACGCGCTTCAGGAGCGGCGCGAGGTCGAGCTCGGCCAGCGCCATCTGCGTGGTGAGGCGGAACGGATGGCGCAACTTCGCGGAAAGCACGCCCAACACGCCGGCGGGGCGTCCGTTGATGCGAATCTCCAGCGCCGCACCCGACGCGAAAGCCGGATGGTCGGTGGACTTGAACTCGATCTTGCCCACGTGTACGCGGCGTGCGAGCGTCTCCACGGCGCCCTTCATCCAGAGGAGCGCTTCCTCCGCGCTCACGGCGCGGCGGCAGTCAAGCGCGGAACGGCCCACGGGACCCGCGAAGCCGAGCGCAAGACGCTCGCATTCGAACGGCTTGCCGTCCTTGTCCTTGCCGAACACGCGGCCCATCTCGAAAAGTTCGGGCTGGTCCACCTGGTGCGTCGCGTTGCGTCCGAGCGACCCCATCAGCTGCGGCAGAAGCGAATCGCGCAGCACGCCGTACTCGGCGGAGACGGGATCGGGCAGCGCAAGACGCCGCGCCTGCGTCTCCGGACGCGCGTCGAACGCATCGAGTTCACCCTGCGAGAGGAACGAGTAGTGCATCGCCTCGGAGAAGCCGAGCGCAAGACACGTGGCGCGCACTTTCTCCTTCGCGCGGAACGGCGCGTCGGAGAGCGGCGACACGCTCGGTGCGGACGGCATCGTGTCGGGAATGTTGTCGAGTCCGTAGACGCGGGCTATCTCCTCCACGAGGTCGGCTTCGAGCTGGATGTCCCAACGCCAGGACGGTACGCCGAACGTGGCGGTCTTGGCGGCGGCGTAGAGCTTGCCCGGTGCGTCGTCGCGGCAAGTGAAGCCGAGGTTCTTGAGAATCACGACCATCGCGTCGTTGCCGACCGGAATGCCGATCAGCGCACGCGCGCGGTCGAAGTTGATTGTCACGTCGGCATTCAGCGGCTTCGTGCGGTTGTCCACGTCCACCACGCCCTTCGCGACCACGGCCTCGCCGTACTTCTGCAGGAGGTGCGCCGCACGGCGGCTCGCCCAGTCGGCAAGGTCCTTGTCCACGCCGCGGATGTAGCGGTAACTGGACTCCGTCGCGAGACCGAGCTTCGTGGCGGTGTACTTGGTGGAAGTCGGCTCGAAGAGCGCGGATTCAAGCAGCACGTGGTCGGTGCCGGCAGCGATTTCGCTGCCTTCGCCGCCCATCACGCCCGCGACGGCGCTTGGCTTTTCGGCGTCGCAGATGAGGAGCATCGACTCGTCGAGGTCGCGGTCCTTGCCGTCGAGCGTGCGGATCTTCTCGCCGGGACGCGCATCGCGCACGACGATCGTCTTGCCCGCGAGCGTGCGGTAGTCGAACGCATGCAAGGGCTGGCCGCACTCGAGCATCACGTAGTTCGTCACGTCCACGAGGAGGCCGAGCGACCGGACGCCACACGCCTCGAGGCGCTTGGCCATGAAATCGGGGGACGGACCGTCTTTGACGGACGTGATCACGCGCGCCGTGTAGCGCGGACAACGCACCGCGTCCTCCACGACCACCTTCACCTCGTCGTTCACGTCGGTATCGGATTCCGTGAAGTCGACGGACGGCATCTTGAGCGGACGCCCCAGGATCGCGGAGAACTCGCGCGCGAGGCCGATCACGCTCAGCGCGTCAGGACGGTTCCAGGTAACTTCAATGTCAAAGACCGTCTCGGGCTTTTCGCAGCCCACCACGTCGCGCACGAACGCGCCCACGGGCGTCTCGGGCGGAAGCTCCATGATGCCCGCGTGGTCGCCGCCGGGAAGCGCAAGTTCCTTCGAGCTGCAGAGCATGCCGAACGACTCCACGCCGCGCAGTTTGCCCTTCTTGATCTTGAACCCGCCGTCCGGCACGACTGCGCCGATCTTCGCAAGCGCGGTCTTGAGTCCCGTGCGGCAGTTCGGCGCGCCGCACACGATCTGCAGTGTCTCCTTGCCGTCCGTGACCGTGGTCTTGTGGAGGTGCGTGCCCTCGATTACCTCGCAGGTGAGCACTTCGGCGACGACGAAGGAATCGGAAAGCGGTTCCGGTCCGGACGTCTCGATTGCCTCGACCTGGAGGCCGCTGCGCGTGAGGCGCTCGGCCAGGTCGGCAGGCGGGATGTCGGAGACGTCAACGTATTCATTCAGCCAACTGAGCGGCAGTTTCATCTTGCTTCACTTCTTCTTTGGGTTCTTCGGCAATGGGGGTGGGGGTGGGGGCGGGCTCGGCGGCGGGCGGGTCGCCCGCCGCGTCATTTGCGGACGGGACGTCCGCCACCCCGACTGTAGGGGCGTCATTTGCGGACGGGACGTCCGCCACCCCGACTTGAGGGGCGTCCGCCACGTCCTTTTTTGGGGCAGGGACGGGTGCCGCGTCTTTTGCGGGGGTGGCGCCCTTCGGCTGGCGGTAGAGAGGATGTTCCGCAGGGGCCGTGAGCGCGCCGTTCGCGTAGGCCACCACATAGCCCTTTTCAATGAGCCATGTGAGGTGTGCGCGTATCTCGGCGGCCTTCGTCTTGTCTTCGCCGGCGAGGGCGGTGAGGAGCGCCGCCTGCGTCGAGCAGGGATTCGACTCCACATAGTTGACGATTGCGGTCAGCTCGGCGATGGCGTGTGACGTATCGAGCTTCGTCGGCTGCGCGGCGCTCACGAATTCAGGACCGCGCGGATCGTTTGCGCGGAAGAACGCGAGCTTGCGGTGGTGGAAGGCCCCGCGCAGCGCGTAGAACAGCGACGCCGGGAAGCGCTTCTCGCGCTGGAGCGCGTCGCGGCAGGCGTAGAGCAGCGGCTTCGACGACGTCTTCAGCGCCACGTCGGCCGTCATGTCCACGCTCTTCGGCGCGGTGAGCAGGCTCGGCGCGATCATGCTGCGGAACTCGAGCTCGGCGGCCTCGCGCTCGACGGCGGGAGCGTCCGGTTCGCCCTTCTTCTTGTAGACGGTCTTCTTCGTGGCGGATGCGCGCCACTGCTCGATTACGTCGGAGTCGCGTACCATCTCGATGCGGGCACGGTACGCCTGCTCGCTCATGTCGGGAAAGCGCGTGCGCAGCATCTCGCGGATGCGCGCGTCGTAGCCGTGCAGGTTCGGCGGTCCGAGCAGCTCGCCGGTGAGGCCGCACTTCGCCACGCACGTGAATGCGCCCTTCGGCGGATCGCACGTGACTTCCTCGGCGACGTAGTAGTCGGTGATATGGGCGGCGAGAACGTGCGCGATAAGTTCCTCCTCGGAGAACATGACGACGCCACACGCCTTGCACTGGTGGAAATGAAGGTCCGCCGGCTCCTCGCCCGCCTTCGGCTTCTTCGGGCTGATGCGCAGAATGCACGCCTCGGGATGGTCGAGGAAGAAATAGGCGAGCTGCTTGAGCGGATAGGCGAGGTGCGTGGCCTTGATCTTGTTGATGATCGTGCCAATGTCCTTCGGCGCAGGGAGGATCCGCACGTCGGCGTCGAGCGGCGCGATGAACTCGCGGCGCGGGCCGCCGAAGCGCGGACGATCCCCGTCGCGACGCGGGCCGTTGAAGCGCGGACGGTCCCCGTCCTCGCGGCGCGGCGGACGGTCCCCGTCACGGCGCGGGCCGTTGAAGCGCGGACGATCCCCGTCGCGGCGCGGACGATCCCCGTCATCGCGGCGCGGGCCGTTGAAGCGCGGGCGGTCGCCGTCGCGGCGCGGCGCGCGTTCCTCGCGGCCCTCAAAATGGGCGTAGCGCGACTTGTCGTCGGGCTTGCCCTTCGCCCAGTCGGGGGTGAAGTCAAAGGAGCCAAGGCCGCTGAGATCGAGCGCGCCTTCCGGTTCCTGTTCTTTATTTTCGTCTGCCATCTTCGTGCCTTTCGGGAATCCCGTCAAGTTTTGATGTGAAATTATCCGCTTTTAGCCGCCGAATGTCAATCCCAAACGGTTATTCGGACAAAGGAATCTTCTCCACCGTGGTACCGCGCCAGTTGCAGACGTAGAGGCTGCCCTTCCACGCGCACGGCTCGCACGGGCTCTTGAAGCAGCCCTTCTTCACGATTTCGACCTTGCCGCAGGACGTCACCTTCACCGCCGCGTCGCCGAACATGTCGGCGATGTAGAGGTTGTCCTTCTCGTCGAAGCAGAGGCCGTCCGGCGTCTTCACGCCCGCCGAAGCCGGCACGAACACCTCGCTCTTCGCCACACGCCCGTCCGCGCCGAGCGTGAGCTTCCAGACGTGTCCGTCGCCGTAGTTGCCGGTGTAGACCGCGCCCTTCGAGTCGATCGCGACGCCGTTGAGCCCGCCGCGGATCTTCTTGTTGCGCGTGACGTCCGAGAACACGCACTGCGGGTCCGCCGGCGTGTTCGCCGGACGCACGTTACGGTCGGTCGCCTTGAACATGTAGAGTCCGCTCGACGCCGCGCCGTCGCCACGCTTCACGCCCGGCATGAACGCCTGCGTCACGTAGATGCGCCCGTTCAGGTACTTCACGCCGTTCGCGTTGGCAAGGCCCTCGGCGACGGTATCGAAGGAGACGGGGCGGTCGTTCTCGATCTTCACGCGGAGGATGCGTCCGAGGCCCGCCTTCTGGCAGTCGCACACGAACATCTCGTCCTTCTCGCCGAAGCACACGCCCATCGGCTGGGAGTAGCCAGATTCCTTCAGCGCCGGCACCTCGAACCACTTGACCGGCTCCGCGCCGGGCTTCTCGATGCGGTAGAACGCACCGGGCTTGTCGTGCTTCGTGTTCGGCGCGGCAATCACGAGGCGTCCCTGTGGGTCGATGACCATGCCGTCGGGTGTCGTGCAGCCGGGCGGCATCTGGATGGTCTCGGCGCCGGCGGCGACGGCCAGGGAGAGGAGAAATGCGGTAGTTGCTTTTTTCATGTCTGGTTCCTTTCAAAGTTCAATGGCCACGAAGCCGTAGGGGGCGAGACTGACAACGCCGCGCGCGTCGGCCGTGAAGCCCTCCGCGAGCATCGGCGTCTTCTTCGGGTCGATCTTCACGCCGCTTTCCGGACCGAACGGCGTGAACGCCATCGGCTTCGGCGTGAGGTTCGCCGTCACGAACACGGCTTTGTCGCCGAGACGGCGCACAAACGCGATCGCGCCGTCCTTCTCGCCCGCCGTCACCCACTCCTGCGAGCCGTCGGCGAACACCTTGTTTTCATGGCGTAGCTTCGAGAGCGCGCGGATGAGCGCGAGGCGCTTCTGTCCGGCGGGCTGGAGCGCGCGCGCCCAGTCGACGGTCTTGCGCGCGCGGCCGGGATCCTCGACGGGCGCGAAGAACGTGTTGAGCGAATTGTCGGCGATTTCGTTGCCGTTGAAGACGAGCGGCAGGCCGCGACGCAGGAACGTGAGCACGAACGCCGCGTTGCCGGCCTCGACGGGATTGACGCGGTCGAAGCGTTTCTCCCAGTCGTCGGCAGCCGTGTCGTGGTTATCCATGAAGCAGAACATCAAGGAGCCTTCCGGTATCTTCGCCTCGTAGGTGCGCACGCCCGGCATCTTCTGGTCGAGCGTCTTGTTCTTCGCGGTCACCTGTCCGTGCAGGGACGGCGTGAGGAAGTTGCGGATCGAGAAACTCCACGGCCAGGCGTAGCAGGCGTCGAACGCCTTTTTCAGCCACTCGGGATTCGTGCCCTCGTTGATCATCACGAGGTCGGGCTTCACCTTCTGGCATGTCGATACCGCCTCCACCCAGAAGTTGATCGGCACGGCGTCGCCCACGTCGCAACGGAAGCCGTCGCAGCCGAGGCTGATCCAGTGAAGCATTGAGTCGATCAGGTACTTGCGCACGCCCTTCGAGGCGAAGTTGACGTACGGGAAGTGCCACTTCGTCGTGCGCACCGAGCCGTCCGCGTTTTTCTGAAAGGCATCGGGGAACATGTCCTTCATCACGTTGTTCGGTCCGCAGTGGAGGTACACGAGGTCCATGTACACCTTCATGCCGAGCGCGTGAGCCTTGTCGTTGAAGGCCTTGAAGTCTGCGTCGTCGCCGTATTCGGGATCGATCTTGTCGTAGTTCGAGATGCGATACGGGTTCTTGGGCGTGACGAAGCCGCTCTTCTTCTGGCGCCTGCTCCACCCCGACTTGTCCATGTCGCGGTCCATTTCCACGAACGGACAGAGGTACACCACGTCGACGCCCGCCGACCGCACGTGCTCCAGCATCGCCGTGGCGGCCTTGAAGTTGCCGTCGCGCGTGAAGTTGCGCAGCACAATCTGGTAGACAACCGCGCTCTTCAGGTACTCCGGCGTCGGACGCATCGCGCCCATCGCCAGGCTCACCGCAAGACACGCAACCGCGCTGCACAGGATTCGCTTCATGTTTTCTCCAAAACTCGCTCAATCACCTCTTCCGCGACGCCGACAGGGCAAGCCATCCAGCTTGCTGCCACCTGCGGCCAACCGTTCCACGACAGAGGGGACAGACCCCGTTAGTTTACCATTTCAGACGGCGTTCCGCAAGCCGCGATGCCGTTTTACGCTTAACAAGAAGACAACGGTAGACCAGATTCACGCCGGTTCGACGATGGGCATGTCGATGTTGCGCTTCTTCGGGTTGAAGTTGATGCCGATAAGCGTGACGGGACGCTTGCCGCCGATCCACTTGTCGGCATAGCCGCGTTCGCGAATCTGCCTGATCGCCGCCTTCGCGCTCTTGCGATACTTGAACTCGAACACGAACACGTTGGCCGGGGTCTCGATCACCGCGTCGGCATAACCGAAGATAGATGCCACCTCGGGCTGCGGGTTTGCACCTGTCATGGACGTGAACAGCTGGAAATACCGCTTCGCCTCTGCCTCGTCCTTGATATGCCAATCAACCGGGATGGAGGCGTACAGTCCAAAAAGAGATTCGTAGAGATAGCCCTTCCAGTCGCCGGACGCGATCTGACGTTTTGCCCGGTCCACAAGCGGATTGAAGGAGCCCTCCCTCATGCCCATCACCTGCGAGAGATATCCGCGCTTCAAGGCATCGCGCACCTCGAGGTTCGGCGGCGCGAGGACATAAGATTCGCTTTGGGTTATCTGTCCATCGGGTTCCCTGGGCGGCGGAATCACGTTCTTGATCGTGAGGTAACCGCCCTGGTAGAGCAGGGCCTCCATCGGCAGCGTCTCCGCGTCGCACACGTCGAGCGTCATCGCGTCCGCCGGCACGTTCTCGAGGTCGCCCGGCATCTTGCCGGCCTTCGCAATACGGTTTATCACGAGTGTCGCCCTGCCGGTTGTCTCCCAATAGCCTTTCAGCTCTCCGTCCTTGAACGCACGGCCCAGGGAGACGGGATTGCAGACGCGGTTTTCATTCCTCGGGGAAAAACGATAGCCGTCATACCATGACAGGATCGCGGCCTTCGCGGCGGCAAAGTCCATTCCGCTTTTCTCGCCGAACGCCTCGACGTTCTCGCGGAGCGGCCCGTCAAGTTCCTTCGGCGAGTAACCGAGGAGCGTGGCGTACTCCGCAAACGAGGAAATGTCCGTGAGGTGGTTGAGCCCTGAGAACACGGAGAGCTTCGTCAGCTTCGTGACGCCCGTCATCAGGAGGAAGCGGATCGATTCCGAACTGAATTTCAGCTTCTCGTAGAAATCATGGAGCAGGTTGCGAACGCGTTTCAGCGTTTTGATGTCGTCGAGAAAGGCCGCGACCGGTTCGTCGTATTCATCGATGAGAATGACGATCTTCCTTGTCGGCGACTGCCTGGCCGCCGCGAGGATGAATTTCTTGAACTTACCCGGAACCGTGCCTTTTTCGGGGACGGGGATGCCCGCCTGCTGGAACAGGTCTTCGACAAGTTCGCCCAGCTGCTCCTTGACCTCTTCATAATTTTCGCCGGTCACGTCGCCCATCGTGAAGCTGTACACGGGCGTCGGCTGCTTCCATCCTTCCCACGGCAGCTTGTCGATGGCGAGGCCCTTGAAGAGGTCGCGCCGTCCCTCGAACATCGCCTTCAGCGTGGAGAGCATCAGTGACTTGCCGAACCTGCGCGGGCGCGAGATGAACAGCTGCTGGTCCGCGTCGTTGCAAAGTTCATAGAGCAGGTCCGTCTTGTCGACGTACTTCCCCTTCTTGCTCGTGACCAGCGTCTCGAAGTCGCACACACCGGTCGTAGGGACTTTTATGGTCTTCTTCTTCGGCATGGCGCTATTCTACCAAAAAAAACGCCGTGAGGCAAACACGCTGCCAGTTGCAGTGGCGGGGGATACACCCAGGGCACAACCACTCACCTTCTTGCTGTCATACGCTTGCCGTTCGTCATCCAAGGCCGCGGGCGCGCTTGATTTCATCCCATGCAGCATTGATGCGAGCCATCTGCTCATTTGCCCTTGCGATCATTTCCTCTGGCAGTCCCTGTGCGCGAAGGATGTCCGG
Source organism: uncultured bacterium (assembly GCA_902761035.1). GTDB lineage: Bacteria > Verrucomicrobiota > Kiritimatiellia > RFP12 > UBA1067 > RUG572. Next base: position 9,314 of record CACWIW010000051.1, on the reverse strand, counting down.
ATGATGCTTCTTGGCCTGTGCGCGGTAGGCGCGGCGAACCTCATCGTTAGTGGCGGAGGCACTGCATCCGAGAACGGCATAAGGATCGATGGTGCTTTGGGCTGGACGGCTGGCGCGGATTCGACGAGACCATTGTTCCGAGAAAAGCGAAGGGCGTATGCGAAGAGGCGTAACAATCATCTCGAGGATGCGGCGCTCCTCTACGGACACAGTACCGTCCGCGCAGGCGACGTCCCAGAGGATATCGTACATCATTTCGCGGATTGCGACAGCGCGAGCAACCGATGCAAAAGACTCGGCGTAGTCAAATATCGAATGGGCGTCCGTTTTCGCCGCGTGAAAGGCCCGTATGCACAGCTCGCGGTTTGCAGGGGTAAGGCCGAGCCGCACGAAAGCCTGCTCTCCCGCCTCTATCTCCGATGCGTCAACATGGCCGTCGGCTTTTGAAAGCTTCGCCAGCATCGCGCCCACCGCAGAGAGGAACACGACCTCGCGTTCCGTAGTCGACCCATTGCGCGATGCTGCACGCGACCGCATCCGTTCGCGTGCATCCTGCTCCATCCGCCGCTGTACATCGGCTTCATTCGCCTTGGATTTGAGCAGGTCTGCGATGCCACTGCCTAGCACAGCGCCAAGTATTCCGCCTAGCGCTCCGAAACGCGAACCCAGCACATAGCCTATCGCACCACCAAACCAGCTCATTCCTATTTCACCTTCCTTTTTTTCATCGCGGCGCATTATACCAAAAAAACTCCGCCGCGTGCGGCTATTCCGTCACAGTGATGCGGACGGAGGCGGAGACACCTTCGGCCGTCGTGCAGGTGATGACGTGCCTGCCGACTGTCATCGGCACGGTCTTCGCCTGCGCGCCGTCGCTTTCGCCCTCCAAACGTCCGTCCACAAACCACCAGAGACGCGACCCCGACGGGTTGCCGATGGCCTGGCAGACGATCTGCTGGTTGAGCTCCCCTTCCACAAGACAAAACTCCGCGCCGTCTTCAGGCTTGGAGATCGCGAGCTTTTCCGCCTGCGTGATGCGTCCCGCAAACGCCGCCAGTGCCGGATTCTCCTGCGTGATCACATTTCCCGACGCGTCCCGCCGATGCGCGGTGCAGAGGGCCGACGGACTCTTCCCCGCGAGCGACCAGCCGTCCGCCACGTCGGGACAGTCCGGCGACGCGGGCCGTCCCGTGTACGTGCAAACACGTTGCGGAACGACCTCCGCCGGACGCATAAACCACGGCCCGTCATTCTGTGGATAGAGGGCGCGCGCGAGGCCCCACGCAATGGGCGCCGCCGCCTTCGCCCCCACGAGTGTCTGGTCGCCGAAGCCGCCGGACTTGTGTCCGCACCACACGCCCACCACGTACTCCGGGTTCCACGCGACCGTCCAGGCGTCGCGGTACGCGCTCGACGTGCCGGTCTTCCACGCGAAGCGCGAGGTCTCCACGTCGGCGACGTGTCCAAGCGCCGCCTGCGCACGTTCCGCGCCGGAGAGCATGTCGGAGATGAGGTAGCACGCCCCCGGCGAAAACACGCCGTCCCCGCCCCGCGCGACAACCGTGTACGCGGAAACGAGTTCCATCAGCGTCACCTCCACGTTCCCGATCGCCATGCCGAGGCCGAACTGCTCGTCGCCACCGGCAACGTGCTGGAAGCCGAGCGAACGCAGGCAGTCCCCGAACGACGCCACGCCCACGCGCTGAAGCATCTGGACGAACGGGATGTTCAGCGAAAGGACGAGCGCGTCGCGCACGGTGACGAGTCCCCGGTACTTCGCGTCGAAGTTGGCGGGACGGTACCCCCTAAACGCCACGGGCACGTCGCAGAGGCGCTCGTCCGGCGACACCACGCCGCGCTCCAGCGCGCGCGCGACGAGAAACGGCTTGAGCGTGGAGCCGGCCGGACGCGGCGCGAGGGCCGTGTTGACCTGTCCGCCCGCACTGTCGAAGTAGTCGCCGCTGCACGCGAGCGCAAGCACGCCGCCGGACGCGGCCTTCATCACGATGGCCGCAACGGAATACCCCCCCTTCTCGGCGGCGGCATTCACCGCGCGCTCGCAGCGTTCCTGAACGTCGGCGTCGAGGGTCGTGGTGAAGTCGCCGCCATTCCCCTCCGCGTCAAGCGCCTGCATCGCCCAGTCGCAGAAGTACGGGGCCTTGAACGGACGCGGCGCGCGACAGAGAACCGGCTTCACCGACCGCGCCGCCACCTTCTGCTCGTCCGTGATCATCCCAAGCGCGACCATGCGCCCGAGCACATAGTCGCGGCGCGCGATGGCGCGGTCGTAGTGTCGGTCCGGACGGTAGCGCGACGGTGCCTGCACCATCCCCGCGAGGAGCGCGGCCTCGCCGAGGCCGAGTTCCTTCGCGCCCTTCCCGAACCAGCCCCGCGCGGCGGCCTCCACGCCCACGAAGTTTGCGCCGAACGGCGCGCGGTTGAGGTACTGCGTGACGATCCACTCCTTCGACTTGCGCCGTTCCATCTTCACCGCCAGCACGGCCTCCTTCCACTTCCACCAGAGCGACTTCGGATGCGGCGCGATAAGACGCACCGCCTGCATCGTGATCGTCGAGGCGCCGGAGACGCGCCGTCCGCTGAACACGTTCTGGAACGCGGCGCGGAGGGCGCTCAAGGGACGGACCCCGCAGTGCGTCCAGAACGTGCCGTCCTCGGACGCGACGAGCGCCTTGACGATCCAGTCCGACCGGTCGGCCGTGTAGTACGGCCGACAGTCCACGTCGCCCGGCCCCAGCGAGACGCGCAGGACGTTCCCGGCGGCGTCCCTCAGGACGGTGCCGCCGGGGTAGTCCTCCGCGCCCGCGTCGGACCAGTCAAGGACGAACCATGACGCGGCCAGGAATGCGGCGAGCGCGCAGAGCAGGATGGTACATGCCCTCAACGCTCGGGCCCGGCAGAACGAAATCGCCCGCCGAAACCACGCGCACAGGATAGCGGAACTTGGCTTCACGTCCCTTCTCCAGCTTGAACTTCTTCGAGAACACGAGCATGCGGTCGTCCCGCGCGTCGCTGCGCATCACCCAGTCCGCATGCGGAATCGCCTTGTCGCCCGGCGGCAGCGTGAAGCTTGCGGGGAGCGCGCCGTGGACCGGCTCGAACGCCGCGGCGAAGAGGTCCTCGACCACGAGGTCGTTCAGATAGCGCGTGTCGTACGTCGTGATCGACAGCTCGACGATGAGGAGCTGTCCGCGACGCAGCGAGCCGAGGTCAACAGGGTTCCCCTCCGCGTCGAAGAACCGGCGCTCGATGGCGATGCCGTTCGACTCGTCCCGCACGTCGCGCGGGTCGGGCAGCGTCAGCTTCCGCCAGCTCACGAACTTCTCGCCCTTCTTCGGCGGATGGTAGCGGAAGAACTCGCCGAGCGCGAGGAGCGCGTGGGCATTCTCCTCCGTCGTGCCCCAGCTGTACTTCTCGCGGTCGCGCCGGGAGTTGAGGTACTCCACGAGCGGCAGCACGCGCGCGTTCTCCGCGCCCAGTTCGAGGAGCGCGATGAGCGCGAACGCGGCCTCCTTCACCGACGCGGGTGCGGACGCGTTCGCCAACAGGTCGAGCGCGCGGTTCCGTTCGGACGCGCACGCGAACGCGCGCGCCAGCCGTGCACGCGAGAGGAGCGAGAGCTTGTCCCGCGCATCGTACAGGCTGAACATGCGGTCGCGGTCCGGCACGCCCGCGAGCGCGAGCGTGTGGCAGGCGTAGGCGGCATGGACAGTGTTGGTGGAGACCGCCCACTTGCGCAGGAAGCCGAGCACCTGGTCCTTCGCCACGGGGTTGAGCTTGACGCCGGACTTCTCCGCCTCGATGAGGAAGTGTGCGGCGTAGAGCGACACCTCACGGTCCCACGGCGCGTAATTGCAGTCGGGCCACATCACGAAGTCGCTCTTGCGGATCATCGACTCGACGCGTTTCACGCCCGCCGCGATGTAATCCGGGCCCTTCGGCGTCACGGTGTTGAGGATGCCGGACGCGCCCACGAGCGGGAAGATGCGCGACGAGGTCTGCTCCAGGCAGCCGTGCGGGTAGTCCGCGAGCCACCCAAGCGCGCGCTCAAGCTCGCCGATCGGCGAATCGAACGTCCGCGCCGAGAAGCGTTCGCCGACTGGCGGCTTCCATTCGCTCTCTGGCATGACGCCCGACGTCTCGACCCACGCGACGGCGGGACGCACCGGCAGGTGAATCGTCTTGGCGTGGTCTTCGCCCATTCCCTTCACGCGATATTCGATATTCAGTTCGCCCGGATCGGCCGGAGCCACGAGACGCACCACGATATTGGTGGACGCGTCCTTCGCGAGCGCCGCGCCGGACACGGCGAGGACCGCCGCGCCGGACACGGCGAGGACCGCCGCCCCGTTCGTGGTGATCGTGCAGGCGAACGTGGCCGCCGCGCCGCTGCGGTTGTGGATCGGCAGCGTGGCCTCGAACTTGTCGCCGGGCGCGATGAAACGCGGGGCGTCGGGCATCGTGACGAGCTTCGGCGTGACCTTGCGCTGGACGGACGCGGCACCTGCGGCGGAGGCGCTGTACGCGACGGCTGTCACGCGCACCTCGCCCACGAACTCCGGCAGCTTGAACGTCGTGCGGGCCTTGCCGTCCACCACGGGAACGCGTCCGCTCCACAGCGCGAGCGGCTTGAACCGGCGCGTGGGCACGGGGCTCACGCGGCCCAGCATCTCGGCACCGAATCCGCCGCCGGTCTTCACGCCGTTCACGCGCAGCTCGTCCTCGCCAACCACCGGCAGAATCCGGTGATAGAGGTCATGGAGCGGATGCTCGGCGCAGCGCAGTTCCGAGAAATAGCCGATGGGGTCGGGCGTCTTGCCGCCGCAGAGGATGTTGATCGCCTCGTCCACGACCGTCACCACGGCGACCGTCGCGCGCGGCGCGGACACCTCTACGTTGACTTCGCGGAAGCCAATCACCTTGGCGTCCACCTCCACGGGAACCTCGTTCTCCTCGGGGCGGATCGAGACCGTGGCCTGTCCGTGCGCGCGGGCGGCGAGGTGGCGCGCGTTGGCCGCCACGCTCTGCACCACGGATACGTACACGTCGAGGTTCGGCGCTTCGTCCGCCTTCACGGGACGCAGCTTCACCTCGCTCGTCGCGTTCGTGAGATTCAGCACCTCCGTATAGACCTCCTTCTCGCGCATGACCGAGACGAGCGCGTACCCCGCGAACGGCGCCTTGACGGTGAGGCTCGGCGCTTCGCCCGCGCGGTAGTGCGCCTTGTCAGGAACGACCGTCACCTCGGTCGGATTCGAGAGCGGCGCGCGCACCACGTTGTCGCCCCAGTTGCTGAGGTAGAAGTTCATGCCGAACGACGCGTCCGACTCCGGGTCCTTGATCGTGAGCACGTAGTCGCCGGAACTTTCAAGCGGCAGTTCGAGGACCGAATTCTCGTTCGTGGAGGTGGCGACGACGATGTTGGACGCCACGAGCACGTGTACGCGGTCGCAGTCCCACGACTGCCAGCCATCGGACTTCTTGCGGTACGAGTACACAGTGTCGATGCGCTCGATCTCCGCGACGAGCTTGCGCGACTCGGCGAGGCGCGTGCCGTCCGGCGCCACGCACGCCACGGCCACCGTCGGACGCCTCCCCTGCTCGAGCTTCATGCTGCTCGTCGCCGTCGTTCCGATGTAGAACGGATAGTAGTGCTGGATGGCGCTCTTCCGCGCCGTGGCAGGACGTCCGCCGTCCTCGAACACCACGCCCTGCGCCGTCGCGCGCACCGCGGCCTTGGGAAGGCCGTAATCGGCCCAGATCGGCGCCTCGTAGCGGAAGGAGCCGTCAGCTGCAAGACCCTTCCGCTCCAGTTCCCGGTAGTTGGGCTTGAGGCCGCGGCTCTCGTTTCCGAAACGCCAGCCCTTCCAGTTCTTGGGGGCGAACGGCACGTCCTCGAACACGACCGCACCCTCGCAGGGAAGTCCCTGCGCCGGCCCGCCGAAGAGATGTTCGGCCTTGACGGTGAACGCGAAGTTGGTGGGGTGCGGAGCGGTTGTCGCATCGACGGCCACGCGAATCTGCGGCGGGGCGAACTCCTCGATCTTCACGTCCACGTCGCCCAGGTGCCGTCCGTTCTTTCCGGGAATCTCCGCGATGATGGACCACCCGCCGCTCGGCTGGTCGTCCGCGACGGTGAACCCGTCGTGGGAGACCGCGCCCTCACTGTCCGTGGTCTTCGTGACGGAGGCGTAGGTGTTGCCGTCGGGATTGACGAGGCGGAGTTGTACCGGCATCGACGGCGGTGCGCGCCGCGCGCCCGTGCGGACGATGACATGCACGAAAATCTTCTCGCCGTGGCGGTAGATGCCGCGGTCGGTCCAGCAGAAGGCCGTCGTCTTCTTGTCGTCCAGATACTCCTCGCGCGCGCCGGCGGCGTATGACTCGTCCACCTTCATCGAGTCGCGAAGCGCGAGGAACGTCATGTCGTCGCCGGAGGCGGAACGCACCACGACGGTGAACGGCTTGCCCTTGTCCACACGTGCGGCGCGACACCAGCCGTGGGCGTCCGTCACACCCTCCATCACCTTCGTGTTGGCGGTGGAATAGACCTCCACCTTCGCGTCGGCGACGGGCGTGCCCTTCAGGAGCGACGTCACCCACACGCCCAGGCCGTCCGCGGCGTCCGAACGCACGCTGAGGCCGAGGTCGGAGAGGCAGACGAGGCGGAAGCGGAGCGGATTGTAGTCGTCATCCCAGCGGTAGTCGCGCTGCGGCTTGTCGTCGTTAAGGATACTCACGAGGAACACGCCGTTCGTGGCCTTGCCGTCATTCACTTTCACGGGCAGGGCGGTGAATTCCTTTTCGTTGAGTTTGTTGGGAGGCGTCATCTTCGTCTCTTCGGCATCGCCGGCGAGTTCGGCCGTCTCCTTGTCGTCAATGTCCTTGTCCCACTCGTACCGGGAGTACACGCCCTCCTCGCGGGCGAGGAGCTGCACGACGTTGCGCGGTTCGACGCGCCGGACGCTCGCGCGGATCTTCCCAACGTTCACGGACTCGAGCTTCAGGAGACGCTTTTCGCCGGGTGGCAGGTAGCGTCCGTCATCGGCGAAACTCACGTAGGGGTCGCGGTCCTTGCGCGTGAAGGTATAGACGTAGTCCTCACGGAGAGCGCCTTCCGGGTGCGGGTTCAGTCCCTTTCCGTACGGCGGCAATCCTTTCTTCACGCGCAGCTTCACGTACGTGCGGTGGGCGAATTCGCCCTGGACGACCACAACCGGCTCCCAACACTCCTTGCGCCCGTCGTATTCGGCGTCGTATTTGAACGTCAGGCCGACCTCCTGCAACGGCGACACGCTGACGTAGTGGCGGATCACGTCCATGTCCGGCCGTTGCGTCAAATGAAGGCGTAGCGTCGTCTCGCCATCGTAGTCCGTCCGCGCCACGCGCAGTTCCACGGGCACGCTGTTCGTGGCGGGGGATCTTGTTGAATTGGCGGCGATTCTCGCCTCGGGCACCGGATTCGCGTTGCTTGGAATCTTGGCAACCATACCCGGCTTCAGATCATCAGATATCTTCCAGCCGTTGAAATCCATCAATACGGAGGGGGAGATGCCAAATTTAATCGCAATGGAGACGACGTCGTCGCCTTCCTTCACCACATACTCATAGCCCGGCTTCGCGTCATTGGCGATAGGCTTCACGTCCTTGACGCGGGACGGTGCCTTCGCCGCCTGCTTCTTTTTCTTCGGGACGCTTCGGGTACGGGCCTGCGCCGCCTTTTCCTTCATTTTTTGCGCAAGCTGCGCGCGTTCCTGTTCGAGGGCCCGTACCTTCTCGCGCATCAGCACGAGCGCCGAGCCTGTTCCGGCAAGCCCCACGAGGAGGGCCGCTATCGTGCCGGTGACGAGTATTTTCTTTATTTTCATTTAGCTGTGACCTTTCTGGTTTCTACTCCCTACTCGCACCCAAGCAGAAAATCTTACACCCATCGTCAAAAAACTTTGACCCACCCTTACCCTTCCTTGTGGCTTCTCTTATTTGCTTTCGATGCCAAAAATAAATTGGGCACTAAACGATAGTCTCACGCAGAGGCGCAGAGAAGCAGAGAGCGCCGAGAAGGCCCTTCTTGCTTTCGCTATTGGGAGTTTCAGAGTTTTGGAGTTTAGGAGAATGTATAAAATATTCTCCTAAACTCCGAGACTCCTATTCTCCCAGCAGCGAAAGCAATATAAGTTATCCCCATCTTCATTCCTGCTCGGAGCGCGGGCGGCGGGCTAACCTATTAGTCATCACTCAAAAATAACTTGAACACCCCATAGAGTATTGTTCACAAATCTCCATTGCCAACATTGTTCACTTTCCTAGATTTTTTACTCAACGAACGAAATCGCGCCAAACTTCATCTGCCAAAGGACCGTGATATAGATGCTTCTCAACTCAATGATGTCCATAAGGTTTCGAAGAACGTGTTCTGGGATGTGCGAATTATTACTGCACAACTTGCAATGGCCTTCGCTTGTAATCCAGATTTTGGTTGCGTTCTTCACTGGCGTGCCCAATGCCACATGAACATGAACCGGCTCAAGCGGAGCGCCTTCGTTTATCCAAAAATAAATTATGTAATTACCAATTTTAAAAACCCGAGGCATTCTCAAATCCCCCGTTTTGTGCGTAGCGCATGATCAATGTCTTTCCCCGTTGAATCAGCTCCTGAAGATTTGCAATTTCAGTGGGAGAGAAACCATCAATCTCAATCCAACGAAAATCTGGCAGGCGGCACTTCGCAGAGTGAAAACCACCGTCAACAGGTTTCTCGATGCACACATCAACGCACCCGTTCTCGTCCATGTCAGAATGAACGATCTCGGTATCATCTTCAAGGGTCAGGAATGGATAGAGCATAATTCCACCTTGAACACAAGATGTCACATCTTCGCGACGGCGGTCACGACGATGGACGCGGCGAGGATCAGAAGGCCGGTCACGAGCAGACCGCGCGTCTTTCTGCCGGTTCCCTTCCATTCGCCGAGGAACACGCCGAGCAGCGACGAGAAGAGCACACTAGATCCCATCAGGATGGCAAAGCCCACGTACGCCATGTCACCGCACAGCGGCTCGCCGATCTTGAGGAACGCGAACTGGCACGCCCAGATGACACCCGCGAGGCCCGACCAGAAAATCACGCCTAGGCCGGACGGCGAAGCCGCCTTCGCGTAGTCGCCGAACGTCTTGTTCTTCGCGTTCATGTAGAAGCACCAGCAGAGGTTCACGAGGAAACCGCCCCACAGCACCACGATCAGCACGGGCATGCCAACCCACCAGTCGCCAGTGTTGACGGCCTTGGCCAACTCGGC
>CACWIW010000050.1 GCA_902761035.1 uncultured bacterium | reverse complement strand
CGCGAGACGTCGCGCACCTCCGCGAGCGGCACGTCGTTCGTCGTGTCCGGCACGGCCAGCACGGCGATGTCCCAGTAGTATTTCGGCGACCCGTCCGCGTTCTTCGGCGTCTCCTTCACGCCCTTCTTGGGAAGAACCACACTGGGACAACGGGCGTCTCGCCCGTTGCACCTCTCCATACGCGCCTCCGTGAACACCAGATCCTTCTGCGCGTGGCGCGGGTCGGTCTGGGCGTGCCCGCACCCCGCCGCGCCGATCATGACGATGCCGTCCAGGCCCAGCCGATTCGCCTCGTGCAGCGCCCACTTCGCGCGCGGCAGCCATCCCTTCTCGGTCACGCTTCAGCCCCTCCAGGTCGCGCGTGATCGCGGCATCCGGAGCCGTCGCGTCGAACCACCACCACACCTGCGGCCGGTTTGCCTTCGGCGGGTCGAGGAAACCTTGCTCCAGTGGCAACTCGACTTCAGGCACACGCACGAAGACGACCCGCTTGGGCTTCGGCACGTCCGGCCCCGCCACCTCGTACGGTGCCGCGAACGCCGCTCCAGCGGCCATCAGGACGACGACACCGATCTTCGCTTTCAGGATGAGGCGTGTACTGGCCAACGCGAACTCGCCCGTTGCCTACTTGACGATGATATACGTGCCTAACGTAATAACGTCGAGGACGATCTCGTTGTTATCGACCCGGACGCGCTTCGCCCACTTGGGCGCACCTTCGGCGAGCGTGACGTTCGCGCCCGCGAACTTTCCGCCCGCAGTCAGCACGTTCGCACCGCCCTTCGCGCTCTTGCCTTCCGTCGCCGTTACCTTAACGACGACGTTTGACTGGCCACCCAGCGTCACGGTCTTGCCCGACATGTTGAGAACCGGCGGAGTCCTGTCCGTGAAATTGAACCCAAGTATCGCGCCGTCCGCGAGCGTAAGGTCCCTGCCGAACGAGAGCGATCCGGACTGCGCCACCTCTATCGTTGCGCCGCTGCTTACCGTCGTTTTGCCGCCACGGGAGAAGCCGCAGCCGGGGTTGACGGCCACCGTTGCCGTGTCCTGCACGGTCAGTGCGCCCCAGAAATCGGAATAGTGCTCGAACACCAATCTTCCGCAGCCCTTCACCGTCATGTTTCCGCTGCTGCCGATTCTGTTGAGCACATGTATAGTGTGAGGGATGGTGCGGTCGTCATAGTCCGAAGTATCGACAAAGACCGTTCCACTCAGTTCAAGGCTCAAGTCCTTGTCCGAAACCGGATTCGCGCCGAACGACCAGTCGGCGGACGACGCGAGTATCGCGGCCTTGTTGTAATCAATCTGGAAGTACGGATAGCAGCTGGAGTTACTCCTGAGGTTGTCCCTGAAGGAGAGGCCGCTCGAGCCGAGCACAAATGTATTCGTGACGGAGTCCTCGGTGTTGTTGAGTATGAACTGATGATTACTCTTCGTCGAACCGCTGTGGACAAGTCCCTTCGTCCGCGTCACGGCTTTGGAGTCCCCCTTGGCGAAGGAACCGGCAAGGCTGTATGCAGTTGAGCCGCTCGACGCAATCGTATCCAGCATCTCGCCCGTGACGTTGAACGTACCGGCGTTCTTGTAGAGGAAACGGTTCTTGGGTGAGTCGCCGTGAGGAGCCTTCACCTCCGCGGCGTTCAGCGTGGCGTTTTGCTGAATGACAATATTGTACCCGTCATCAAGCAATCCCGAGACGTTGACCGTCGAGCCGGACATGATGCTCGTTCCGGGCGGAGGTTCATCCCAGACCCCCGTCAAGTTCCACACGCCCGCAAGGCGCATGTCATTGACGGAAGGCATGGCCGTGAGCGCGATTCCGCCGCTGAACACGAGGTAGTTCGCATCGGCAAGCGACAGCGTCGGCGTCGCCGCGCTCGCATCGACCGGACATGCAAACACATGGTGCTGCAAAGAGTTGTTCACGATGGAGGAGAGGCCGGAAAGCGCCCTCTCGCCGGAGATCGTGACGAGCGCGGAATTCGTCGAGAAGGTGATCGACGACGGGGCGAACGTGTCGCCAAGCGTGAGATTCGCCGCCGTGTCGTTGCCGATTACGCAGGAGTCGCCACTCGTCGGAACCGTGCCGGGCAGCCAGTTCACGCCGTCGCTCAGGCTGCCGCTCGCGCCGCCGACCCAGACGTAGCCGGGATTGCCATAGACGCAGAGGATGGTTTTCGAGTCGGTCGAAAGACGCAGCGAGGCCCCAGTTGGAACAACCGCGCCGTCAAGGGCAGACGAGGTGAACGTCCCCGCGCTGATCGTGAAGATGGCATAGACGCCGTCCGCAGGTGCGGTCTCGGGGACCACGACTTCGTAGCCGCTCGCAAGATAGCTCTGCTCGGCGACGTACACCGTCGTTCCGATTTCGACCGCCGTCTTGCCGGTGTAGGATGGCGCGGCGGTGAACCTTGCCTTGCCGCCGCCCTTGAACGTCAGGCCACCCGTGCCGGAAATGGTCTTGGCAATCGTGATGTCCTTGCCGTTCGTGTCAATCGTTCCGCCGTTCGCCCCGGCCGTCACGGTCAGGTTGTTCTTGTTCGGGATGAACGCCGTGTTGTCCTTGTTCGCGCGGAGCGTTCCACCGTCGAGCGTCACCGCCGCCGAGCCGCCATTGCTCTTCCCGTTTAAGACGATCCTTTCACATGTTACGAGACCGCCATCCGTGACGTTCACCGTTCCAGCCGGGCCCTTGGCTCCATAATAGCACATGTTGATCGGGCCGAGCAGGTACACTTCGCCGCCTTGCACGTTCAACGTTCCATGGGATTGTCCGGCGACGATAATGCCGTAGCCGTTATCCGTAGGCGCTTCATATTTCGCCCCCGTCTTCACGGTCATCGTCGCGGGGGAGTTTGCACCCATGTGGATGTACCCATTGTGCGTCACCGTGCCGCCGGCGACCTCGAAGTACGTATGAGAGGCGGTGTCAACTTTGCCGAGATCGACGGTACTTGAAATCGTCATTGTTCCTCTCTCGTGGATGAACGACGTGTTTGCACCAGCCGCAGAGCCAAGGAACATGATATTAAGCGTCATGTCGTCACTCGCCTTGACGACGGTCGAGGTGATGTTCGCATCATTGCCAACATACCACGATGACGGACGGTTCGCGATTGTCGCGTTCTGCTCCATGCGCAGCGTAACGGGCTTCGCGGGATCCGTGCCGAAGGTAAGTTTCGTCCAGTCGATCGACGCCGTGCCGGAAAACGCAAGCGTTCCCTCGGAAAGCACGGTTTCGTCCGTCATGCGGCTTGTAGCGAGCGTGAGAGTGCCCGCGCCGTCCTTGGTGAGCGGGCCGGCAATGGGCGCGGCGATTGCTGCCGCGACGCCATTCGAGACGATGACGGCCGGTACGGTCAACGTGCCGCCGCCAGCAAGAACCTCCGCGTCGGCCCGGAACGTCACGTCAACCGCCGTTACGTCGTTGCTGAGCGTCGCCTTGTCGCCGGAGTTCGCGAACGCGGCATGAGTCGAGTTGAACCAGTCGCCCGCAACGCCTCCCTTCGACCACTTGCCGGCGGCCGTCCAGTCCGCCTCGGACGCGCCGTCGTTCCAGACGTACTCGCCCGCAAGCGTGTCGACAACCCTGATCGTCGTGTTGCCGTCAGCCAAGACAAGCGCGTAGCGGTTGCCCGCATTCCCCGTGAGTGTGATGGCCGCGAGGTCCGCCGCGCTGAACGTGCCGTTCGCCGTCGTGTTCGTGATGACGAGCGCACCGTCGCCGGCCCCGTTGGCGGAGAAATCGACGGACAGGTTCTCGATGAAGGACTTGTTTGTGTCCGCGACGGCAAGCGAGGTACCGGCGTCGAGCGTCACGGCCGAGCAGCCGAGCGTCCCCACCGGCGTGACCATGCCGCCGCCGACGAAGGAGATCGTGCCGTTCTCGCCGGACACATCCGAGATGCCGGGTGTGATAGTGATGTTGTGCCAGGCCGAGTCGATCGTGCCGCCGTTCGCGCCGACTTCGACGTGTACTGCGGCAGGGATGAACGTTCCCGCCGCGCTGGCCGCGAGCGTGCCTCCATTCAGAACAATCTTGCCGGAACCGGCCGAGCCAATGTTCTTTGCCGTGAACGTTCCGCCGTTGAGGACCAACGTGCCCGATGTTCCGCTATTCCTGCCGATATAGGTGCTCCCGCTCGACGTCACCGTTCCGTCGTTCAGCGTGAATGTATTACCGGAGGTGCTGCCGGTCATTCCGATTGATAACTCGTTGTAGGACGTCAGCGTTCCGCCGTCCATCGTGAAAATGCCCTTGGCGCCGTTGCCCGACCCAAGCCTCAGATAATAGCAAGTCCAGTCGCCGCCGTCCTTCTCGACGATGCCCGTGGCGTTCGCGGCAACGCCCACGTTGAAAACATAGCTGGACCCTGCCTGACGCACCGTTGAGGAAACACCCCTGAAGGAACAAGTACTATTTGCATCGTTGGCAACATTGAAGTCGCGCGAAACCGTCAACGTGGAATTGGAAAAGGTCGCCGATGCGTTTTTGTACATGATAAAGTACTGAGCCGACATCGTCGTGTTCGTGATATATGACGCCGACGTCTCGTTCTGCTCAAAGTAGCCGGCGGAGAAGTCGAGCGTCGCCTTGTCTGCAACAAGCACGCTTCCGCCACGAAGATAAGTGTGGGACTTCGTCGTCAAGGACACGGTTGACGACCCGTCGCCGACCTTCAGCCAGAAGTTGTGGGTGGCTCCACTACCTTCGCCGAGATGGGTCTTTTTCCCGCTGGTGCCGTTGAACTCATAGGTCCCGGACTTGATCCACAGCCAGCCGTCCTCGAAATAACCGAACCAGATGTCATCCTTGATGGTCAGCTTGTTCGCCGAATTGCTCGCCTCCCAGATGTAGGGATTGGCGGCGGAGCTACCATTGCCCATGTGGATATTGCCGGAGTAGGTGTATGAGCCATTCAACGTGGCGGTCATGTTTTTGACGCCGGCAGTTCTAAACGCCAATGAATCGCTTCCGCCCGGCTGGGTGTCCCAGTTGCCCGACGTGTTCCAGTACGTGTTGGCGCCGTTACCCTTCCAGTTGCGTTGCGTCGCCATCGACGGTACTGCCGCCGCCATGCAGAACGCGACTATCGCCATTGGTACAACGCGCTGCCAGCGCGTTGTCGTCGTGAGTTTCTCCAGCTTTTGCGAGTTCATTTACAGGGTTCCTTTTGAGCCTTAAAAGATACAACTTTTATTTTACCCCCTCCCTATCGGTTTTGTCAATTATGAAGTTAAACATTTTTAGAAAAACGGTAGGGGCGGATCACCGAGCCGCCCGACACACCCCTTCCATCTAGCATCGATTCAGCGCTTTTAACGTATTACGATGCCATTTCGCCACGAGGGGCTTTCCGCGTGTACCCAGGGATGTGAGCGGGCGAGCGGCGATCGTCAGCGCATCGCCGGAAGGCAGCTCCGATTTTGGGATGGGCATGTCCGTAATGCCGCCATTCGGCTCGTGTCCAACGCCCATGTTGCATCCGGCGGCGTACACAACCTTGTGCAGTTTTTGCCCTTCGCCCACGACAACAACCTCATACGCATAGACCCGCGAATCCGGATTGCCGTCGGCAAGTGGGATTTTAACGGAAAGATGCGGAGCAGCTGCCGAAATATCTTCTACAAACAGTTTCGCGCCTGCGCGGAACTGCGGTTCACCGATTTTCTTCTTCTGCTCCTCTAACGAGAACGGATGCGGATCGTACTTGCCGAACGGCATCACCCAATCTGCGCCAAGCGAGCCGCCCTCACCGAACTCACGGCGCTCCACAACCATCATGTCGTCGTAAATGCGGACGACCATCCCCTGCCGCGCCAACACGGAACCCGCCGTCTCCATTCCTTCAATCTTGAGCTTCGTCAGCCATGGGTCTTCTTCCCTGAGTCCCGGGTATCCATGTGCGTGAAGGGACGGGACCTGAAACCACGGCATGCCGCCGGCAAGGAAGACCTTCCTCCAGTTCGCGATGCTGTAGTGGAGATGTCCGAAAAGCCCCACGGCGTTCGGATGCCTTCTCATGCGGGCGAGCAGCGTACTGGGCGGATAGGCGTGTCGAAGCACGAAAAACGGCCGTGGAGGTTCGCAGCCAATCGTCCCGTCCACCAAATCCGCCATCGCCGCGTCGTCCACGCCCCACTGCATGCCGAAGAAGTGGAATCCCCTGACCACCTTGTGCCACACCGGCTCGTACTTCTCACCCCAGATGCGCTCCCAGTTTCCGGCCATGTCGGACGAAAGAACATGCCGCGCCCGTTCCTCCGGGTCGGGATAGAGTCGCCTGACGAACATCCCCTTGCCGCCGTAGGTGCTGCCATTCAGTTCGTGATTGCCAGAAACGAAGAGTTTCACGACCTCGTGTCCGGCCGGCGCGCGATTGTTCGGGAACGCCTTGTTCCATGCATCCGCATGGGCCTGCATCTCCTCGACCTGCCCGAGGTGCGCGAAGTCCCCGCAGTGTATGACCGCGTCCACGTTCTCATCCCTGAAATGCGTCAGCGCCTTGACAAGATACCTATCAGACCATTCCCAGTCAATCCGCCCGCTCGTGGGCATCGTCCTCATGTGGGTATCACTGATGACGCCCAACACCAGAATCGGCTTCTTCGACGGCTTCCAGCCGGGCGGCACGGCGAAAAGCCGTCCCGCACACAGCGCGAACGCCGAAGCTCCTGAAAAGAAATCTCTGCGCGAACAATTCATACTGCTTTCGTACGTCTAAGCCATCACTCAAAATAACTTGAACACTCCATCGAGTATTGTTCACAAATCTTCATTGCCAACATTGTTCACCAATCACCAATATCAATTACGGAGTGGAGGAGGCTCCGCCAGATTGGCGCGAGTCGCCTTCTTTCAGCATTTTGTCGATGTTTACGGCCTCTTCGCGCCGCCATACGTCGCGCAGTTTCCGCACGCGCAGATACACGGCCTCGTCGTCGGCCATCATGCCCTCGGTCCACGTGCCGGAATGCGGCACGGCAAGGTCGATCCAGCATGCGATTTTGTCCATCTCCTCCTGCGTCATCTTCACGCCGTGATGTCCCTTCGCGAGCATCTTGACGAGCGGACTGCGCGACGAGCCATGGGAATACGGCGGGATCGACGTGGGCACGGACCACCGCCCGATCCAGTTCACGTAGCGGGAATGTTCGTCGATGGTGCCCGTGACCTGGCTCGTGTCGTTTGCCGGACGCGCCGCGCGGCCCGTGGAGACGAGCGAGTTGTACGACTTGTTCCAGAGCTTCCGCGCCTTCTCGTCCCAGACCGGCGTGGCGCGCAGGTCGGGCGCGGGCGCGTCGACGCCGCTGTGGCACTTCACGCACTTCGCGTCCAGGATCGGCTGGATCGTCTTCGGGAAGCTGAAGCCGCGTCCCGAAACGTCGTAGAACGGCTGCAGCTTCGCCACGCCCTTCTGCAGAGCAAGGGTGTTCGCCTTTGCGGACGCGGCGGCGCTGTCGTACGCATGGCAGCCGACGCAGCTGAACGTCTCGCCCGGCATGAGGGTGGACCACGACCGCATCGTCTGCACGACGTGTCCGTTTCCGTCGATGGCCTGAAAATAGACCGGCGTGCGCGCCGGCACCTCGAACGCCGCCGAGCCGTCCTCGTGGACCGGCGTCTCTCCCAGCACCACCTTGACGTCCCACGCCGCGAGGTCGCTGATCGCCGACGGACCGTGCTTGCGCCCGATGTCCGTGGCCATGAAGTCAAGCGCCACCACGCGCAGCTTCTTCACCGTGCCGCGCGCAATGCCCTTGAGCCCCGGCCCGGCATAGACGTCCTTCACGGTGAACGTCCCAGTCGTCTTGCTCCAGTCGATCGGGTAGCCCACCTGCGGCGGCTTCGGACGTGGCGCAAGCGGCACCGGCTGGTTGCAGGACACCACGGGATCCTGTGCCAGCAGGACGCGTTCGCCCTTCCTGTTCATGAAGTAGATGCCGAAGTGCTTCGCGCCGTTGGGACGGAACGTGACGAGGTAGTTGTTCTCGTCCAGCGGATACGGATACTGCCACTGGTCGCCTTTCTGTCCGTACTGGTCGATGCGGATCAACCCCTTCGGTTTCACCTCCGGCGCCACGAGCGTCACGCCTACCGTCTCCTCGCGCCCGAGCGAAGGGTCGATGATCGCGAGCTTGCCCTTCTGCGGCGTGTGGTGTCCCGAAAGGATGGCCAGCACCTTCTGCGTGCCGGGAATGCCGCGCGCGTGGAGAATGGACGTGGGAAAGTACGAGGTGTTGCCGTAGAACTCCTGCTGGTGGGCACCGTTCGGGTGCATCTGGAAGAGCGGCTGCGGGTAGATCTGGCCGCGGTCGTTGTATTCCCAGCGCGTGTACGTGACGGCGCCGCTGCCCGGATGCACCTGCGGGTAGTTGCTGTGTACCTGGTCGAAGCCGATGCGGCGCATGAACTTGCCGTCGCCGTCCATCAGGAACATGTTGCACGCGCTCACGTGCCAGCAGTCCACGTTCTGGAAGCAGCGCGTGGAGCTGAACATGATGTTCCCGTCCGGAAGATAGATTCCCTCGTAGTCGGCCACGCCCTTCCCGAACGTCAGCTGCCGCACGGCGCGCGTCGCCACGTCCATTTCGTAGAGATGGTAGTCGTCGTCGCGGGCGGACTTCTTCCAAGCGAAGAGGATGCGCTTGCCGTCGTACGATACGTCCGGGTCGCGGATCACGCCGTTGACGTCATGGATCAGCGTCGTCTCCCAGACGTTCAGCCCTTCGTCCATTGACAACATGCACAGGCTGGTGCCGGGTTTGAAGTTGAACTCCTTCTTCACGCCGCCGGGATTGAGGACGTCCTCGTCGCTCACGGCGTCGGTGTAGGCGTAGTGCGATCCGCCCATGTCGAAATGCTTGGTGAACACCACGCGACGAAGCTTCTCGCGGAAAGGCCCGAGCAGTCGCGCCCGGTCGTCACGATCCGCCGCGCAAGCGACAGAACCCAAGGCAAGGGAGGAAAGCGTGCAACATAGAAATCCGATTGCAACGGCGGTTACACTGCGCGATATTGCTTTTATGCAGTTCATTTTCTTTATCTCCTAAATCTCGACAGGGGAATATTACCATTTTTCGCCTTGCGGCGCAACTGCGGAATGTGTCATTTTGGCGCACTGATGGCTTTGCGGGCGGTGTCAGATTATGGTATACTTTATTCGTTTTCACGCATGAATAGACGGAACGAAAGGAACTAACCGCCCAAATGAAGACATCCATACTGATTGTAGACGATGAAAAAGACACGCGAGAGCTGATGGCTCGCGCGCTTGGAGTGGATTACCAAGTCACGACGGCGCCTGACGCCGAACTGGCGATCAAGGTGCTGGAGTCCGACCCGTCAATAGCCCTCCTGCTCTCCGACGTGCGCATGCCAGGTGCGGACGGCATCCAGCTCATGAAGGCGGCGAAGAAGATGCGTCCGCAGCTCGCCTGCATTCTCCTCACCGCCTTCGGAACGGTGGACCTCGCCGTGGAGGCCATGAAGGACGGCGCGGACGACTTCCTCACGAAGCCGATCGACCTCGACCAGCTCGACCTGCGCGTTGCCAAGGCGCTGAAGACGCGCGCGCTGGAGGCGGAGGTCGTGTCGCTCCGCAGCGAGCTGGACGTGAAGCACGGCCTTGCGGACATCACGGGCACCTCAGAGGCGATGCAGAAGGTGTTCCGCCTCATCCAGCAGGCCGCGCCCACGCAGGCCACGGTGCTGATCGAAGGCCCCAGCGGCACGGGCAAGGAACTTGTCGCCCACGCGCTCCACTCCCTCTCGCAGCGTGCCAACGGCCCGTTCGTTGCCGTGGAATGCGCCGCGCTCAACGGCAATCTCCTGGAAAGCGAGCTTTTCGGACACGAGAAAGGCGCGTTCACGGACGCCGTCGCCAAGCGCATCGGGCGCTTCGAGGCGGCAGACGGCGGCACTATCTTCCTCGACGAGATTTCCGAGATTTCCCCTTCCACGCAGGTCAAGCTCCTGCGCGTCCTCGAGACGCGCTCGTTCGAGCGCCTTGGCAGTTCCGAGACGATCAAGACCGACATCCGCATCATCGCCGCCTGTAACCGAGACCTCGCACAGCTAGTGCGCGAGGGGAAGTTCCGCGAGGACCTCTACTACCGCCTCGCCGTGATCGACATCCGCCTTCCGGCGCTGAAGGAGCGTCCGGGCGACATCCCCCTTCTCGTCATGCGCTTCCTCTCGGAATTCTCCGCCGCGAACGGCAACCGCGTGACTGGCATCACGCCTGCCGCGATGACGCTCCTCGAATCGTACGACTGGCCCGGCAACGTGCGCGAGCTGCGCAACGCCGTGGAGCGGATGGTCGTGCTTTCGCCGGGCGGGCAGATTGACGTGGGCGACGTGCCCGACCATATCCGCACGCCTGCCGAGCCAATTCAGTCGGGGCTGCGCCCGGGTACGCTAGGGGCGACGGAGAGGGACAGGGTCCTCGCCGTACTTGAACAGGCTGGCGGCAACCACTCGCGTGCCGCGCAGATGCTCGGCATCTCACGTCGCACGCTTTACCGCAAAATAGGCAAATACGTAACGGATAGCCAACAGTCATGAAAAACGTCCTCGCTATTTTCCTGGCCGCCGCCATCGGCACGGTCGCCGCCGAACCCCATACGGTCGTAACGCCCTGCACCGCATGTAAAGGGAAGCGCAGTCTCTCCCTCACGCCGCCGAACCTCGGCCAGCACGACGGCGAAATCGACGTCGCGCCCGGCAAGCCGTTCACAAGCCACCGCTGGGACGTAAAGTACAGCCGCTGCCCGCTCTGCAAGGGCACGGGCCGCCACGAGACGTGGGTGGTCAAGGCGGATCCGCCCGAAGAGCGCGCGGGCAAGGAGCCCTGCGCTACATGTTGGTGGAGCGGCGTGGAGCCATGCTGGAAATGCCGCCATACGGGATTAGCCGATTGCCAGAAGTGCAAACACGCGCTACGCGGATCCAAGCCAGGATGGGTTGTTGAGGAAACGCCGACCTACAGCCGCATCACCAGCCGCACGTCAAAGAAGTACAAGAAGATCAAGGTCGTGCCATGCCCCGAATGCAGCGGAATCGGGAAGGTCCGCTGTACGGCATGCGACGGAATGGGAGGACGCCCCTGCCGCCGCTGCAAGGGAGCAGGGTACACGGCAAAGAGGTCTAAGTGATGGTCATTAAAATCAAGAACCACCATCCCCAGAGATTCCTCGTGCCGGGCGCGGACGGCAAGATGCACATCGTCGCGTCGTCCGCGCCGAAACTGCGTTTCGCCCCGCGTACCCCCAAGCAGGAGGCCGCCGTGGCCGCGCCTGCCGAGCCCATGGCGCAGGTCCAGCAGACGCGCGTCGCGCGCAAGGTATCGCGCGACACACCGCCGAACATCCCTTTCCTCAGGTTCGAGTCCATAGCCGGTCGCGGCGGCATGGCCGTCGTATGGCGCGCATGGCACCGCGAGCTCAACCGCCCCGTTGCCGTAAAGGTGCTCGATCCGAAGTTCTCCAACACGGAACAGGACGTGCGACAGTTCATGATGGAGGTGCGCACGATGTCGAACATGCACCACCAGGGCATCGTGCAGGGTTACGGCGCCGACATCGCGGACGGACGCTACTACTTCATCATGGACTACGTTGACGGCTACACGTTCGGGTCCCTTCTCCTGCGCAAGTCGCACATCCCAGAGAGCGACGTGCTCATCGTCGGCGAGTCCGTGGCCGACGCGATGAAGTACGCATGGGACACCTTCGGCGTAGTGCATTGCGACCTTAAGCCCGAGAACATCATGGTCGACCGCGACGGAACGATCAAGGTGACAGACCTCGGCCTGTGCCAGTCCACCGCCGTAATCCAGAACAAGGAGCAGCCCAGCGAGGTGGTCGGATCGCCCGCCTACATCAGCCCAGAACAGATATACGGCGACGTTGAGCTTGACTGCCGGGCGGACATCTACTGCCTTGGCGCAACGCTCTACCACATGGCCACAGGCCGCATTCTCTTTCCCCTCCTTGACAACGACGCCATCCTACGCGCGCACGTGAACGAGAAGATCCAGGCGCCGGATCCGCGCTTCGTGATACCCTCGCTCACTGAGGGGTTCGCTCGACTCGTCGCGAACATGTGCGTGAAAAACCGCGATTACCGCTACCAGACCTGGGACGAGGTGTTCAACGACGCCCGCATGGTGGAGGAAGGCGGCTTGCCGACTCTTCATGCGTCAGAAGCCGTCTCATCCATCCAGTTCCAGTTGGCACTGGGAATCTGAGCGGGAGAGCCGCGCCCCGTCGCGGCCTAAGCGGGATTGGAAGAAATGTCCATGTAGGAACGCCAAAAATCCCATGTAGGGAAGTCAAACCTTGGCTGTGGCTCAAAAATCCCCCCTTCCTAGGGAGACGGCACCCTCGTAGGGTCTCAAAAATCCCCCCCTTCTAGGGAGAAGCGATACCCGTTCTAGGAGGAGGTGGTGACCATTCTACGATCTCGAACCACGGCGCATAACAGACACATTGCGCCCTGTTCCCTGCTCACACATCGCCCAAAACGCTCTCTAAAGCGTCTCCATCGCAGAAGGAAATTCAAATTTCCCTTTAATTGACTTAAATACCTAGTATGCCGTCTATAATGATGTTTAAACGGCGAAATCCATAGCACAATCTGTCGAATTTCTGTCACAAAAAGTGTGACAGAAATTCGACAAAATGTGCAAAGCCTTTTGGCGTGTATATACAAATACAACGCCCTTAAAAACATTTTTATTTGACTATAGACCGATTGATGGAAAATTGGATGATTTTCTGCGATGAGAGTCGACCTCTCGATGAGAGTTGACATCACGTCGTCTGAATAGATTGTACTGCCCGCTCTCCCAGAGCTGGATGCCTTTGTGCCCGGCCTCGATTACAACGTGCAAGGGCCTCGCCGGAGCTGTGGAAGAAGAGCCGACGGGACATACGAGACAAACGAGACAGACGGGACGTGAACGACATTCGTCCCGATAGTCCCGGTTGTCCCGTTAGTCCCGGTCGTCCCGTTAGTCCCGATTGTCCCGTTTCGCCCACTCACCAACCACCAGCCGCCGCCAGCGAGCGCGGTGATGAGCGCAGCGGCGAGCAGGCCCTTCACGGCCGCGACGGGGCGCGGCCCTCCCGATTGCGGCGCGCTCGGTGATCGCGCCCTACCGCAATTACGGCACGAGGAACTTCGCCGTTAGGGCTGCGGCCTTGGCCTTGACTTCGGCCTGGACGGTCGTGTTCGTTATGTTGTCAAGAATATCGGCGATCCAGCCGCCGATGAGCGCCGCCTCGGCCTCCTTCATGCCGCGCGTCGTAATCGACGCGGTACCCACGCGGATGCCCGAGCACTTGAACGGACTCTCGGTATCGTAGGGAATCGTGTTCTTGTTCACCACGATGCCGGCTGCGTCGAGTGCCGCAGCAGCGTCCTTGCCGGTAATGCCCTTCGTGCCCTTCACGTCCACGAGGAAGAGGTGGTTGTCCGTACCGCCGGAGACAATCCGCCAGCCGCGGTCCTGCACGGCCTTGCACATCGCCTTGCAGTTCTTCACGACCTGCGCGGCGTAGTCCTTCATCTCGGGCTGCATCCACTCGCGGAAGCAGACGGCCTTCGCGGCGATGATGTTTTCGAGCGGGCCGCCCTGCATGCCGGGGAACACGGCCGAGTCGATCGCCTTGGCCCACTTCTCCTTGCAGAGGACGAGGCCGCCGCGCGGACCGCGCAACGTCTTGTGCGTGGTGGAGGTGACGAAATCGGCGTAGGGGACGGGCGACTCGTGTGCGCCGCCGGCCACAAGGCCCGCGATGTGCGCCATGTCCACCATCATGATGCAGCCCACCTTGTCACAGATCTCGCGGATGCGCTTGAAGTCGATCGCGCGCGGATACGCGCTCGCGCCGGAAAGAAGAATCTTCGGCTTCACCTCAAGGGCCTGCTTCTCAAGGGCGTCGTAGTCCAGACGCTCCGTGGTGCGGTCCACCGTGTAGGGCACGATGTTGTACAGCTTGCCGCTGAAGTTCACGGGCGAGCCGTGCGAGAGGTGTCCGCCCTGGTCGAGCGAAAGGGAGAGGATCGTATCGCCCGGCTGGATCGTGGCGAGGTACACCGCCATGTTGGCGGATGAGCCGCAGTGCGGCTGCACGTTCGCGTGGTCGGCGCCGAACAGCTCGCAGGCGCGCTTGCGCGCGAGTTCCTCGGCGGCGTCCACTGGTAGGCAGCCCGAATACCAGCGCTTCCCCGGATACCCTTCCGCGTACTTGTTCATCAGCACGCT
The DNA here is from genome assembly GCA_902761035.1 of uncultured bacterium. Classification (GTDB taxonomy): domain Bacteria; phylum Verrucomicrobiota; class Kiritimatiellia; order RFP12; family UBA1067; genus RUG572. Next base: position 13,164 of record CACWIW010000050.1, on the reverse strand, counting down.
GCCGGCCGCAAGGCGCACGGCGCGGGAAGAGGTGTTCTCGGAGGCGATGAGGTTGATCTCCGTATCTTCCTGCGTCACCTGCGCCTTGATCGCGGCGTAGACCTCGGGGTCGTCGTGCGCAAGGCCTGAGAAATCGCTCAGACGGCGGGCACGCTCGATCTTCGCGCGGCGACGGGCGTGACGCTCGGCCTCGTCCACCGGCTCGGACACGAACACCGATAGGATTGCAAGCGCCTGCGCGGCATCCACCTTGTCAGCCCCCATGCAGAGCACGTTCGCGCCGTTGTGCTGGCGGGCGAGCTCCGCCGTGCCCGTGTCAAGGCACAGCGCCGCGCGCACGTTCTGGAAACGGTTCGCGGCCATCGTCATGCCCATGCCGGTGCGGCACACCAAAACGCCGAAATCAACTTCGCCGAGTGTAACCTTCTCCGCAACGGCATCGGCATAATCGGGGAAGTCGCACGCCTCAGGTCCCGTGCAGCCCACGTCAATGAACTCCGCACCCGTGAAGGATGCGATGATGCTTTTCTTCAGTTCGAACCCGCCGTGGTCGGCGCCAATGGCAATCTTCATCTTTTCGTTTCCTTGTTGTTTGAAATCACGTCGCATAGTATACCAAAATGACTTACCCCGCACAAGTGCGCAGAAATGTGCTATACTACGTGCACCTCCGACAGAAAGAAGGCTAAAAAAATGATACGCGTCAACGAAAACTACCTGAAAATCCAGGCATCCTACCTTTTCACCGAAATCGCCCACCGGGTCAAGGCGCACCAGGACGCGCACCCGGATGCGAAGATCATCCGTCTCGGCATCGGCGACGTGACGGAGCCGCTCGCCCCGGCGGTGGTCGCCGCCATGCACAAGGCGGTGGACGACGAGGCCGCGCGGGATACGTTCCACGGCTACGGTCCAGAGCAGGGCTACGCCTTTCTCCGCGACGCCATCGCGGAGAACGATTTCCAGAAACGCGGGATAGACGTCGCCTCCGACGAGATATTCGTCTCCGACGGTGCCAAGTGCGACTGCGGAAACATCCAGGAGCTGTTCGGACAGGACGTGAAGATCGCCGTGCCGGATCCCGTCTATCCGGTTTACGTCGACACGAACGTCATGGCCGGGCGCACCGGCGCGAACACGGACGGCCGTTACTCGGGGCTTATCTATCTTGACGGCAACGCCGCAAACGGCTTCGTACCCGCCCCTGGCAACCTTGAAGCAGATGTCGTATACCTCTGCTTCCCGAACAACCCCACCGGCGCCACGGCCACGAAGGCACAGCTCCAGGCATGGGTCGACTGGGCGCGCGCAAACAAGGCGCTAATACTCTTCGACGCCGCGTACGAGGCGTTCATCCGCACGCCCGGAATCCCGCACTCGATCTACGAGTGCGCAGGCGCGCGCGAATGCGCGATCGAGTTCCGCAGCTTCTCCAAGACGGCCGGCTTCACCGGCGTGCGCTGCGGCTACACCGTGGTCCCGAAGGGACTCGTCGCATGGAAAGCCGACGGATCGTCCGCGGAGCTGCGCCCGTTCTGGACGCGCCGCCAGACCACGAAGTTCAACGGTTGCAGCTACATCACCCAGCGCGGCGCCGAGGCAGTGTACTCCACCGAGGGGGCGGCCCAGACGAAGGCGACGATCGACTTCTACCTCGGCAATGCGAAGGTCGTCAAGGACGCCCTTCTCGCCCTCGGATACGACGTCACGGGCGGAACGGACTCCCCGTACCTCTGGGTGAACGTCAAGGGCGACAGTTGGGAGTTCTTCGACCGCCTGCTCAAGGAGGCGAACGTTGTAACAACGCCTGGCGCAGGTTTCGGACGCGCCGGCGAAGGCTACATCCGCATCTCCGCCTTCAACTCGCGCGAGAACGTGGAAGAGGCCGTTGGCCGCATCGCAAAGGTTCTCGGCTAAAAACTGTTTTCCGCGTCACAGTCGCGCGCGTCTATCGCGAACGTCCGGTCTCGAAGTCGTGTTGTTGGCGCTCGACTTCCCGGAGACGGGCATCGTCGGTCGCACGGCTGGACGACGTCTTCACGCCCGGCAAGCCCGGCGTGAACGTAAGCTCACCTGAGGCGGGCGCGTATTTGCCCTTGCGGACGGTCGCGGCGTGGACGGTGATCGGCTTCGGATTCGCCGCCGCTCGCGGACGTATCAACACAACGGCCTCGCCCCAGCGCGTGACCTGGGGATTCGTGCCGACGATGTCGGCCTCCCCTTCCACGGTGAAATGCACCGTCTCCGTACAGTAGCGCTTCGGGATACCCGCCGCATCCGCAAGCGTTGCGGTGACGGCCACTAGATCGCCGCCATCCGCAACGGGCGCAAGCCCCTCCGTATCGAGCGCCATCGTAATCTTCGCAAGGCGCATTGACGGAAGGATGACGGTCTTCGAGCCGTCTGGCAGCTCGGCGATGAAGCTGTTGGGGTTATCCGCGCCCTTGCGTGCCTTCTTGCGCGCCGCCGCGCCAATGCGATGCTGCGCCTCATAGTCGAATTTCGTCTCGTCGGGCTTGAACGGCTTGCCGAGGAGAGTCGCCTTGTAGGAGCAGTTGGAGAACACGGCGAAGTCGTCCGGCGAATACGGCGAGAGCTCATGCGCAGGAAAGACGAACGGCTTGTCGGTGAGAGCGGCCTTGAAGGCGTACCAGGAGTATTTCTTCTGGCGGGCGTACGTCATGATGCCGCCGTAGAAGTTGTCCGGATGGTAGCCGCGCGCGTGGTCCGTGCCATGCCAAAGGCAGCCGCCGAGGAACGACGCGGCGTTGGCGTTGAACTCGCGCAGGAACATCATGTAGTGGCGTGCCTGACGCACCATCGCCGTCTCGCCCCACTCGCGCAGCACGCGGGAAGGCGAGTTCTGCGCGTTCCAGTTGTCGACGTAGTCGCCCCACTCGCGCCGGAACGAGACCTGTCCGTTGATCGGACGGTGTCCGTACTGCACATCAACGATTCCGCTGCCGCGCGACTGCGCGTCGCAGGCGCAGAGGTCGTTCGGCGGGAGCGCCTCGCGCTTCACCACCCCGACCGCGTTCGTGGTGAAGTCGGCGGGGAAGTGCGTTTCGTTCAGGATCGGTTCCCACATGAACAGCGACGGACGCGACCTGTCGCGGCGCACCATCTTCTCGATATCGTCGTAGACGCGCCGCTCGAAGTCCGGGTTCTTCCTGTTCCAGAACTGCCAGCCGGGCGTCGTCACTATCACGAACATTCCCAGCTCGTCGCAGGCATCCATGAACGCGGGGTCCTGCGGATAGTGCGCGTTACGGAAGATGGTCATGCCGCAGTCCTTGAACTTTTTCACGTCGCGCCAGTGGAGCGAATTGGGCAACGCGTTTCCGATGAACGCATAATCCTGATGGCGGTTCGTACCGTAGAGCTTCTTGCCATACGGCTTGCCGTTCAGGACAAGGCCGTCCAGCGTCGCCTTGAAGTCGCGGATGCCGAAGCGCACGCGCACGGAGTCCGTAAGCTGCCCGCCCTTCTTCACGTCCACGCGCAGCCAGTGGAGGTTCGGCGTTTCGGGCGTCCAGAGCGTGGGCGAGTCGGGGTTGAACGGAGACGTCACCGGCTTCCCGTCGTAGAACAGTTCCGCCGTTGCGCCGGATGTGTCACCGCCGAGCGTCACGTCGGCACGCACGGTCCACTTGCCGTCCGCACCGAGGTTCGAGGTGATACGCACGCCGCCCTTGTCGGTGTCGGCCACGTACGCCTCTTCCGTCTCGATCAGGTAGGCGTCGCGGTAGATGCCGCCGAAGTAGGTGAAGTCGAGGACGTCCTGTGCCTTGCCGGGCGGATAGGAAGAATCGTTCGAGTTGTCGCACCACACCTCAAGGAGGTTCTCGCCTTCCTTCAGGATTCCCGTCACCTCGACGTGGATAGGTAGATAGCCGCCGAAGTGTTCCGCCACCTGTTTCCCGTTCAACGTCACGCGGCTCTTGCCCATGATCGCCTCGAAGTGCAGGAACTGGTGCGCCCCGCCGCTCTTCCACGTGAAACGGCGACGGTACCAGGCGGGTTGCTGTCGGTTGACGCAACCCGACGCTTCAAAACCCAACTCGCCCTCGTCGATGCCGTGCGGCAGCGTGACGGCCTTGCCCGTCTTGAACCCGTCAAGCGAAAACTCCCAACCTGTCGTCAGCGTCTCGACGCGGCGCGGCGAGCCTTCGGACGCCCAGTACCCGGCCTTCGAGAACTCCACGGCCTCCGCCATCGCACAGAGCGCAGCCACTGTAGCCAACAGTGCGACACGACGCTTTCCGATTATTGCTTTCTTCATATTCGCCTTTCTGTTACTGTTGAAGGTTACTTCTTGGCTTGCTGAACGGGCGAAAAGTATACCATAAATCACAGCCGCCAAGCCTGTATCTGCCGCTTAATTCTCGATTGTGCTCAGCGTGCAGGTGGCGTCTTTCTTCGTATTCACCTTATCGGGGCCGATGACGGCATCGAAGTTGGAGACGACCAGACGCCCCCTCCAGATGATCGGCTCGCCGGGCTGGTTGAGTCCGCCGTTCATGCCGTCGCCGTCGGGATCCTGCCTGAGGACGCTGACCGTGCCGTTAGGCGAGACCTTGGCGATGGCGTTGTTCGAGAAGTCGGCGACATAGATGTTACCGGCGTCATCCATGCACATGCCGTCTGTCGTACGCATCTTGGCTTTTGTGGCGCGCTGGAGGAAATCCTTCCCAGACGGGTCGGAGTAGTCGAAGTCCGTCTTGGCGAAGACCTTGCACGAGACCACGTTGCCCGCAGCATCGAATGTTGCACGATGAATCGTGCCGTCGCCGAAGTTGCCGAGGAGAAGGTCGCCTTTGCCGTCGAAGAGAATGCCATCGAGTCCGTACTGGCAGAAAGGGTTCTGCGTGACGAGCGTGAGGATGAGCTGCGGATCCTCGCGCGTGTTCTTCATTGCGATGCCACTGTCGGTAGGCTTGAAGCGATATACGCCGCTTACGAGCTTGCCTGACGGATCCTTGATTTTCGAGAGACTGCTCTGGGTCACGTAGAGCATGCCGTTGTGGTACTTGACGCCGTTGGGATGTTCCATGCCGCTTGCGATCACGGTACAGGTCGTCAGCTTGTCGTCCTTGAAGTCGAGGCGCAGTAGACGCCCCTCGTTCGCGCCCTTCTCGGAACCTGACCATCCCTGGTTGTCGCACACGTACAGTTCACCCTCGGGACCGAAGCAAATCCCCATAGGCGCGGCGAGACCTGTCTTCGCAAGCGGCGGAACATGCACCCAAAGATACGGTTCGCCACCCGGCTCGTCTAGGCGGAAGATGGCCGCCGGCTTGGTGGTGTCGTTGAAGTTCGGCGCGGCGATGACGAGCCGCCCCTTGGAGTCGACCGCCATGCCGTCTGGCGTAGCGCATGAATCAGGAAACACGGCAAACGGCTTTCTGCCACACGGGCAGCTGCATCCCGCCAACAATGCAGCGCCAGCGACCGCAACAGCGACATTCATGTAATTCATGTAAATCTAGCCTTTCTTTTCAAATTTTCATGTCTTTGTCGAATGCACACCAACACTTTGGGATTCTCCCGCAGAATCGGCGCGGGGAATTATAACAAAACACGATACCGCGCGCAATGCGCTTGCTTCGTTTTTCTTTTTTCTTTTCCGCTTGCGCTTAGAGCGCAGATTTGGCATACTAAGCGCGCTGAGCCTTTCAGACGCGCAAGGTTTGTTTCTGCGAGTTCCGTCAAGCCGTATGACTTGCCTCGCGAATGGCGCGGAAGATGGGTTTTGCAAGTGCCCCATTTTAAAAACAGGAAAATGACAATGAGCTCATTCGGAGAAACACTCAGAAGCGCCCGCGAAGCCAAGGGCCTCACCTGCTCGCAGGTCGCGGCGCAAACGCACATGCTTGTGCAGATTGTCGAAGAAATGGAGCGTGAAGATTTTCACCGCATCCCCGCCCCCATCTACGGCCGCGGATTCGTGCGACTCTTCGCAAACTGCGTTGGACTAGACCCCGTCCCGCTCGTGCGCGAATTCATGGACATATACGAAGGCCGTCGCACGCCAACAGTCAGTATCCGCCAAGTCCCCACGAAGCCAGTTCCGGAGCCCGTTCCTGAGCCGGAACCGATTCCGGCCCCCGTTCCTGAGCCGGAACCGATTCCGGCCCCCGTTCCTGAGCCGGAGCCGATTCCGGCCCCCGTTCCTGAGCCGGAGCCGATTCCGGAGCCCGTTCCCGAACCGGAACCGATTCCGGCACCTGCTCCTGAGCCGGAGCCAATTCCAGAGCCAGTTCCAGAACCGGAACCGATTCCGGCGCCCGTTCCCGAGCCGGAGCCGATTCCAGAACCAGTTCCAGTTCCCGAGCCGGAGCCGATTCCAGAGCCAGTTCCCGAGCCGGAGCCGATTCCAGAGCCTGTTCCCGAGCCGGAGCCGATTCCAGAGCCTGTTCCAGAGCCGGAGCCGATTCCAGAACCAGTTCCAGAACCAGTTCCAGAGCCAGAGCCGGAACCGATTCCGGAGCCCGTTCCTGAACAAACTCCGGCACTCGTTCCCGAGCCTCCGCCTGTTGTGCGCGGACTAGATCTCTTTGAGCAACCGCCTGCGCGCCTTCCCAAGGACGACCGTCCGCTTTTCGGATCTTCTCCGGTGCCAGTACAGCAGGAGAAACCTAAAACATCATCTGGGTTGCCGCCGCCAATAGACTTGGATTCCTCGCCCTACATCACGCCGGACTATGACGAAGGCGGTCCATCGGCTACGGAACGTTTCCGCAAGAGCCTTTCAGCCATTTCTGCTGGCGTGTTGAACAGGGTACGCAACATTCCTCGGCGCGCCTGGCGCATAACCGCCCTCGTTCTTTGCGCGATCCTGTCCATCGTCTTCATCGTGTGGAGCATTGGAAAACTGTACCAGGCCACGACGCCGACAGCCAACTCGCAGCAGCCAGAAGAGCCGACCAAAGACGTGCCTGTCGTCGCCGCAGATAAGCCAGCCACAGGCAATAGCGTCCCGAAGCAGAACGTGAAGCAGGAGCCAAAGGTAAAGACGCCTCCCGCCAAATCCTCTGTCAAGACCGGCAAGTCACCCGTAAAGCCCGGCTCGCTCATCTCGACGGGGCAGAACGTACCGAACTTGTTCGTCGACTGATCCTGCCATGAAATGCGAAATATGCCACGAGGCAGACGCCGAGACCGTCCTGCACTTGAAGAAAGAAGGACAGGATCGGGAACTCTACGTCTGCAAGAAGTGCGCCTCCGACGCCCGTCACTCAAAGAAGAAAAAGAAGGATGCCGAAGAAGCCGAAAACGTCTCCGTCATCGGCCACGGAGAAAAACCACCTCCGTTCGTGGAAAACTTCTTCAAGGCGGCGATGGGGCTGGTCGACGGCCTAGGGCATCTTGAGGAGGAGCTCAGGCACGGCAAGAAGACATGTCCGCTCTGCCACGCGACGTGGGAAACGCTGGAGCAACGGGGGACGCTGGGTTGTCCGCGCTGCTGGAAGACCTTCGCCGCCGAAATCCGCGCGAAGTTCCTGCGTGGCGACTACGGTCCAACGCATGTTGGCTCAATGCCCGCAGGCACAACTGGAACCGACTCCCGCGCATACCTGGAACGCGAACTGAAGAAGGCCATTAAGCTGCAGAAGTACGAAAAGGCCGCCGAGATTCAAAAAAGCCTCGACGCGCTTGAGTCGGATGCCGACGGGAAGGAGACGACATGAGTGCCCGTCCCAAGGGACGTCCCGGACGCCCCCCGAAACGTCCGTCCAACGGCATGTATCCAAACTTGCTCACCACCGACGCCCTAGCCGGCGGGCGGATAACCCTTTTCCGCAATCCGGCGGACAAGCCGTTCGGCGAAAAAGACGCCTTCGCCATCTCCGCCGACTGGGTGACCGCAGACGACATCTCCGCCGCCTACACGAAGGCCGAGGAGGATGAGCGCCGCCTCGCCGAAACGCACCGCTTCGCCTGGCATCCCGACTTCGGCTATCTCTCCCCCTTCCCCGCGCACTGCGGCACGGGCATACGCATCGAAGCCGAAGTCCATCTCGAAGGGCTCCACATCATCGGCGACCTGCCGCCCGTACTCGCTGGCCTCACGGCGACGCGGATCGGCTACAGCGGCATCGACGCAGACGGCCTTCACAATGTAGCGCACCTTTTCCGCATCAGCAACGAGTCCGCAATAGGCCTTCCCGAACGTACGCTAGTCACGCGCGTCGCGCGCGTGTTCGCGCAGCTCGCCGAACAGGAAACCGCCGCGCGCAAGGCGCTCGTCGACGAACAGCCGCTCCTCTTCCTCGACTCCGTGGAGCGCGCTCTGGCTATCCTCCGCCATGCACGGCTGCTCTCCCCCTACGAATACATTGACCTGCTCTCGCCCGTCCGCCTCGCCGCGATCATGGGCTTCCTCAACGGCGTTACGCGTTCGCAGATCGACGAGGCCATGCGCCGCCAGCTGAACCGCCCGTTCACGCAGCCACCCGCCACGCAGGAGGAGGAACGCCAGCGCGACGTCCGCGACGCGGACTTCGCCGATCGGGTCAGTGCCGCCTTCGCGGGCGTCCGCCTTAACGACTTTGCGAAAGAAATCCTTTCATGAACAACGACTACACACCAAACGCCAATCGGGCGCTTGACGGCGCAGAAGCCGCAGCCCGCAGGTATAACCACTCCTACATCGGCACCGAGCACCTTCTCTGCTCCATCCTCGCCATCCCGAACTGCGGCGCCTGCCGTAGGTTCCGCGCGCTGGACGTCGATCCCGACGAACTCCGTATACAGCTTGAGCAGATGATCGGACACAGCGAGAACGTGCGCATGCTCGGCGAAATCCCCGTCACGGCGCGCACGCGCAAAATCCTCGAACTCGCCAAGCTCGAGGCGCGTCGCCTCCAGGCATCCGCCGTGGGCACCGAACACATAATCCTCGCCATTCTCGCCGAGGGTGAGTCCGTGGCCGCGCAGATTCTCGCCGGACACGGCCTTACGCCAGAAGCGTTCATCCGCGCGGAGTCGCGTGCGGACGGAGAAGACGCGGAGTCCGCCGAAGACTCCCCACTCCCAGATGATCCTGACGAGGACGACGACGAGGAGTCGCCTGCCCCAGACGGTGAGGCCAAGGCCGCGAAGAAAGGAAAGACCCCCGCGCTCAACATCTTCGGACGCGACCTCACCGCCCTCGCGCGCAAGGGCGAACTCGATCCGGTCATCGGACGCAAGCAGGAACTAACGCGCGTCATCCAGGTTCTTTCCCGCCGCACGAAGAACAACGCCGTCCTGATCGGCGAGGCAGGTGTGGGCAAGACCGCCGTGGTGGAGGGCCTCGCGCAGGCCATCGCGCTTGGCGACGTCCCAGAGCGCATGCGCGACAAGCGCGTCGTCTCGCTCGACATGGCGCGCGTCGTCGCCGGCACGCAGTACCGCGGACAGTTCGAGGAACGCCTCAAGCAGCTCATCGAGGAGGTGAAGCTCGTCGGCAACGTCGTGCTGTTCCTCGACGAAATCCACACGCTCGTTGGAGCAGGCGGCGCCGAGGGCGCGATGGACGCCGCGAACATCCTCAAGCCAGCCCTTGCGCGCGGCGAACTGCAGGTCGTCGGCGCCACCACGCTCAAGGAATACCACAAGTCCATCGAGAAGGACGCCGCGCTTGAGCGCCGGTTCCAGTCTATCCTCGTCAACGAGCCCGCCATAGACGAGGCCATCGAGATTCTCCGCGGCATCGCTCCGCGCTACGAGAAGCACCACAACGTGAAGTTCGCCGACGAGTCCCTGCGCGCGGCCGTCACGCTCACGGCCCGCTACCTGCCCGCGCGTCTCCTTCCGGATAAGGCTATCGACGCCATAGACGAGACCGGTTCGCGCGTGCGCATGAAGACAGCAGTGCGTCCGCCGGACTTCAAGGCAGACGAAGCGGAGATCGCCGAAATCCACGCCCGCAAAGAGGCCGCCGTAAAGGCCAGCGCCTTCGAGGACGCCGCCAAGTGGCGTGATGCCGAAATCGCCGCGCACGAGGCGCTCGCCACCAAGGTGAAGCAGTGGCGCGAGGAACACGCGGAGAAGACAATCGACGTCACGCCCGACGACATCGCCGCCACCGTCGCCTCCATCAGCGGCGTACCCGTGGAGCGCATGACAGAATCAACGGCCGGCAAGCTGCTCAACATCGAACGGGAACTGAACGGCGCCGTCATCGGACAGTCCACCGCCATCGAGTCGATCGCCCGCGCCCTGCGCCGTTCGCGCGCGAACCTCGGCGACCCCAAGCGCCCGATTGGCAGTTTCCTCTTCCTCGGCCCCACCGGCGTGGGCAAGACGCTCCTCGCAAAGATGCTCGCCGAAAAGGTCTACGGCGACCCGAAGGCACTCATCGCCCTCGACATGACCGAGTTCTCAAGCGCCTTCACGAGTTCGCGCCTCGTCGGCGCGCCGCCCGGCTACGTCGGCTACGACGAGGGCGGACAGCTCACGGAGCGCGTCCGCCGCCGTCCCTACTCCGTCGTGCTCTTCGACGAGTTCGAAAAGGCTTCGTCGGATGTCATGAACATGATGCTCCAGCTGCTCGACGACGGACGCCTCACGGACGGACAGGGCCGCCAGGTGGACTTCCGCAACACGATCGTGATCGCCACCGCGAACCTCGGTTTCGACTTCGCGAAGGAAGGCAAGAGCTTCGGTTTCTCGCAGGAGACGGCCAGCGCATCCTACGAGACCCTGCGCGACAAGCTGATGGACGAGGCGAAGCGCACGTTCCGTCCGGAACTTCTAAACCGCTTCGACGAGACGGTCGTGTTCCGCAAGCTCGAGAAACAGGACGTCGTGACAATCCTCGACATTGAGCTCGCGAAACTGCGCACGCGCCTTTCGGAACGCGACATGACGCTTGAGCTCGACAAGAAGGCAACAGACTTCCTTGTCACAAAAGGCTCAGACGACGCGATGGGCGCGCGCCCGTTGCGTCGCGCCGTGCAGCACTACGTGGAGGATCCCCTCGCAGATCTGCTTCTCCGTGAAGAGCTCGTGCCCGGCCGCATCAAGGTGTCGCTCACGAAAGACGAAACCGCCCTTTCCTTCAAGCAGCCCCGTTTGCCACCGAAAACCTAAAGCTCAAACTCGACCATTACGGGCGAGTGGTCGGAGACGTCCAGCGCAATCTGGTCTGTGATGATTTCGTGCTTCAGCGCATGGATGCCCTTGGTGTAGAAAATGTGGTCGATCGAGTAATCGGGCGTGTCGTACGCTGCGGCACGGCGCGCGCCGTGGTACTTGCCGTCAGCACCGCGCACAGGATTGCCGTGGTGCGAGCAGTGCGGCGAGCGTACGTCCGCGTGCGAGGCTGCGTTCACGAAACCGCCACTGCGCAGCATTGCGTGGGCGAAGGACGCGTCGGTAGAGTTGAGGTCGCCGCCGAGGATCGCCGGGAGGTCCGCGCCCCATTTGCGTCGGATGTACGCTAATAGCCACAGCACATGCCGGGCGTTCAGCTCGCGGATGACGTCGCTCTCGACGCCGTTCGACTGCCACCAGAAATGCGTCGCGAACGCCACGAAGCGCCGTCCGTCCGCTTTGCGCTCCAAGACGGCCCAGGTGGCGCTCTTCGACGCCGTGAGCGACAGGTGGAAGAAATCCGTGCCGCTATCGAGCAGCTTCAGCCGGTCCGTACGGTAGAGAAGAGGCTCGTGGTTGATGTGTTTCGGCGTCTTTTCCCCGACGAACGCGGATCGCTTCAGCGCGGCGTCCTCGTCGCCGCGCACGACCGCGTAACCAGCCTGCTTGAGATGGGAGAACATCTGGCTCGCGTACCAGCCCGGCGTCACTTCCTGAAGCGACACGACGTCTGGCCGGTCCTTGAGGATCGTCGTCTCCACTCCCGCTTCGCGCTCCTCCACGGGATTCCCGAAGTAGTCTCCCCAAATGTTGAACGTCATGAACTTCAGCGGCGCAGCGGTCTGCGGACACAGCCCCTTCTTCTCACCCGCCGCCGACAGCGCGGTCAACCCACAAATTACCGCAAATACCGCAGCGAGAAACGTCCTAAAATACTGTATTTTCATCTTATGTTCTCCTTTGTTTTTGATTCATGGTGGGTCTAACGGCGATGTGGAGATGTCCTGGCGGAAGTCCGCACATTATCCATCGCCCTTGTAAGTCCGTAGAACGGCTCGTCGAGCGGATCCTTGCGTCCGTCCTTCCACACCTTGCGGATGCGGTACTCGTGGCGCGAGTGCGTGGGAAGTCCCTTGTCTTCGTAACGGGTGACGCGATATGGGATTCCGTTGGGAGCCTCGTTCTTGACGTTCGCGAGGAACTTGCCGTCGCGCCAGAGCTCGTAGTGGTCGAAGTCGGGCGACATCTCCGCGCCCCAGAGGATGTACATCTGCCCGTTCTTCTCGCCATGTCCGGCGCGGGGCTTCTCGATAAGGCCTGTCCAATCTAGCGGAGGCTCCGCAACGGTTTCGCGCGTGACGCGCGGAACGTTGTTTTCGCGCATCCATTTCGCATACGGATCAAGCCAGTCCTCGCACATCCGCGCAACATGCGCCCAGCGGCCGCCTTTCGCATACGACGTGATCGCGAAGCGGAACGTGAAATTCATCGAATCGCCATCGGGCTGGTGCATCTGGAGCCAATCCGTGAAGAGGTACGGATAGATGGCAGTCTTGCCCTTCGGCGGCTTGCCGGTGTAACACGTCTTGTCGGGATGGATTTCGCCGAACTCGGTGAGCGTCGAGTCGCGCATCATCAGCGCCACGCCGAAGTCGGCGTTCTCGACCAGACACCAGTCGCGCACGGCGCAGTAGGCGTCCGTCGTCATCGGGTGGCAGTCCTCGTACGGACGGATAACCGTTCCGTTAAGGTGCGCGCGGAACTCGCCACCCGGCACGGCGAACGGAAACGCGAGGTAACCATAGCGCTTGTAGCGCTTTGTGTTGAAGAGGTCGCGCGCGTGCTCGAAACGGTCTTCGATGTAGATGCGCTTTTCGTTCTCGGCCAGGTACACGCGGCGCGTCACCTTCGCGCCGAGCACCTTTTCGGGCTCCGACTCCCACGTCTTGTGGTTGTTGCGCGTGTACATGAAGCGGTTGGCGTGGCCGTCGATCAGGTCGCGCTTGAGCTCCTTGTCGTAGATGGAGTAGATCACGCCGTTCGTCACGGCCACGCGGTACCAGCGGTTCTCGGTGACGCCGT
>CACWIW010000049.1 GCA_902761035.1 uncultured bacterium | reverse complement strand
GGCGTGAAGGCGTTCAAGGCCGCGAAGGCCGACTGCATCATCGCGATCGGCGGCGGCTCGTCGATGGACACGGCAAAGGCCGTGGGCATCATCATCGCGAACCCGAAGTTCGCGGACGTGCGCTCGCTCGAGGGCGTGGCCCCCACAAAGAACCCGTCGAAGCCGATCCTCGCCGTGCCCACGACGGCCGGCACCGCCGCCGAGGTCACGATCAACTACGTGATCACCGACGTCGAGAAGAAGCGCAAGTTCGTGTGCGTCGATCCGCACGACATCCCCGTGGTGGCGTTCGTCGACCCCGAGATGATGTCCACGATGCCCAAGGGCCTCACGGCGTTCACGGGCATGGACGCGCTCACGCACGCGATCGAGGGCTACATCACGAAAAGGGCCTCACGGCGTTCACGGGCATGGACGCGCTCACGCACGCGATCGAGGGCTACATCACGAAGGCCGCGTGCCCGATGACGGACATGATGCACCTCGAGGCGATCCGCCTCATCTCGCTCCACCTGCGCGACGCCGTGGCGAACAAGCCGTCCGGACGTGAGGGCATGGCACTCGGCCAGTACATCGCCGGCATGGGCTTCTCGAACGTGGGCCTCGGCGTGGACCACTCGATGGCGCACGGTCTCTCGGCCCTCTACGACATGCCGCACGGCAAGGCATGCGCGATCCTGCTCCCGACGGCGATGAAGTTCAACGCGCCCGCGACGGGCACGAAGTACCGCAAGATCGCCGAGGCGATGGGCGTGAAGGGCGTCGAGAAGATGACGCTCGCCCAGGCGCGCAAAGCCGCGATCGCCGCGGTCGAGAAGCTCTCCGCCGACGTGGGCATCCCGCCGGACCTCAAGGGCGTCCTCAAGAAGGAGGACGTGCAGTTCCTCGCAGAGAGCGCCTACGCGGACGCCTGCCGTCCGGGCAACCCGCGCGACTGCACGGTCGAGCAGATCGCCAAACTCTACAAGTCGCTGATGTAGTCTCAAGGGAAGTCGAGAAAGCACGAAGATGAGCGCGAAGAAAGTCCTGTTGTCCGCAAACGAGGCCGTGGCGCGTGGCGCCGCGCAGGCCGGCTGCATCGTGGCCAGCGCCTACCCCGGTACGCCGTCCACGGAAATCCTCGAAAACATCGCCAAGTTCAAGGACACCGTCAAGTGCGAGTGGGCCGTGAACGAGAAGGTCGCCATGGAGACGGCGATCGGCGCGTCGATGGCCGGCGCGCGGTCGCTCACGGCCATGAAGCACGTGGGCCTCAACGTGGCGATGGACCCGCTCATGACGTTCACGTTCGTGGGCGCGACGGGCGGCATGGTGGTGGTGACGGCGGACGACCCCGGCATGCACTCCTCGCAGAACGAGCAGGACAACCGCAACATCGCGAAGTTCGCGCGCGTGCCCATGTTCGAGCCTTCCGACAGCCAGGAGGCGTACGACATGGTGCAGGCCGCGTTCGAGACGTCCGAGAAGTACCGTGTGCCGTGCTTCCTGCGCCTCACCACGCGCACCTCGCACTCGAGCTCGCTTGTGGACCTCGGCGACTTCCACCCCGCGCCGCACCCGGTGATTCCCTACGTGAAGGACATCACGCGCACGATCCCCGTGCCGGCGTTCGCGCGCGGGCAGCGTCTCGCCGCACAGAAGCGCGAGCAAGAGATGGCCCGCGCCGCATCCCGCTCGAAGTTCAACCGCATCGAGCCGGGCAAGAAGCAGGTCGGCATCATCACGAGCGGCGTGACGTACCAGTACGTGAAGGAGGTGTTCCCCGAGTTCACCATCCTCAAGCTGGGCTGGACGAACCCCTTCCCCGCCGAACTCGTGAAGAAGTTCGCGAAGACCGTGCGCCACGTGCTCGTGGTCGAGGAACTCGATCCGTTCATCGAGAGCCAGGTGCGTGCGCTCGGCATCAAGGTGCAGAGCCACAAGACCGAACTCAACATGCTCGAGCTCAACCCGGACCGTCTCCAGAACCTCCGCCACGAACTCCTGAAGGACGTGCCGAAGGCGAAGCCGGCGAAGCCCGATCCGTCCCTTCCCACGCGTCCGCCCGTGCTCTGCGCGGGCTGCGGACACCGCGGCGTCTTCTACGTACTCCACAAACTCGGCGCCACGGTGACGGGCGACATCGGCTGCTACACGCTCGGCGCGTTCCCGCCCCTCAACGCGATGGACTCGACGATCTGCATGGGCGCCTCGATCGGCAACGCGGCCGGCATGCGCAAGGCGGGACTCAAGGGACGCATCTGCGCCGTCCTGGGCGACTCCACGTTCTTCCACAGCGGCCTCACGGGCATCCTCTCGGCGCACTACAACGGCACGCCGGTGACGACGGTCGTCCTCGACAACCGCATCACCGCCATGACCGGCCACCAGGACAACCCTGGCACGGGCAAGACCCTCGCCGGCGATTCCGCGCCCGTCACGGAGATCGCCGCCGTCGCCAAGGCGATGGGCTACAAAAAGGTCGTAACCGTGAGCGCGGACGACCTCGGCGAGCTGGAGAAGGTGCTGAAGGACGCGATGGACGGCGACGAGGGCGCGGTGATCATCGCCTACGCGCCGTGCCGCATCGCGGCGAAGCTCACGAAGGAAGGTCTCTGCGAAGTCGACGAGAAGAAGTGCAAGGCGTGCGGCGCGTGCTTCAAGATGGGCTGCCCCGCGATGACGCGCGGAAAAGAAACAGCGCCGGGCCGCTTCCAGATGAAGATCGACCCGTCGCTCTGCGCCGGCTGCAAACAGTGCCAGCAGGTGTGCAAGTTCGGCGCCATCACCCGCGTGCGCTAGCTCCGCCCGGACGCTTCTGCGCAATAAGCGGCAGCACAGAGTCGTCGAAGTACGGATCGATCACAATCAGTTCCGACTTCGCCATCAGCACGAACTTCTTCATCTGATCAAATGCGTCATATATCTGCCCGTCATAGAACACCTTCTGCGGCGGGAAGCGTTTGTCCTGCATGGCGTCGAGGATGAGCTTGAATCGCTCCTCGTTACGAATCTGGTTGGATTCGTTTCGTGCCTGATCTGCAACTTGCCGCCGGTCTAATGCCTCGATTCGCTCAAGGAGCGGTGCAATGGAAGCAAGAGTTTTACGCATCGCGACGAAAGCATTGGTAATCCTTATACTGACAAGTGCAGCGATTTCGCTCTTCAACACACTTGCAAGCATAATGATTCCGTGTTCTGTAAAGACGTTCGGGCGATACTTGATGTTGTGGCCACGTCCTTTCTTCAAGGTCGCAATTTGCGACCTTGAACGACTGATCTCATCCGAAGTTCCAGTGAGGACATCCTGAATCTCGACATCATTCAAAGGAAACATGAAATTGGCGGGGAAGCGAATACTGTTGCGCTTCACTTGCTCGTTCAATCTTTTTGTCGGCACCCCATACAGCTCCGCAAGATCGCGGTCAAGCATCACTTGCACACCGCGAATGGTGAAAATCCGCGACCTGATCGAATCGTCCTCCAGAGTGGATACGATCACATTTTCTTTTTGTTCCATAGTCCATCCTTTCCCGGCTTGTGCCGATGCGGATAGAATACCAAATCGGCGCGGGAAAGTTGTTATGAAACGGTATAAGAGTTGTCTATTTTTTGTCTAATATTTGTATCTGTTTTGTATCGGCATTACCCGCATCGCCAGCGGCTGCGCGCTCCGCCGTCTTTGACTCCATCTTCTTTCACCCAACCCTCTTGCCAAGGTGGATCGCTATTGTTGTAGGCCAGAAGCTATCCGGCACGTTGAACGGGTCGCATTCGTTGTCGTCGGTGTCAAGAAGCACGACCTTCTCAACCTCCCACTTCATCTGCGGAGCGTTCTTCACGTAGCCGCGATTGAAGCGGATCGTCTTAATCCCGATGGTGCGCTTCAGGTTGTATTCGGTGAAATCGCGGTACTCGACCCTCTTTCTCCCCGAATCAATCGCATCGTAGAACTCGCCCTTCAACACCAGATAGCCATCCGGCGTCTTCGACTTCAACCGCCCTTCCTTGATGCCGTCGATAAGCTCCAACATCTCCAATGTCTCATCATCCACCTCTTCATCGCCGCCATATTCCCGCCAGTTCTTCAGGATGAATTCGCTCCCCGGATCAGTTTCCTTCACCCCAACCATGATCGGATGGTTGAACACGGCGAGATAGTACCAATTGCCTTCCGGCGGTACGATATTGCAGTAATCGCCCAGCTCCCCCAAAGCGAGATTCTTGCCCTCCGGCAGCAGCCCAAGGGCATGGAACAGCTCGTTGCAGGTCTTCACGGCGATCTGCTCGTCAACTGCAAGCGGTATTTCAAGGAAGTATGAAAAAGGATTATCGGCGTCGCCGGAGAGTTCGACGCCTTCAACGCCGTTTCTGCCCGCGACTTCACAGACTATCCTATAGATTTGCTTATGGTCTTCATCGGTCAGGCTTCTCATTGCTCGTTCCCCTTCAATCAAACCATCAGGCGAATCGTCAGCATTCGCAATCTTCTTCGCCTTCGACTGCGCCGCCCACTGCTGTCGAATCGCGGCTTCGCGCTCTTCCAATTTCTCTTCGAATGATTTTTCAGGCATGGCTATTTCCCCCTTTAACGGCAATTACCACTCGCTCCGACGTTGATCCACTGCAACGGCTGCCCTGACGAGAGAAGTTGGTTGGTGACAGTGGTGAAGTATTCTACAAACTGAGGACGTGTGTTTGTAGGCGCAAGCATGAACAACGCAGTATCTAGGCGATTGGAACTAATGACATATCCGTCAATGCGCTCAGAAAGCAGGCGGTCAACAGTCATTCCACCAATCCAATCCACCAATCTGTTTCGATAGAACATTCGCACGGCACGACCATAGGCATCCCCTGTCTCAAATTCGTCGCGAAGACGCCTTGCATACCCCCAGTAACAGGCAAGTCTCTCTCCGGCCGTGTATTGCACGGTATTCGTCAGCATACTCTCCACGAATTGCGTTGTCGTATCGTCGATCGGGGAAAACTTCAGTGCCGTAGTCATGGCCACATCCCGATGTATTCCCAGAGGATTAAGCACCAGAGCCTTCAGACTGGGTACGGCATTCGTATACGCAAGTGCTTCGCACATTTCCACGGCATTGAGAACAAGAAGCTTGTCCCGGTGCGTCAAAGATCGACAATCGCATGAGCCAAGAGTGGAAAGATACCAGTCGAACGCAGCCTTCTTCGCGGCGACGGTCCAGCCGTTGGTTTCGTCGCCTCCGAGAAATCCATGCCATGTACCAAGATCCTCGTCAGGATTGTACAACTCCCCCTCGTCGGGTATCTCATGGCAACCGCTCAGTCTCATTGCCCTGTGTATAAGCCTTCTTGCGACCCGGTTTGTTTCGGCAGGAGAGAATGCCGACCCGTCGCCCAATGCCACGAATGCGGCAATCGACATAATGCAAAATGCGACTCTCGTCTTCATCGACTGTAAACCTCCTCATGATTGCGGTTTATGTACAGCGCGCCAACTGGCGCCTCTACCGTATCATCCTCTAATAGCGTATCCCTTCTAAGACTTCTGAACCAGAGTCCAGGGATGTCATGCCCAATCCCTGAATCTACACCATACATAAGCATTTGTTCAGCCATGGTTCCCAACTCGTCAGCAAGCGAATAGAATCCGCGCCCCGATTCATGCCACCAATCCTGTCCAGATGTGCTGAAAGTACCTCGCTGTACAGGTTTGTCGCCGTCAACAATCAGTTCACCTGCCGCAGTCATAACATAGCAGTCGTCAAGGCCGAGCACATGCCCAAGTTCATGGGCCGACGCAACGGCTGACGCCTTGCGTCCGATAACTATCCATTTATGATGGCGTAAGGCAGAAACTTTCTTGCGACTCACTATGTCGCCCAGAAAAAAGACGGCGATTTCAGGCGCGTTCGTTGAAGACAGTGCAAATAGGCTTTTGGCTTGAGTTGAAATAGTCTTTATCCGCCTGCCAAATGAATCAACGTGATCCTCACTCTCAATAAATGTCCAGTCTTCCCCCGAACCTACACCATGTTCAACGCCAACGAGTTGAAAGTCTACCCCCACTTGCGAAAACACTTTGTTCGCAAAAGCAATGCGCTCCTCAACATCAGACATTTTCCACGGAGTCAATGACTCCGCCCCATCTAATGGAGTTTCCTCTGAATCTGGCGGCTCCACCACAAAGGCCCGCACATTAATTGTCACCGGACTTACTATTGGTAGGACAAATCGAGGCTGTATCTCGTCATCGTTGAAACGAGCCTCCACAACGACCGTGCCATTGTCAGCAGTGGGCGTCAGAACCGTCTGCAGACCATTTGTGGGGAACACCATCCCGGGGCCGGACACAACCGACCACCTGATCTCCTCCGGCGAAAAAGACGCCGTCCCTGTATTCACTGCGACCTTCAACGCCGCATTGGTGCCCCACACCAGGCACGAAGGATTGAAGAACCGGCCGTCAGAAGCCTGTTCGGTCATGACGAAGCGGCGCAGGGGTTCGATCACCCTGCAAGGTGAAGTGCCTGACTTTGTCCCTCCACCGTCAAGAGCGATCTCCGCTCTCAGCATTCCGTTGCCAAGTGTCGTGCATGCAAGATACAGGTTGGTCGTTGTCTCATAAAATCCGTCTTCGGGAACATAAAAGGGAATAGCATTTGTGGCAGGCATTAATAGGGCTTCATCATAAAACAACCTCAACTCAGCTCCCGAAATTGAGGTTATGGAAACATGGCCCCCAGTGCCATGTGGTCCAGACAACGTAATCGATACGCTGTACACTCTTTCTGCCCGTTTCCCATTGCTTAAATCATTTAAGAACATCACATCAGGGCATGAAATCGAAAACTCGGTATTTGGTTCGTTGGTTGTCCCCACCGTGAAGTGTACGTGGTTCGTCAGGGAGTAGCCGACAAACTGCGTGATCAGGTCAATGCCGTTGGTCGCCCAGATGTCGGGTTCGTCCGGATCGTACGTCACGGTCGTCGAAAGCGAATGTTCTTGCGAGAACGCAATGCCCGAGCCGCCGGTCCACGTGCAGCCCAGATATGCGTCGGGATGGCAATGAGACACTTCTGCCGTCAATTCGGCCGAGCCACCTGGGTGCAGATGATCCAAGTCGCCGTCGATGTTCACACCTGCAAGACGGCACAGCCATCCGGTACACGGGTCAGCAAGATGCACCTTCACGTCGTTCACGGTGCGTTCGTGAGGAAAAACGTAGTTGCCCAGGAACTCGCCACTCTCAGTCGTAGTCATGCCTTCGCCCGAACGCATCGGCGGCAGCGTCGCCGTCACCTCCACGGACGCAAGCCGTCCCGCAGTGAGCGTGAACGGCACCCGCGCGCCGCAGTCGATGGCAAATGACAGCTCCGCAGCACCATCCGCTATCACTGGAATGCCTCCGAAGTCAAGCATCGTAGGCCACGCGCTCTCATCATCAAACGAAACGCTGAGCGACACAAGCCGCCTGTCGGGATCAGCGCCACGCGCGGTAGCCCATGCAGCGTAACCGCCCATAGCGGCTATCTCTGCGGCATTGGACGGAAACGCAGCCGCCGCCCAATCCTCTGACTGATTCCACGCTGACGGCACGAGCGGCGTCTCCGGCGCGGGGTCTATCGTGTTCGGCAAACCGTCATTGTCGAGGTCGTACGGCAACACACGCCGATAGACACGTTCCACGTCATTTGAACGCGTCGTAAAGTTGCCATCGCTCCGTAACTCAATCTGCGCATTGTACTGCCCCGTGCGGTCACGCCCCGCATACACATTCTCCCATGTAAGAACCTTCCCACGGTAGGGCGCGATCACCGAGCGCGCCGAATCCGCCCACCAGAACCTCCCCACACCCGGCACAATCGACGCCCACTCCCTCGCCGCACATATAGACATCGCCGACGAATACCGCCCTTCCACCCGTTGCCGCGGCAGCGACTCCACCATGCCGCCGGAAAGCACGTCCAAGCGGTGCACCACGCCCGTGCCGAACGGAAACGCGAAGTCGCCGAGGTCAAGCGGAAAGTGCGTCTCGTACCCGCCGCCCAGCGACCACGGCATGTACTCAACTCCGTTCGTCGGCATCGCATACGAAACCGCATCGTTCGTTGCAACGCTTTCAAGCCGCCACCCCTGCGCAATCTCCTCGGCGGTCACGCTTGGTAGGGCGCGATCACCGAGCGCACCGTCGCGCAACAGCCGCTTCTGCGCCTCGCCAGTGGCTATTATCGCCACAACCGCGAACACGCCGATGGCGGCCGGACGCAACCGCGCATAAAGCACCTGGCTCACGCGGCGCAATCCGACGTAGGCGCACGCTGCCGCAATCAACAGCAATGCGCCCAGACTGATCCACATCAGCCAGTGCAGAAGCGTCTCTATGATTTCAAGTCGGTTCATCGCGGTTCACCATTAGTGTACCATATTTCACGACCGGTGAATGAGATTATTTGCCAAATACACCTCGTTCCGTAAGCGAACAATCTTATTCCAGCTGCGCACTATTTCTCCCTGGCAACAATCTCAACACACAGCCTCCCTCACTTCCTCAATCTTTGCAAGCAGTGAATCCACTTTCGCCACAATCCGCTTCTGTTCCGCAAGGGGCGGGAGAGGAATGGGGGTTAAACATAACTTCTCGCGAGACAAATTATAAAACGCCTGTCCCGATTTGTTGGCAATGTTCTTACAATAAGAATGGTACTGCTCACTTTGAAAGAACGCAAGAAGATATTTCGCAATCCATTTGTTCTGATGCAACAAATGAAGCATCAAGAGGAACCCTCCCGCATATACATCTGGCCGATCTTCTTCAAAGAAGGCTGTTTTGCCGAGATGCTCCAAACTGGTGACTGCAGGTAGAACGAAGTCGAATGCCTTAATCGAAGGTCGTTTTATAGCAAACTCTTTTGCTATAAAAACATCATCACCCTTAAAAACGTATTTCCCATCCAAAATGTTTCCTCCCCGCAAGACACGCACCATCTCATCTCGCGAGATTGATAGGTCTTCCTTTTTATATGAAAGACCGGATTCAGCGCTTACCAACTCGCCCAACCTTACCCACTCCCAACTATCGGGAATTGGGAACGGTTTTTCTTCGTCCTTGATTGGCGGTAGCGGTTTCGACTTCTTGATCTTCTTTTCGGCAATTTGCTTCTCGCGTTCGGCGGCGATATTTTTCAGCAACTCGCAGGTTGGTTCGTCGTTCGGGTCTTGCGGGACAAGACGACCTTGTATCGCCTCCTGAAGTACGGAGCGTTTCAGCGTCTCTGACAAACTCTCGGCAAGTTGCTTGCGGCTATCCTCGCACTCATCAACGTACTTGAACAACGCCTCCACCTTCGCCGCAATCCGCTTCTGCTCGGCAAGGGGTGGGAGGGGGATTGGTGTGACGATAATTTTTTCTTTTGAAATATTAGGTTGCGCTCCTCCCTCGCCACGTTTGCGAAAAGCATCTCTTTGGGCCATGAGAAAATAAAACAGAAACCAACGATCTATTGAAGGATTTGTCACACAAGCACAACATGCCTGATTCGTAGTCGAATCTATATCAAGGATTCCAACCTTACCTATCGTCGCGCCATACATGGCGATTAAAACTGAACCTTTGGGATTAAGTTTAAGAGAAGTCTCCTTAAGCGCAATATCTGTAATTCTATTCGGGATTTGTGTAATAAGTCCATCATTCAAATCGCCAGTCAATAACCATGGGATTGTACCATCAGTATAATACTGCAATTTTCCCTTCAAGGGCGTAGCCCCAGACCCCCACTCTCCTACATCCCCCAACCTCACCCATACCCAACTATCAGGAATGCTGAACGGCTTTTCGTCGTCCATGATTGGCGGGAGGGGCTTTCCCTTCTTTGCGCCCTTTGCGTTCTTTGCGGCATCAATCCGTTTCAACAGTTCGCTGGCGGGTTCGTCATTCGGGTCTTGCGGAACGAGTTTGCCTTGGATGGCAAGTTGGAGAATGGATGCCTTGACTTGTTCTACGGTCATATCAGCACCCCTTCTTGATGATGCCGTTCAATTCCGCCAAAACCCCATCAATGGCTTTATCCATCCTTTTGCGTTCTTTCTCGTATCCTGCTATCAACTCCTCAACTGATAGCAATTCCATTTGTTCGGTTTTAGCCTTGCACAGATCAAGATTATAATTCCCCGCCTTGATTTCATCGATGGTGAACTTCTTCGCCTTATCCACGCCGTCCACCTGGATCGGCTCACGTTTGTTCCACCAGTCTATGACAGGCTGGAAATGTTCAGCGCCCATCTGCTTACTCTTTGTAAAGTTCTTCATCCCCTCCGGCGGGTCCATTCGATAAATCCACGTGGATTCAGTCGGGCCAGTCTTGTCGAAGAAGAGAATGTTCGTAGTAATGAGAGTGTATGGCGCGAATACTCCAGGCGGCAACCGGATAATGGTGTGAAGATTACACTCCTTCATTAGCTTCTCCTTGATGGCTCGTTTCGCTCCGTCCGTTCCAAAGAGGAATCCGTCCGGCAACACTACCGCCGCACGCCCATTTTTCTTCAACCGATAGAGGATCACTGACATGAAAAGATCAGCCGTTTCGGATGAGCGGAGATCGGCTGGGAAATTCATCGTTACGTTTTCCTTCTCATCGCCGCCGTACGGAGGATTCATCAGGATGATGTGGAAACGGTCTTTCTCCGTATAGCTGTGGACGTCCTGTTCAAGGCTGTTGCCGTGAAGGAGCATGGGGTTGTCGATGTCGTGAAGGAGGAGGTTCGTGATGCCGAGCAAGTAGGGAAGGGGTTTCTTCTCGATGCCGAAGAGAGAGGCGTTCAGCGTCTTGCGGTCTTCGACAGTCTTGACCTGTTTCTCCAGTTCCTTCAGCGTCGAGACGATGAATCCGCACGTCCCAGCGGCGAAGTCCGCCATCTTCTCGCCGAGCTTCGGCTTGACCATCAGCACCATGAAGTCCGTGACGGCGCGTGGCGTGTAGAACTCGCCGGAGCTTCCCGCCGACTGCAACCCCTTCAGGATCGTTTCGTAGATTTCACCAAAGGCGTGGCGGTCCGCGAAGTCGCCGAAGTCGATGGAGTCGATTACGTTGACGACCTGGCGAAGGAGCGTGCCGTCTTTCATGTAGTTGTTCTCGCCTTCGAACACGGCACGGACGATGGCACGGCGCGTCTCGGTGTTTTCGTCCACGGGCAGTTTCTTCAGCGTCGGGAACAGGCGGTTGTTCACGAAGTCAAGGAGCGACTCGCCGGTCGGCGCCTTGCCGTCCATTTTGTCAACGGCCCATGAGCGCCAACGCAGCTCTTCAGGGATGATGGAGCGGTAGGACGAGTCCGTGAACTCCCATTGCGCCTCCTTCTGGTCGTATATCTTGAGGAAGAGCATCCACGCCATCTGCTCAATGCGCTGGGCGTCGCCGTTGATGCCGGCGTCGCCGCGCATGATGTTTCGGATGTTCTTTACGAAGTTGCTAATTTCCATGGTGTTTCCTTTCTTAATTGCCTGTATGGCGCGGCCGGAGTCCGCGCCCTACCTCGCTATGCCGCAGGGGCGTAGATTGCCTCTTCCAGCTCGGCCATCGCCGCCTCCAGCTGCGCCTTGCCGCCGAAGAAGCCGGCGATCTTCGGACCTGATCCGAACTTGGTCTTGAACGGATCGTTGCTGAAGATGTTCAGATCGCCGAGATCGGTCGAACCGGTTTCGGCGTATTTGTCGAGAAGCGCGAACAGGACTTCACGTGCCTGTTCGGAATACTTCTCGAAGATGTCGCTCTCCTTCGCCTTCTTCGCACGTTCGGCGCGGGTCATGGGCGGCTTGTCGAAAACGATGTGGCAGATGAGGTCGAACTCGTCAACATCTGCGGCATTCTCGATCCGGCTCTTCTCGCGGATTTCGTCGAAGTCCAGAACGCCGCCTCCGAGTTCGTCAAGAACTTCGCGCTTGTGGAGCGTGGCGTTCCACTTCGCGCGGAAATCGTCGAGCGACGGGTAGGCTTTCAGGACGCCTTCGCGGAAAGTGGAAATGGACACTGTCGAAAGCTTTCCGTCGGCCCCCATTATCTGCACGACTTCGTCCTCCGGCGCGACCTCCGGCCCGATTATGGATGGTTTCGGCAACTTTGGATCTTCCTCAGGCGGTTGCAGTCCAACACCTCCTACGCCACCGGCCATCGGCGGCGTATCATCTTCGGTTTCGGGGTCGTACTTGTCGCAGATGCAGGGGAACTCGTGGCATACGGGGCATTCCTCCTCCTCAATCACCTCGATCTCGCCGTCGAACTCCTCGTCGGCGAAGTGGCGAGTCGCGTTGCGGAAATCCATGACCGTGAAGTAGCGTTTCCAGTGCCTTGTCCTCTTCGTTCCAGAGAAGACGCGTCCCGCGTCCGACGATCTGCTTGAACACGGTCATTGAGCTGATGCTCGTATCGAGTACGATGAGCTTGCACATCTTGCAGTCAACGCCGGTCGTCAGCATCTGGGACGTTGTTGCGATCACCGGATACGGGAAGTCGACGCTGATGAAATTGTCTAGCTGCTCACGCCCTTCTGCGTCATTGCCGGTTATCCGCATCACGTATCGGGAATCCCTGCTCATCTCCTCTGGGTTGAACGCCGCAAGCAGGTTCCGCATCTGCTGCGCATGGTCTGTGTTCACGCAGAACACGATTGCCTTTGACATGACGCCGTTCTCGTGTAGCCACTGCGTGATTCGCTTGGCAACGGCGAGCGTGCGGTTCTTGATCTCGATGTTCTTGTCAAAGTCCGTGATGCTGTAAACCCTGTCTTCAATCTCATGGCCGTTGTCGTCCAGCATCGCACCGTCCGGCGACCAGCCGTAGTGGTCGAGGTCGAGCCGCACGCGGATGACCTTGTATGGCGCGAGGAATCCATCGGCTATGCCCTGCTTGAGGGGATAGGTATAGACCGGGTTGCCGAAGTGTTCGAGGTTGTTGCCGTCTTCCTTGGTACGCGGCGTCGCGGTCATACCCACATGGATTGCGCCGTTGAAGTAATCAAGTATCTCGCGCCAGGCTGAATCATCCTTCGCGCTTCCCTCAGCCATCGACGGGATTTCTCCCCCGCCTACATGCTGAAGTTTGGCTGATCTCGGTTTTTCAACCGATTTCAACGGCGGGAATTATACCAAAACCCCGCCCCGCCGTGCTGGAAAAAGTTGTGGAAAAACTTTTGCGGCTCGGCCAGAGTCCAATGTCCAAAGTCCTAATCCTTTGTCATTCGTCCTTTGTCTTCTGTCCTCAAAAGAAGCGAAGGACAAACGACAGAAGACAGACGACAAAGGTTGGAGGACTTTAGACTTTGGACCAGGGCTGTCCGCGGGAGCGGTCACGCTTGTCGCGACCGGATGATTGGGCCGCGACAAGCGCAGCCCCTCCCGCTTTTGCCATTGCTGCTTGCTTTGTACGCGGTACGTCACTTATTCGAATAAGTGACGTAGCGGGTACAGGGCGTGAGATTACGGTGCGTTTTCCCGTTCGATCCACGCCATGAGGAAATCGACGATTCCCTGCTGGCGTTCGGCGGGGATGGCGACGCCGCGCGGCACCTTCCACCACTTCGCGAGGCAGTCGCGGCAGCAGCAGGCACAGGCGTGCTGGGCGATGAACACGGGATGTCCGCGCATCGGCGTCTGCTTCCCGTCGTTGGGCGGATTCGCCGGGGCGAGTCGCGTGCGGATGAAGTCCTCGCAATGGCGGCGGATCGTCGCCATTCCCTTCTCGGCGATATATCGTCGATCGGCCTCGGAAAGATGGAAGCGGCTCCTGAACCGTGACTTCCCGAGCCAGGCAAATGCAACTTCGTAGTTCTTCATCGCCGCGTATGTTACCATATCCCACGCCTCGGGGCAATCTTCTAATCAAAATCGCAACTACGCGGCGGTTCTGGCGGCAGAAAATGCCGCGCCCATAACGAACACGGCGGCAACTCGCTAGAACACGAGCCGCCGCCGCAGTGCTGTTATCGCATGATTGCGTTTATTTCCAGCGGGGAGTGACGACTAGTCGCCGCTTTTGCTTGAGTATATCATCAACAAGTTTCCCCTGTTCATCTTCCCATCCAGCAAAAACACATCCTGGTTTCGGAGCCACCTCAATTCGGCAGTCTGTACTACTATGGAAAGCCCCCCTTGCGATTTCCACCGTGCCAATGTTACTCGCAAACACTATACGCGCACCTTTCATATAAGCAAACGCCTCCGGCCCTATGCGTTTAACAGAACCAGGAATCGATATGCTCTTAAGAGCACTGTATCCACAAAATGCACATCCTTTTATCTCTTTTGTTCCATCGGGAATCTTCAGATCAACAACAGGTGCGCCCTTGACACACAGATACGCCTTACTATTACATAGAGGGTTTGAGCCTCCAGTCACAAACACAATGGACAGCCAATGTTCTATTGAGTCAACATTCACCTTCATTGACTCGTCAGTCCCATTCTTGAACGCCCTCTCGCGTATAAATGTCAAACTTTTGGGGAACGTTACGCTTTTCAACTTAGGACATCCACGAACCGCATCGCATCCGCCAAAGGCCTTTACACCTTCAAGTATCGTAAGCTCTTCCAGATTAGTACATCCTACGAACGCCCCGGCGCCTATGTCAACAATGCAACCGGGAATTGTAACACCTGTAATCATCGCGTTGCCCTTAAATGCATCTTTGCCGATTCTTGTCACATTCTTACCCTTGATAGAAGTCGGTATTGTCACAGAACTTGGAGTCTGCAAACTTACACCTGTTATCGTCAGGGAGCCCTTATTGTTGTCGACATAGCTCCATGTACACCCGACATTGTCGGTGTACGTCATTTCAGAAACACCTCGTTCCGACTTAAGTTTGCGGAGTTTTTCATCGGTGAACAGCTTCCTGGGGTGGCCTTCTTCCACGAGCGTGCCGTCGGCCTTGACAATGAATAGGTGCGGAATGCCTCTCGTTTGCAGATTCAGTGGATTGCCGCCATGTGGTTTCACGACAGGGAACTTGACGTCATGTTCCTTCGCCCAGGCCAACGCCTTTTCATCGTTCTGATCACGCGAAAAATGGATAAGCTCGATGTTCGGATCGTCCTTCAGTGTCTCCGCATAAGTCTTCGCGATGCGCGGCATCTCTGCTCGGCATGGTCCGCACCACGACGCCGAGAACAGGCAGAGGTAGTACTTGGCATTCTTCTTAAAGTTCTTGTTGAGCAGAAAATCGCAACCTTGAAGCGCCTGCGCAACAGAAATTTTAGGCAACGGATATTTCTGGGACTCTCTACTTCCTACGCCGTGCTTCTTGAAAAGTTCGACCATGTTTTCGCCCGTAACCTCACCCAAAAGATCGGCCATCTGGTCGAAAGACAGTTTTTGAGGCAACTTGCCTTCTGCATAGCGCGAGTTCTTCAAATTGCAATAATCGAGCATGAACTTGGGATGTCTTGCGCGCAGTTCCTCGAAGGCCGACCACATGGGTGCGTACTTGCGCCAGACCCTAAGTCGAACATCCTTCTTCGCATCACCTTCTTTTGAGAGACCTTTTCTGATCATTTCCTTGATTCCTGGAACAGGGTCGATACCCTTAGCATCCCCCCTGACAAAATCATTCACGTAGAGACTAAATCCAACATCTTCATGGCAGACCGTCAAAATTTCACTCGCAACTAGCTCGAGATCCATATCCCATTTATCGCTTCCCTTGGCCAATCCAATCGTGAACTGACTGGTGCCATCGCCACGGCTACCCCATGACGGCCCTGTGTATTTTCTATCCTTGCCGTCGTTTCTCTTTACCTTGAGCGTGAACACACGTGATGGTTCTTTGCCGCCAAAGGGATCCCCGTAATAACGCACGGCAGCAGGCAGATAGTCGTCCACTAGCCTTTTCAGGACATACTCAGCACCCTTCTCGCAACCAGGGTCGGGCTGCATGAGGATACCGTAAGGGCCTGTCAGATCCTTTGCAACAGGCACTTTCACGGAATTTGAACTATTCGTTTCCGCCTTTCCGTCAAACACCAGTGGAATTCCATGCCACTTCTTCATCCCCGCCCAGCTCTTTGCATTCGCCGGAACGTGAATCGCCTTGAGCTTGCCACAGTCGAGGAATATGTTGTCCGACGTATGCAACATATATTCGGGCGGAACCGATGTATCCGGCTTTTCTCCACGCATCGTCACAGAAGAAAGGTTGGCACAATATCTAAAAGCCTCTCCTCCAATTCTGGATGCTGCTGCTGGGATTGTCAGCGACTTGAGATTGGAACATCTAAGAAACGCATGACGGGCAATCCTCGTTACTCCATCGGGAAGCGCAATCGATTTCAGTGCAAAGCAGTGGGCAAAAGCCCCATTTTCTAAACCCTTCAAATCGGAATCGGAAGGAATGTTCACGGAAGCAAGAGCGTAGCATCTGTAGAATGCACACCAACCGATACCTATCACGCTGGATGGAATCTCAACCGATTTGAGTTTCTTGCACTCGAGAAACGCCACATTTCCTATGCGTTTCACACCTTGTGGTATCGTCACAGATTCCAGTTCTTGGCAACCAACAAAAGCCCATTGTCCGATACTTGTCACCTTTACACCGCCGAGAATATCGGGGATTACGATGCTGCCAACCGGCTTCGGCGAGACGGCGCATGACATCTTCCCTTCTTTCTCGGAAATGATTGTAGCCTCGCTGTTCTCCACTCGATACGACCATGTGTAGCCGTCTACAGTCTCCTTCGCTTCGGGAATCAGATTCTCGCGACCGCTGCCCTCTGCGATTTCAAGGTGCTTGAAAGAGGCAGATTTATAATACCTCTCATTGGCCGTAACAACAACCTCGACCTTGACCTCTTGTCCTCGCCATGCGAAAAGAGGAACAGTGAAGTCCTGCCAAGGCGCATAGTCGGGAGTGCTGATGAGTCGCTTGGGCAAGACTTCCTTGCCGTTGACAAGGACAGACAAAAGGAAGTCCGAGCTTCCATGGATCGTGAGGAACAGGCACGGTTTCTTTTTGGAAAGCGTCAGCACGCGGCTTACGACGGCAGACGTCCCCTGACTCGGCGGATGCACAAAAGCGACGTTGTCCTGTCCGCGATGGCTGGATTCGATTGTTGGTTCCACACTGGTTTGCCACCCCGGGAACATCCTGGAAAATATCTGCCGATTCGTCTCCGTTGCAGAGTCTTTTGTACTCGTTACCACCTTCTGCACTTCATTCCCAGCAGTATTCTTTTTCAATTCATCGAGCAGTTTGTAAAGCCGTGCGCGATCCTCCTTCTTGGAAACTTCGAGAAGCGCAGCCTCAATCATGTTCGTGACGCTTTGCGGCGGCATGTCCGAAATCGCCGCCTCGAGCGCTTTCATCGTCTCGACGGCCTTCTCATGATTGCCGTCCTTCACATAAAGAGTAAACGCCCCTTTCATCAAGAGCAGTTTCGCCGCATCCGTATCGGCCTCGCCGGCAAGCTTCATCGCAGCTGCAGCGATTTCGGAGCGCGTCTTCCTGCCGGACTCAAGCGCCGCCCGCTCTTGTGCCAGCATCTTTTTGACGACTGGCACCGCCTTCCTTGTCTCTTCCTCTGTCGGCATCGCCGTCAGCTGGATAGCCGCGCAAGCCGCCGCCATCGCGACCATCATGGTCAATTTCAAGTTCATTTTGCCTCCTTGTGAATGATTGCTGTAAACGATTGCTGCGTTCATTGACATTATACGCACAACGCATCCAAATCTCCCGCAGGAAAATCATTTTTTCGCTACGGCCGTAGCGCACCGACTGGACACACTATGATGCCATCTTGTCGCTGATAGGCGAAATCCCCAGTTGCGGTGACGACCATCTTGAATGCGACCTCCTTCTGCCGCGACGTGTCGATTATGCCAGAGAGTTCGTTGAGCGTCCTGGCCCCCTCCTTGATGAGAGCCCCTCCGCCAAGCTTTACTTCGACAAGCCCGCTTGTGCCATTCCTCAGGTGTACGACCGCATCGCACTCCAGTCCGTTGCGGTCCAGATAATGGCTGACATCTCCATTCAACGCAGCAGCATACACCCTCAGATCGCGTACCACCATGGCCTCAAAGAACATCCCGTAAGTGCGGATGTCGTTCATCAAGTCCTCAGGCCCAAGGCCAAGTGCCGCGGCGGCAATCGAAGGATCGGAAAAATATCGAGTGGGCGACATGCGGATAGCGGCCCTGGATCGCAGTGCCGGGCACCAAGCCTCAGCATCCTCGACTACGAATATCTTGCGCAAGGAATTAATGTAGGACGACACCGTATCGTCGTCGGGACCGTTTCCGTCACCTGTCGCCATGTCCTTGCGTATGTTCACTATGGTGGACTGCGTTCCCTGTAGCCTGGCGTACGACTTGAGCAGCAGCCGCGCGCGTCTTGGATCGCGTGAGACGCCATCGACACGCGATATGTCAGAATTCACGACTGCATCCACATATTCAAACGCGCGCTCAAGTGCCGTTTCTCCGTCTTGACTGACAGCCTGTGGCCATCCGCCGCGGCAGACAAGATACGCCATATCCTTCAACGATCTGGCGATGGCCTCGCCCGCTTTGAACTTCTCCCCATTGAATAAAGAGCCAAGCGAAACCGTTCCCGATGATTCGCCAGATTCCCACAGGGACATTGGGAGCATCCGCACACGCACAATCCTCCCTGTTCCGGAATGAACAATGTCCTTCTTTCCACTCCGTTCTTTCTTGTCGTCTGGAGGAACGGCCGAACCTGTTAGGATATAATGCCCCCAACCCGACGAGTGGTCTACATCGTAGCGAATCGCATCCCAGAATTTCGGCGCATCCTGCCATTCATCAATGAGGCGAGGTTGTTCGCCTTTCATCAATTCCGTTATATCAACTTCGGCTTGAACGTGATAACGGTCACGCCGGACAGGATCGGCCATGTAAAGAGCACTTTTTGCATGTTGCTCGCATGTAGTTGTCTTACCGCACCATTTGGGGCCTTCCACAAGGACTGCCCCTGCTCCGGAAAGTTTTCGCTCCAAAATCGCGTCTAATATCCGTTGTTTATAGATTTCTCCGTTTTTCATGTCACTTATTATAACAAATCTTGCCCACACGCGTCAATGCCGTTCGGTGAATTGACGCAATCTCGTTCGGTGAATTGACGCGATCTCGTTCGGTGAATTGGCATATTCTCGTTCGGTGAATTGGCATATTCTCGTTCGGTCGAATATCTTATGCCACATTCCCAATGATCTCATTCCATAAGGTCCTCGATGGCACAGGCTAGGGGGACGGTGCGTAGGAAAATCGCCGCGCGTTTGCGCGCGGATCAGTACACCACTTTCCGCTTGACGTCGTCTTCCTTCACCCGTGGACGGACGGTAAAGTAGTTGATGCCGGATTTCTTGTACTCGGTGACCCGTGCCTCGTCAGCCGCCTCGCCAAGCTTCTGCCACTCATACTTGTTGTCCTCGGACAATTCGCTTACCGTAAAGCTTATGTCGATATTGGCATCGCTCCCATCGGTCGTACGCCGGCTCTTCCATTTCACCGCGACCTCCACGTCCATACCTTTCCCGATCCTGAACTTCTTCAGGGCGAGCGTTCCTTTCGGAACATCAGCGCGTAAATCGACCGCTCCATA
The DNA here is from genome assembly GCA_902761035.1 of uncultured bacterium. GTDB lineage: Bacteria > Verrucomicrobiota > Kiritimatiellia > RFP12 > UBA1067 > RUG572. The sequence goes on along the minus strand of CACWIW010000049.1, from coordinate 20,700 downwards.
GTCCTCTTTCATCCACTGCGTAATCTCCTTGATCATCTTGTCCGCGTTAGCGGCATCCCCAACGCAAAGATCCCCATGCATCCGAATGGAATCGACCTGCCTGGTCGAGGGAAGCACGGAATACCAAACCTTTGTGCAGTAGAGTTCAGGCTCGTCAAGGCGCTTATACCCGCTGAAGGCCACTTCATCAATCTTCTGCTGATTCGTGTCGTCAATTTTTTTCCGATGAGCCATGAAGGAAGGGTCCTTCAACTCATCGCCTATCGCCAGACCGCCAATGCCGACATTCGTGTATTCCTCCGGGAACTTGAGTGTTGGCTTGCCGCCCTTGTTCATCAGGGAAAAGCCGTTCTCGAACTTGACTTCTCCGTCTTTCGCCACATCCGCCAGCTCTTCTGCAAGTTTGTTTACCGCGTTCGTGAACGAAGCGTAAATCGGATTCACTACAAATTTCGGAATCTTGACCTCCTTCACCACCTTTGCCGTCGTCGTCTTCTTGACGGCGGATGAATGCTTATTCGTCGGCTTGTACTCAGCAATCGTGCCGCTCTTGGAAATGCCAGAAGCGACCTGCGCCGCCCTTTCCTGGTCGGCTGCCGTGCCATTGCTACGGGTCATGATGCAGAAACTTGAAATTATGGCCACACCCGTGGCGCAAAGCCAGGAACTTGTAACGGATACTAGTGTCATTTTCATTTTTTTACTCCTTGCGAACGCTTGCTGCGTTCACTGACATTATACGCACGGCGCGGGCAAATCTCTCGCGAAAATCTGATTTTTTTATTCGGCGTATTCCATTTCGACCGCCTCGATCATCTTGCTTACACGGTTCTTGACCTTGTAGATGATGTCGGACGTAACGCCAAAAGTCGCAGAAACCTCTTCTATTGGACGGTTTTCAATAACATAAGCACGATAAATGTCTCTGGACTGCTGCTTCATCGCCACTTTTGTAAGGACATGTTCGACCGCCGCCTCATGCTTGGCCTTTGCCCAACTCAGGTCAACTTGCTCATATTGTTCAGATGGAACGGCAAGTTCTTCCGTCAAATCGTCGATTGAGCAGCGGTCGGCGACATGCCTCGCCTGATCCTGCCGGTAAAGCGTAATCAGCTGACGGCGTATGAGAAGCGCAATGAACGTCCGAAACCGCGCCTTGTCGGGATTGTACTTCCCCGAGCGGATGATCTCGACTAGCTTGAGGTAAACCTCCTGAACCACATCGTCCGGATCGTGTACATGGTCGTTCCACTCCACGAACCGGCGTATGGCCGGCGTGTAGAGATTGAAGAAGCGCACCCAAGAAGCCTCGTTCCCGCCCGTCTTCTCGACAGCCAGATTCTGAAGCAAGGTCAAAGACGTCAGAGGAAAAAGACTCATTGCCGAGGCCCCCCGTAAATGCCGCGAAGGCTGAACGCCGCGTCAAAATCATTGATTGCGGAAGGCGCCGAACTGGGAGAGATTGTAACATCGTCGGCTGCGGAAGACGCGGGACGGCGTGAGAATGCAAAGTAACCGACGACGGCGACGATGAGGCCAGCAGCCCCTGCAAGCGCAAGGAGAACGCGGCTCTTCCGGCGCGGAGGCGTTTCCGGTTCCTTCGCCTTCTCCGGCTCGGCGACTTGGGCACTCCGCAACGTTTCGGCGAGTTCCGAGAGGTTCGTCTGACGCTCCGCCGGGTTCTCGGCCAGAAGGCGCGGCAGAACGTCTATCCAACGATATTCAAGCGTCTCCAAGACCTTGAACACCTTGGAACCGGGCTCATACCAGATTCCCGTCAGCAGATAGACGAACATGACGCCCAGCGAGTACGAGTCCGCCGCAGGCGTCGCCTCTTCGCCGCGGGCGACTTCGGGCGCCATGTAGCCCTGCGTTCCCATCACGAGGCTGGTTGCCGTCGTGACCTCCGACACAATCGTGTTGGCGGCCTTTACATCGGAGCGCAGGCGCTCCGAGAACAGGCGTGAAATGCCGAAGTCGGAAAGAACGAGATGCCCATCCGAAGAAATGAGGACGTTGCCTAGCTTGATGTCGCGGTGGACGATGCCCTGCTCGTGAATGTAGTCTATGGCGGAGGCAAGCTCCACAAACCATCCAAGGATGCAATCCTCGTCGAGCTCCGCCGTCTTGACGTCAAAAAGCGTGCGAGGTCTGCCGTCCTCTGACAATACAAGGTCCATCACGAAATACGGCGTACCGGTCGTTTCGTCGAAGCTCAGATCAAAGACCCGCACCAGATGCGGGTCATGAAGGCGCGCAAGGATCTTCCCTTCGGCCAGGAACTTGTTTTTCAGCACATCGACGTACCCGTTCTCGAGCGTAAAGGACTTCAACGCATAGTGAACGCCAAGCTGTTCGTGCTCAACCTCGTACACAGCCCCCATGCCGCCCTCACCGAGAAGGCGGATTATACGGTAAGCACCGATTTTATGTCCTGGGTCAAAGGTCATTCTTCAAATCTATTCTGAGAACGGCGGTATAATATCAAAGTCCACCTTGCGGCGCAAGGCGATTTTCGTAAAAGCGCAATTCCAGGGCGCATCTGCGTTTTTCACCCATACGTACTTGGGATTTGGAAACAACCATGACAACTTTCAAGAACAACATTATCCTGCGGGCGCACCTTGAGCATTCATAATCGCGACAGTTTGAGGATCGGCAATTGGGCGCGGGCGAGTTAGCCCGCGCGCCAAAGGCAAGTTGTTTTAAATAGTTGTTTCCAAATATCAGAATGCTCGGCGGGGATTACGACGCCGCGCGGTACCTTCCACCACTTCGCGAGGCAGTCGCGGCAGCAGCAGACGCAGGCATGCTGGGCGACAAACACGGGATGTCCGCGCCCACAACGAGCGCGGCGGCAGTTCGCTGAAACACGAACTGCCGCCACAGTACTGCTATCGCATGATTGCGTTTACTTCCAGTAGAACTTGTTCAGCTTGTCAACGTCTGGAGCGACAACAAAATAGAAGCCATATTTGTATTTGCTGTCACCTGGTGCGGGAGTTTGACACTAAAAAGCAAAATGATTGGCGGAAGGGGATGAATCAGAATGCGGAATCGGGGATGCCGGATTGACGGGCAATGCTTTTGAGAATGCCGGTCTTGATCATGCAGTTACGGCCATGAAAGGGAACGGTGACAATCATGACGAGGCCAGGCTTGTGAAATTGCCGATGGGAGCCGACGGAACGAATGTAAACAAAACCATAAGCCTTCAAAACTTCGACGACACGCCAATAGGGTTTAGCCTTCATGAAAAAACAGGCTCCATGATGTCGGTTTTTGCAAGGCGCTTTTTGCGGCCACGCATGGCGAGTTCCCATGCGCATGTGAACCAGGCGTGAACGGCATCTTGAATCATGGCGCGAACTTCTTCGAGCGTTTCGCCCTGGGTGACGCAACCAGGGAGAGAAGGAACTTCGGCCCAGTACCCAGTTTCAGGTGCTCGGCATTTATGGATGATGGCTTGAAGATTGCCCATATACAGTTTTCCTTTCGCGGAAAATATTATACCATAAATTGAACGGAACAGAGTGGAATAAAACGGAATTAGACGGAGAGTGAATCAAGGTGGACGAATGTTGCCAAAATAGCCATCAGAAAATGGCAGCAGGATAGTGGAAATAAGGGGAATTGTCGCCAGAACAGACGATTTTGCATTTGCCGCTCAAGCACTGCGCACATCAGGCGTTGCCTTTCGCCCTTGCCGTCCGCTTTTCAGCGTGTACTTCACGTATGGCGGCGGTTACGTCGCTTGGGCGCAGGCCTGACGCTTTCGCCGCTGCACGGGACTCCCTTGCAAGTTCGTTGAACAAGTCTCGCGGTGGCGCGACAATCGCCTGTAGCATTACGGCATTTCCCTTGGCGACAACCGTGAAAGTCGTTCCCTCGCCAAATCCGCATTCAATGCGAATCGGCTCGGGGATCACGACCTGACCACGCGAGGACATTCTTGTAGTGGGCACAGAAACCATATAAAGCTCCTATATTCTTAGAACGCGAGAATTGTATCACACTGCGTTTCAAAGCGCAATAGTGCCAAGGAAAACGATCATGGTCGCTTCAGCGATAGGCGAATCGCAACTACGCGTCGGTTCTGGCGGCAGAAAATCACCGCGCCCATAACGAACACGGCGGCAACTCGCTGGAACACAAGCCGCCGCCGCCGTACCGCTATCGCATGATTGCGTTTACTTCCAGTAGAACTTGTTCAGCTTGTCAACGTCTGGAGCGACAACAAAATAGAAGCCATATAGTTTGTTGGAACGTTGATTGGTAATCAATTTACCACCCCCGCAGTTTCTGGCGAGCCCTCTTCGGAAAACGCTCCAGTTGGGGTTGTCCGACCATCCGACAGGATTCTTGTCCGGCTGATTATCGTAATTCACCTTCACAAGATTGGTCCAGACCGTATCATCACTCGTTTCATTGACGACATCGACACCCCTGCCGTATGCCGGCGCCCGGTCCAAAAGGCCGATATAGCCCCCTGAATACAACCTTTCAACACCCCAGATGTTTGTCTGCGCATTCTTATCATTCGTTTCCGCCTTCTGAAGATATTCAAACTCGGCCTCCGTCGGCAGACGGAACACATAGCCGGGAGGAAGCATCTTGCCGAAGCGCTCCTTCAGGACGGACGGGAGTTTTTGAACCACAATAGAAGCATCGCTAATCCACGCTTCTCTTTTTTCGCCATTCGTGATGGAATTCGTGGCGAAATTAATACCAAGCGATTCCAGCTGATCGGCGCGTATCACGGTCTTTGAAACCCAGAATGGAGAGGTGATTTCTATATCCTTCACTTTCGAAATAGCGGGGTGCTTTTTATATCCCATGCTGAACTTTCCGGCCGGGCAGTAAACGAACTGCAGCGGAGGGACATTCCCAAGATCGAGTTCCTTAATGCTTCCCGGCGCGGCGTTCAACGAAAATGCATCTTTAACGAGTTTGGGCGTCGTGGTCGTTGCATTATTCCAATCCACAAGCGGCTCGCCGATGCATACGCGGAAACCAACAGCAGGGAATCTATCGTTGTCACCAATACTCATCTTATTCCCAATGCCATGGGCAATTCCTTTATACCAGAATCCGGTACGCACTAAGTGACGCTCCCCTTTGAGCAGAGGATCTATTTCAAAGTCTGGGTAGCGTTGCTGCCCGTTCCAAGTATGCAAATTCTTGTCCGCCTTTCCGTTGTCCATCATTTTGTCTGCGGTGACTTCCCAAGCATTCCCGGTGAAATCCATGAAACCCCATTCGTTCGGTTTGTGCTTCCCGACCGCAAGTGGGTTCCACATGCATGGCTCCTTCGTGTCGGATGCGCTCGCGTGATCTTCGGCCGTATATCCCATCTGCCTGAATATGGCCTCGACCTCTTTGCCGTCACGGCTTTGACTACCGGTATTGCCGTGATTCCCTATTGTTTTTCCCAGCAATCCGTCGAGATTCTTCCCTCCCTTGCTTGCATATTCCCATTCAGCGTCTGTCGGCAGCCGGAACACCTTCCCGCCTAGCTGCGCCTTGAACTTCGCGGTAAGCTTGTCGCAGAAAGCCTGCATCTCCGAAACCGTTATATTCCCGACAGGCGTATCTTCCAATTCCTTTGGTGCTTTCTTCCCGTTTCCCATTATCGCGTACCACTGGGAATACGTGACCGGGAATTTCCCGAGCATGAAGTCTTTCGTCAGCTTCACTCGGTGCAGCTTGCGTTGTTCTCTGTTGGACGCAGATCCCCATGTTTTCCAGCTTTCATATCCCATCATAAACTCACCGGCAGGGCATTTTATCATCTCAAGGTCGATTCCCTGGGCGAGAGGAAACTTTTCCGTTTGGATGCCGGACGCCCCAACCTCCGCCTTGTATTCGTCTATGAGCTTGTGAAACAGTTCGCCATCCTCATTCTTGGCGGCTCCGCGAAGCGCAGTCTCGATCATGTTTGTTACGATTGGCTGCGGGATGTCGGGGATTGCCGCCTTAAGGCTATGGAGCGTTTCGATTGCCTTGTCGAACGCGCCCGCTCGGACGTAGAGATTGAGCGCCCCTTTCATCAGAAGCAGCTTTACCGCCTCCGATTCCGCCTTGTCGGCAAATTCCATCGCCGATTGGGCCACCTCCGCGCGCGTCTTTTTGCCGCTCTTGAGGGCGTTCTGGTCTTCGCGCATGAGGCCCATGACCAATGGCTCGACCTTTTTTGTCTGTTCAAGGGTCGGCATGGCGTTCACCATCGCGACGCCAGCAATCAACCCGCCTAATATGACTTTTGTACATTTCATTTCTTTTCTCCTTTTTCTTTATCCCGGCAGAACTCCCGCCGACACATGAAGAATCGCATCGGCGGCGGAGATTTGACACTAAAAAGTAAAATTATTTTTCATCGGCGGTTCTGGCGGCAGAAAATGCCGCGCGCACAACAAGCGCGGCAAGGTGGCGAGATGGTCATAAAACTTGTAGACGATTGTAAAACACGCGCGGGGTCAAAACTTCGATGCCATTCCATCCGTTACAGGCCAATAAGTGCTTGTCGCCAGAACAGACTCCCGGTATTCCTCCATGACCGCATCAGATACGACAAGTTCAAATTCGCCATTATGCCATGCACTCAACACATCGAACGGCACTCCACCGAAAAATATGGCGGACATGACAACGTTCGTATCAAGCACGGCGCGCATCAGGCGTTGCCTTTCGCTCTTGCTGTCCGCTTTTCAGCGTGTACTTCACGTATGGCGGCGGTTATGTCGCTTGGGCGCATGCCTGCCGCTTTCGCCGCAGCACGGGACTCCCTTGCAAGCTCGTTGAACAAGTCTCGCGGTGGCTCGACAATCGCCTGTAGCATTACGGCATTCCCCTTGGCTACAACCGTGAAAGTCGTTCCCTCGCCGAATCCGCATTCAATGCGAATCGGCTCTGGAATCACGACCTGTCCACGCGAGGACATTCTTGTAGTGGGCACAGAAACCATGTAAAGCTCCTTTATTCTTATTGGTAAGAACGCAAGGATTATATCACACTGCGTTTCAAAACGCAATAGTACCAAGGAAAAAGATCATGGTCGCTACGCATTCGGTGATTTCGCCCATCACCACCATGCCTGAATGACCTCGCTATTGCATGATTGCGTTTACTTCCAGTAAAACTTGTTCAGCTTGTCAACGTCTGGAGCGACAACAAAATAGAAGCCATATTTGTATTTGCTGCCACTTGGTGCGGAGGTTTGACACCAGAAAGCAAAACTATTTTTCATCGGAGAATTCCTCTTCGATGATTGCGGCCATCTGCTCTACGCGGGACTTGATTTTATAGACTGTCGCCTTGGTGACTCCGAACTTTGCAATGACATCGTCCAACGGCATCTCGTCTTCGACGTATGCACGGTAAACTGCACGGGACTGCGCGGAAATCGCCGTTTTTTTGAGCACATGTTCGATGGCGCTCTGATGGCGTGCCAGCCGCCACTTCATGTCTATCTGTTCGGCCACGTCCGCCGGAACGGCGGGCTCAACGTCGTCGATGTTTACAAGCAACCCCGCCCCCCGCGCCTGGTCTTTTCGGTAGAGCGATACGAGATGCCGACGGATCATTGTCGCCAGGAATGCGCGGAAACTTCCCATGGAGGGATTATATCCGCCTGTCTGCACCACGTTAACCAGTTTCAGGAATATGTCCTGTGCCACGTCGTCGGGATCATGTGAGCTGTCGTGATATGCGGCAAATCGCTTGATCGCTGGTTCGTACAGTCCGAAGAACCTTACCCACGCCGTCTCTCGCTCGCCCGTCACCTGCACGGCGATCTTCCTCAAGAGCGTCGCCGATGTTTCTGGAAACGCGCTCACTTGCCAACATCCTTTGAAGGGAACAAGTCTGACGCAGAGAAGAGTTCGCTGAAGTCGTCGTCCGCAGGCGGTGGTGGTTGCTTTGTATCGGAACGGAACGCGACAACGACCGCTACGGCGACAGCGGCAGCCGCAGCCCCCGCAAGCGCCAGCGCAACACGGCGTTTCCGGTGGGGCGGCGCTTCCGACGTATCAGCCTTCTCCTGATCGGCGGCTGGGGTGCGCTGCAGTGTTTCGACGAGTTCCGAGAGGTTCGTCGGACGCTCCGCAGGATTCACTGACAAGAGGCGCGGCAGCACGTCTATCCAACGATATTCAAACGTCTCCAGCAACTTGAACACCTTGGAGTTGGGCTCATACCAGATTCCCGTCAGCAGATAGACGAACATGACGCCCAGCGAGTACGAATCCGACGCAGGCGTCGCCTCTCCGCCCCAGGCGACTTCGGGCGCCATATAGCCCCGCGTCCCCATCACGAGGTGAGCTGCCGTCGTGGCGTCCGACGCAATCGTGTTGACGGCCTTGACATCGGAGCGCAGACGTTCCGAGAAAATGCGTGAAATGCCGAAGTCGGAAAGAACTACATGCCCGTCCGCAGAAAGGAGGACATTGCCCAGCTTGATGTCACGGTGAACGATGCCCTGCTCGTGAATGTAGTCGATGGCGGAGGCAAGCTCCGCAAACCACCCAAGGATGCAGTCCTCGTCGAGTTCCTCCGTTTTGACGTCCAAGAGCGTATGTGGTCTGCCGTCCTCTGACAATACAAGGTCCATCACGAAATACGGCGTGCCGGTCGTTTCGTCGAAGCTCAGATCGAAGACCCGCACCAGATGCGGGTCATGAAGGCGCGCAAGTATCTTCCCTTCGGCCAGGAACTTGTTTTTCAGCACATCGACGTGCCCGTTCTCAAGCGTAAAGGACTTCAACGCATATCGTACGCCAAGCTGTTCGTGCTCGACCTCGTACACAGCCCCCATGCCGCCCTCACCGAGAAGGCGGATTATACGGTAAGCACCGATTTTATGTCCTGGGTCAAAGGTCATTCTTCCAATCCGTTCTGCCACTTGCAGCCGAACCGAATACCAGCGTTTAGCGGAAGCGCCACTCGAGGATGCCGCCGGACCAGCCTTGCTGGAGCTTGATGTTCAGGCGGACGGCCTGCGCCTTCACAGGCGCAGGGAAGTCGACTGTGCAGAACTTGTCCTTGGCGATTGGCCCTTCGGCTGCAATATCCTGCCACGGCGCATTCTTCGCGGCGCGCCACTGCACCTTCCAAGACGCGGGGATGCGGCAATGCCCCTTGCCGGTATCGTCGAACCAGTAGACCTCCACGCCCTTGACCTCCTCCGGCACGGTGAATTCGCACGCGACCCACTCGTCCGTGCCGAGGTGGTCCCAGAACGTATGGCGCGGGATCGACTCGTCGTTGGACGCCTTGGGGAGGACGCCGTCGAACGCGGCGGTGACGCTGTCCTTCGGGAAGCAGAACGACGCGGATGTCTTGAAGTCGCACACGGCATTCTCTTCCTTCGCCTCCGTCGGGAAGAACACCTGCATCTCGCCCGCGCCGCGATGGCACCAGGCGAAGTACGGGATAAGCTTCAGGGTTGTCGCCTCCTTGCGGACGCCCGTCTTGAGTCCGCGACGGAGCGAGACGGCCGGGGCAGTAAGCGCGGGATAGACGTTGCCGAGGACGTTGCACGTCGTGGGCGTGAACACCGCGTCGGCCGCGAGCACTTTGTCGAGCACCTTTCCGCCGTTATCGACACCCTCCGCGCAATAGAGGATCGGCCCGCGCTCCACGGCGAGGCGGCCACGGTCGTGCTTCACCGCATCGTGCGCCTTGATGCGACGCACGGGCATGTTCATGCACACCTCAACCACGTCGCCCTTCTTCCACGCGCGCGTGATGGGGCAGTAGCCCTTCTCGGGCGTAAACGCGAACGGCTTGCCGTTCACCTTCACCGTGAAATCCTTGAGCGAACCGGGCACGATCTGCGTGTAGAGATCGCTCGGCACGGGACGTCCCACGCACCATCCCGGCACGCGGATGTTCAGTTGAAAGTTGTGAGTTGTGAGTTGTGAGTTGGAAATGTCGGCGATCTCGATCCGCGAGAGGCCCTTCCACGGATACTCCGTCTCCTGCCTGAGCGTGACGTCGCCGCCCGCGAGGTTGAGCTTCGCATCGCTCGCGACGAAGAGGTTCACGTAGGCCGCGTCGCCGCGCGTCGCGTACGCAAACTGCGCAATCTGCGGGATGAAGCGGACCACGTTCACGGGACAGCAGCTGCAACCAAACCACTTGGAGCGCTTGTAGCCGCCGCGCGAAGCCTGCGGGTTCGGGTAGAAGAACTCGTCGCCGCCGAGCGAAATGCCGCTCAGGAAGCCGTTGTAGATCACGCGCTCCAAGACGTCGATGTACTTCGCGTCGCCCCGCATCAGGAACATGCGCTGGTTCCAGAGGGCATTCGCGATGGCAGCGCACGTCTCGAGGTACGCCCCTTCGTTGGGTAGGTCGTAGTTGTCGCCGAACGCCTCGCCCGCGCTGCCGAGCTTCTTGTCGGCGTAGTTGACGTGGCGGTGCGCGCCGATGCCGCCGTTCAGGTGGAGCTTCTTCGAGACAACGTTCTCCCAGAGGGCGTCGATTGCGGTGACATATGAGCGGTCGCCCGTGAGGGCGGCGACGTCGGCCATGCCGCAGTAGAGATAGCCGGCGCGCACGGCGTGGCCGAGGGCCTCACGCTGGTCGACAACGGGCACGTGGTCCTGGAGAGCGGCGTTCCACGTGTGGCGCAGGTCCTTGCGTCCGCGCATGTCGAGGAAGGTCTTGGCCATCTTGAGATAGCGCGGCTCGCCGGTGACGCGGTAGAGCTTGCAGAGGGCGAGTTCGATCTCCTCGTGGCCAGGGGCCTCGTGGAGCTGGGTGGGCTCAAATCCGAACGTGCGGCAGACGAGGTCCGCGTTCTTGATCGCCACATCGAGGAGCGTCCGCTTGCCGGTCACCCAGTAGTAGGCAGCGGCGGCCTCGTACATGTGGCCGACGTTGTAGAGCTCGTGTCCGTGCGCGATGTTGCTCCAGCGCGTCGGGCCCATCATGTTGTAGACCGCCTTGCCGTTCTTGTAGCCGTAGTTGAAGTGCAGCGTGCGCGCGGTGTAGAGGTAGCCGTCGGGCTCCTGCGCCTTGGCGATCTTGGCGATGAGGTCGTCGAGGTACTTTTCGAGTTTCGGGTCGGGATGCGTGGATAGCGTGTACGCCGCGCCCTCGATGATCTTGTAGACATCCGAGTCGTTGAAGGGAATGCCCCGGAAGCCGCGTCCGGCGCGCTGGCCGGCCAGCTCGAAGTTGCTGATGCGGCCAGTCTCCTCGCTCTTGCGGAAATCGGCCTGCACCGTCACGATGCGGTTCGTCTCGAACCGGGGATACCAGAATCCGGCGCGGATCGCGACGTTAGTCATCTCAGCGGGCTGGAACGGGTAGTCGCCCGCCATGCACAGGCCGGTCGCCACCGCGGCAATGCCCAAAACAAGTTTCTTCATCAGTTAGTCTCCTTCTTTTCTGTGGACAATTATTATTGTACCATATTTTCGCCGACCAGTTCACAAGTGCACATCTTAGGACCGCGGTACTGGACGAGTATGAGATGTAGCGTCGTGCTCTTCGCGAGCGCGGGGATTTTCTTGTCCTTCGCGTACGTTTTCAGCTGCGCGATGCCCTCCTTGCGCTGCGCATCCAGCTCCGCCTTCTTCGCGCCCTTCTTGAGGTACTTGAACTCGACGATGTAGCTGTGCGGTACGTCGCCGTAGTAGTGACGCTCCGGGAAGAGGAAGAAGTCGCAGTTGCCGTGCGACATCTCCAGTTCAGGACATGTGATGAACTGCGGCAGATGCCCCATCTCGCACTGGAAGTACCCCTGCATGCGCACCTCACCGTCGATGCCGCCGCGTATCGGCGTCGTCTCCGCGAAGTTCTTGGAGACAAGCTCGAAAAATTCCCGCCACTTCCCCTCGTAGGCGAAGGCGCTTGCCACCGAGTCCAATTCAGATATAATTTTCCAATTCTTAAAGTATTGCTCTCGAAGAAACTCATTCCTTTGATGGGAAATAGAAATGTTTTGTGCCGTGAGTTCCATTTCGTAACCGATCTTCCCTTTTTTCGACCGAAATCTATCAAACGGAAGCCTCGTATTGGGATCAATCATGTTTCGCGGACGCATGTCGTAAAATACGAGGCTTTCAAGGTAATACAAGACCGACAAAGGATCAAGAACACACTCCACGCCAACCTTTTTCTTCGCGAAACAGTAACCACCGTACCAGGGCTTGATGGAATTCACGACCTCCTCTGGATCGTCAGACTTATACACGCCCGTACCCTTGAAATCACGGTACATTTGAAGTACTTCCGCCTCGGAAAAGCCTAGTGCAGCGTTGAAGTCGGGGGCCATGGTGAGGTTCGTCGCGATGTTGAAGCCGCTTGTCAGGTCGTCCAACGTCACGGGCGAGACGCCCGTCATGAAGATGCGGTCGAACTCGCCCTTGAACTTCTTGAACCAGTTGCGGTAGAACCCCGCGCCGTGCGTGATTTCGCGGTAATCCGTCACCCCCGACGCGCGGATCATCTGGTTCGTGAAGTTGTCGTACTCGTCGATGATGAGGTAGAGCGGAATGCCGATCGTCTTGCTGCGCGCGGTGACGGCCGCGATCTTCTCCTCGGCGGTCTTGCCGGGGAAAGCGGTCTTGAAGGCATCATCGTAATGTTTTGAATAGCGGAACAGAAACTCATCGAGCATTGATGCGATATGTCTCTCAAACGACACCTGGAGTTCACGTCCCGTTCCGCCGACCTTTGAAAAGTCGAGCCTCAGCGTCATGAACCGGTTGGCGTTTTCCGTGGGATGCCTCCCGATCCAGAGATCGCCGAATAGCTTCTTGAAGTCCTTTTTACGATTGAGGTCGTAGTAGCTCTCCATCATCGAGATGAAGAGCGACTTGCCGAACCGGCGCGGGCGGACGAAGAAGATGAAACTGTCTCGCGCCTCCATCTGCGCGAGGTATTGCGTCTTGTCGACGTAATAGTAACCCTCCCTGCGGAAGCGTATGAAATCCGATACGCCGTAGGGAATCTTAAGGTCTGTGCGCTTCTTTGCCATGCAGTAAGTATATCATAAACCACCCACTCGGGGTAGCGGCAAAAGTACGGCGAGGTAACCGGTCCGCCTCGGTCTTGCGCGGCTACTTGACGATCATTATGAAGCCGGTCGGGATGAAGCGGAGGCCGTCGGTGCCCTCGCCATCTTCATCCACCGCAACCCTGAAGCTGCGGCCGCCGGTACACTTGAACTTCACCGTGTTCAAGTTTGTCGGCTTCGACTCGGCAGTCCAGGTCACGAGGTAGTCGCCCTTGTGGAGCGGACGATTGCCAACATTGACGCGAATCGTCGCATTGTCGGCGAACTTGAGCAACGAGTGGCTGTACGCCACAGTTCCGCCCGTGGAGCACGTCGCGAGCGCCGCGTCGAGATTCGAGAGGTCGAGCGTCGAACCGTCCATCATCGTAAGACCGTGGTACTTGGGCGAATACGGCACGAACGAACCCCAGATGTGCAGGACGTCAGCTGACGAAGAGGCGATGCCCACATTGTCCTCCTTGGCAACGTAGTTGGCAAGTTCGGTGTACTTGTCCGGATCGCCGTAGAAGTTGACGTTGTTGTGGATGATGAACGTGACGTTGTTGGTGGCGACCACCGTGTGGCGGGGAACAAGCATAGAGTTACCGCCCGAGCCGAACGTCTCGATCGTGCCGTTCTCGATCGTCGTGTTAATGAGGTCGAAGTACGTTGTACCATTGGTGACCGTAAGCGTATTGCCGCCGAGGTCAAGGTAGGTGCGCTCGCCCGCCGCGTACATTCCATACCGGGCGTTTTGGAGGTTGATGACGGAGTCCTTCGTCAGGCGCAAATTCGTGATGGAGGTGTTGGTGTCAAACGATGTGCTGTAGTTATTGCAGTTCACGAATGTTCCGCCTGCAAGGACGAAATTGAATCCGCCGAAGAATATTCTGCCGCAGATGTCAAGCGTTGCGCCTTCTTCAACGGTCACGGTACAGGGCGCGCCCAGCACGCCGTCTCTTCCGTGTCCGACAGTACGCAGCCAACCGCCCTTGATCGTCACGTCACCGGTGTAGGTGTGCCCGTTCTTGCGCTCCGTGAACGTCCCCGCGCCGTCCTTGACGAACGACAGGCTGCCCGTGAACGAAATGTTGTAGTTGTCGAAGACCGTCGCGGCGTCCGACACGACGACCGTCAGCGTGCCGCCCTCGCCGTCTGGCGAGGAGTCCGTCACGGTGAACTTCGCGTCCGCCGTCAGTGCCGACTCGGGCAGCGTGAAGTCGTGCCCTTTCAGGTCGATGGTCGCATCTTCGGAAAGGGTGAGGTTCACGATGGCGGACGAAACCCCGCATCCGTCCGAAGGAACGTCGAATCCCGTTGTGTGGTAGCCCTTCGCCGTCCAGCCCTTCGCGGCGCGATCGGCGTCGATGGCGGCGAGTTCCTCGCCGCTTCCAAACCACACGGTGATGCCGGAGTTCGGCACGGTGACGCCAGCCGTCGCCGTGATGTCGTTCCAAAGCGTATTGTAGAAGCGCCAGGAGTATTCGTCGCCCTCGCCCTTCACCAGCTTCGCGTAAACGGGCGTCGCCTGCGCGGCGGCGTCCGCCAGCACGATGCCGTACTCGTCCTGCGCGATTACGTACCCCGCCGCCGCAGTCGCCGCGTCAAGCTGGAACGTCACGTTGGCCGGCGCCAGGTTCGTCGTAGTCCACGTCACGACATACGGCGCGTTGCTTGCCGCGATTTCCGCGAGGTCGGCGCGGTTCGTCAGCGCAATCGTGATGGTCGCGCCCTCCGCGAAACGGAGATTCGTCGCCTGCGAGAGTTTCGTCGCGGCCGAAAATACCCCTTCCGTTTCCGAAAGGTCAAGCGTCGCGCCGTCCATCATCACGAGACCATGCCAATAGGGCGTAGTGGGCTTGAACGCGCCATAGACCGACAGCGCGTCGTTGTCCCGATACGAATAGTTTGCCGCCGGCACGCGGTTGATGAAGTTCTGAAGCTTCACCGAAGTGACCGCCGCGTCACCAAGGAAAACGAATTTCGAACCAACGTCGAACGTGACGTTGTTCGTGGCGATGCAATCGCCGCGCAGGCAGAACTCGGATGCGTCCATACCCGTCGTGATCGTCCCGTTCTCGATCGTCACGTCCTTGAGGTCGAAGAATTCGGTGTGGTCGCAGACGAAATGGAAAACGTTTCCACCAAGGTCGAGCCGCACCCTGCCGTCTCCCTGCTGGCTTGAGAAACCGTAGCGCGTGTTGATGAGGACCGTCGATTCCGCCGTAAGGCAGATGTTGGAGAACGTGGAATCAGTGGTGGGCACGACGTAGCTTCCGTTCGCCTTCATGCCGCTGTTCGCGATGGTTCCGCCGGCGAGGACGAGGTCGAAGTTGAGGAAGTTGAGCTTGCTGTTCATCTCAAGCGTCGCGCCCGCGCCCACCGTCAACGCGCCGCCAGCGCCGAGCACGCCTGTTTCGCCGTTCCCGCCGACCGTGAACACGCCGTTGGAGACCGCCGTGCCGCCGGTGTACGTCTGGCCCGTCTTCGCGGCGAAGAACTCGCCCGCGCCCGTCTTGACGAGTTCGAGACTGCCCGAAAGAGTGACGAGTTCGTTGGTGTACACCACGCCGCCACCGACGTCGAAGAACAGACTGCCGCCGGAACCTGCCGCAGAAGAATCGGTGACGGTGAATGCGAGACCCGCGTCGCGCATCGCGGCGGGGAGCGTGAAGTCGTGTCCGGCAAGATCAAGCGCTATGCCTTCGAGCGGCGTGAAGTCGAGACCTGCGGGGAACGCATAGCCGTCCAAATCCAGCGTGAAATCGCACATCTTGTAGCCGCCGGCCGTCCAGCCGTTCGCCGTGCGGTCTGCGAGCGTCGCGGAAACTTCTGCGGGAGAACCGAACAGCACCGTGACTGTCGAATCGGGCAGCGCGATGGACGGATTCGCGATCGTCTCCATATCAAGGTTGTAGAAGCGCCACGAGTAGGCGCTGCCGTCAGAAACCATTCGCGCATACGCCGGAGCTTCGGCTGTGCGTGTGTCGATGCAGAGGCCGGACGTCATGATCGCGTCCATGCCGTATCTCTTCGCCGTCCTCGCGCCGGCGGTGAACGTGCCCGTCTGCGTCATGATGGCGTCCGTCACCGTGTCGTAGAGACACGCCGCACCGTCCTTGACGACAGGTATCAAATCGCGCCGAAGCGAACCGTCCCACAGCTGCAGCGTGAACCAGTAGAGGTCACAGTTCGAGTCGCCACCAACAGAACCGCTGTTGTTCGCGGCGAAAAGGTAGAGGCTGCTGCCGGGCGTGAAGTCGCCCGGATTGGCCATCAGACCGGTCTTGTCCCCGGAGATTTCACCGATGACGTTGTAGATGCGGGTCTTGTAGTCCGCTTCGAGGATGTAGTCCTTGTTGAGCGAGAAGGTGCCGGAGTGCGTGGTGAGTGCGTTGTTGCGGTCAAAGCGGAAATACTTGCTGTTGTGCGCGAAAACCGTCATCGTCCTAGAGTTGGAAGCAGAGCGTGCCGACCAGATTGGCGTGACAGTATATTGCCTCATGTTCACCTTCGCCGCCGCGGAGTCCGTGCAATTGGGGACGATGCCGGTATCGACGTAATTCCCCGAAGTCGCGTGGATGTATTCCACCTGGTAGTCATACGGAGTCGTCTTGCCGGAATCCCACGCCATCACGAAGCGGAGCGCCTTGTACTGGTACGCGTCGCTCACGCCGGCGAGGTTCTGCAGGGTGAACGTCGCGCTTGTCGCGCCCGCCGCCACGTCGGCGGCCTTCACGTAGCGGTCCCAGCCGTTTGGACTGTACGCGCCCGCGTCCGCGCTCGTGCCATAGACGGCCCAGATCGTCGCGTTGGCAGGAGGCGACGGGAACGAAAGAGAGATCTCGCCCGTCGAGAAGTTCGCGGAATCCACGGCGAGCGTTCCAAAAAGGCACGTCTGCGACGAGGCGACGGCGAGGGAGAGTTCGCGCCCGGCTGTGAACGCGCCGCCCGCCGCGCCGAGACGCGGCAGCACGTTTCCGCTGACCTTGTCGTACATACACGGCGAACCGTTCACGATCACGGGGATGAGGTCGATGTCGAGATCCCCGGTGGAGGCATTGTACAACTTGAACCAGTACATCCTGAATCCGCCACCGCGTTCGATCGACGAGTTCGCGTTGACGTTGAAACCATTGCTGTTGATCGTGAAGAGCGCCAGGTAGCCGCCGGCGGTATAGGACCCCGCCGACGCCGCCTTCATTCCGCACGCGGCGGTGAGGTTCGTCGTGATGGTCTCTGCCGAGTAGTCGATGGATACTGTATAGTGGGTCTGCACCGGAATGGTTATGGCAGAGGCACTCTGGTCAATGCTGTCCTTTCTGTCAATTCTCAGCTTGCCGCCGGACTGCAACGTTGTGAAAGTGGCTTTTCCGCTGGTGTTGCGCGCGCTGTAGATCGCCTCGATGCCGGCATTGGCGGTACTATACGTGTCGAAGTAGATTTCCGTCTCCACCCTGTTGTTGGAGGACGGCGTGTAGCTCGTCAAGAGCCACGAGGTCTTGTCGCCCTTGATGTATTCGAGTTCGGCGTCGTAGGGACAGTCGCCCACGAAGAAACGGTAGTAGACGCCGGTCGTGACCGCGGCGGGAAGCACGTACGTCATCGACGTCGCGTCCGTCGCGATCGTGCCGATGTTCAAGCTGTTCGGCCACTTGTGGAAGTGTCCGCCGCAGTCGGCGGGACCGTACGCGATATAGACGTTCTCCGCCGCGCTCGACGACCCGCCGAACGCAAGCGAGACCTCTCGCGTCGCCTCGTCATACGCGGTGATTTCGACCGTACGCGCCGCATACGACGAAATCATCGCGCTTGCCGCAACCGCCGCTACTGCTATCAGTTTTCTCATGGTCATTTCCTTTCCCTCACCCAAGGGCACCTTGCCCCAAACGGTGAATATTTTACACCATTCCTCGTTTCCTTGTCAAGGGGCGTGAGCCGGTCACTCAACTGCGGGCGCATCTGCGTTTCTCACCATGCGTTTTGAGATTGGAAACAACCAAAACAACTGGTAAAAACAACTTTGAGAGGGGCGCGCGGGCTAACTCGCCCGCACATCTATCCATCTATGTTTGCAAGAATCTTGATATAATTGTATCGTTTTTGAGTGGGCTATGGGCACGGGCGAGTTAGACCGTGCGCCAAAGGCAAGTTGTTTCAAATAGTTGTTTCCAATCATCAGAAGGCACGGCGGTGAATTACGCAGATGCGCCCCTCAACTGCCGCCAACTGCCGCATTCGACCAAAAGCACATGAAAAGGCAACACCGACCGACTCACCGGAAAAGGCCGTCAAGCGTGATGACGGACTGTGGACATCCCAGCTATTCGGGCTACGGATAAGGCATACGGCCTTTCGCCGTGATTCCGCGCCGTAATCTCACGCAGAGGCGCAGAAATATAAGACCAGTCCGAACCGTTTTACTTACGGCATCGCTAAATCCGCAAAGGAAGAGCTTTCAATCACTTTCCGTGACCCGTGACACTTAGATGTCAGGAACGTGACACCTAGGTGTCAGTGGATGTGACACCTAGGTGTCAGTGGGTGTGACACCTAGGTGTCAGTGGGTGTGACACCTAGGTGTCAGAAATTAGGACTCTAAAGGTCATCTCAAGCAGAAAAGCAGTTCAAAGGCAAAGCATGGAAAATAAACCTAAATCGAAGTTGGATTTCAGTTTTTAGGTCGCAAAGTATATTATATAAGGTCGCGCGCGCGCGAAGGAGATTACGCCCCCCCCCTCCCAAGCGCATTGATCACTGTGGCAAGGGTGGCATCCAGAATCCTTCGCCCAGCACTGCCAAACGCCGACTCTCATTGTGGCTCAAAAATCCCCTCGCTGTAGCTCATAAATCCCCTCGCTGTGGCTCATAAATCCCCCCGCTGTAGCTCAAAAATCCCCCTCTAGTACCTACGCCTTGTGTCCAGCATACCAAGACCGAGATCGAGACTGACCGAAATTCTCATCGCCGCCTGGAAGGCTGTTTTCCCAGCTAGGCGGCGCGCTCGGTGATCGCGCCAGCGGTAGGGGCCAACCACCGGGCGGCCCGCACTGTGAACGCACCCCTGCTAGGGCATCCGCTTCGCGGACTCGCTACGCGCGTGCAGAACATGTAGAACGTGCATTTGGGCGCGGGCTACTTGACGATGACCACTATGCCCTTGAGGCGTTCAAGCCGTAAACCTTCGGCCCTGGGACGGAGCTTGAACCCCAGCATGGCTGTTTCTGCGTCAAGCGTAAACGCCACATCTGACGGCGCGGAGTCCCATGTGACGACATACGGCTCGTTCGACTTCGCGAGCGCCATCAAATCCGACCGCCCGGCAAGGTTCACGTTCACCGTCGAGTCCGCGGCGAACTGGACATTCGTCGCACCTGTCTTGAAACCCGATGCCAGCGGCCAACCCGCGCTTTCAGGCCACGCGCGCAGATCCATCGTCGAACCGTCCTGCATCGTCGGTCCGTAGAAATTCGTCGAGACCGGCTTGAACGTGCGATAGACGTTCAAGGCACCGGTTCCGGCGTTGCTTGTTCCTGTATAGAGCGCTTCGTAGTCCCCGATGTCGAGCGCCCTGATCGATTCGATGTTCAACGCGCACGACACCTGGAGGTTCACCGTCTTGGCGTTCATCGCGATGTTCTTGAACTTGTCGGTGTGGAGCGTGCCGCCGGAAACGCGGATCGTTCCGTTCGTGATGGTCGAACCAACGGCCCCTACGCCGCCAAGGTCGAACGTCACGCCGGACGCCATCGTCACGTCAAGGACATGCCCGCCGAGATCGAGGGTGTGCGTACTCCAGAAATGCGGACGCGCCCCCGTTTTCGCCACGAAATACGAGTCGTCAAGAAGACGTGTCGCCCCGAAGATGCACCCATGGTATCCGCCGGAATTATTGTTGTCGTAGTCAAACACGACCGTGCCGCCATGCAGAACAAGTCTGTAGATGGTGTACCAGCTGTTGGCGATCTCGAAAGTCGCCCCGGACATTACATCAATATCCCTGAGGTTCTCAACCGTGGCGTGCCCGAACGGCTCATAATCGACACCGTTGACAGTCGTCCTCAACGTGCCGTCGCAGATTTCCGTCATGCCCGTGTACGTCTGTTTGGCAGTCGTAGATACCGTAAGTTTCCCCGCGCCCGTCTTCACGAACGTCAAGTTGCTGCCGATTCGGACATCGGTGAAGTAGCGGAACGCTAAACCCAGCGAATGCTGCGCACGGAGCGCATACCCATGGACGTCCGTGCCGTCGTCCGTAAAGTCGGCGAGTATGTGATGGTCATAACCCCATGGACGAAAGTCCACCTTCAGATCCGTAACGGCGCCGTTTCAGCGCGGTTCCGTGGAGGGTGGCGGTCATGTTTTACAAAGCCCTGATTTCGTTGGCGGCGAGGCCGGTGAGTTCGGCGATGTCATCGGCGGAAAAGCCTTTGGCCTTCATCTTGCGGGCGGTGTTGAGTTTGTCTTGCCGCAACTTTACCTCTGCCGCGTCGGCACGCGCATTCGCGGCGTCGCGCTCGGCATTCGCAGCGTCACGCTCGGCAATGGCCTTATCCATGTAAGCTTTTTTCGTTGCCTCAATGCTGACGCGATCCCAGAAGCCTTCGTAGGCGGCTCTTTCCGCATCGTTGAGCCCGGACTCCCTCACGATCTCCAGCGCCTCACCCGTCTGTGGATTGTCAAGGAGATCCTGTGAC
>CACWIW010000048.1 GCA_902761035.1 uncultured bacterium | reverse complement strand
GCGTGACGGTGTGGATGAGCGACCACGATCCTTTGACGCGCATGAAGGGAACGCACGGCATCTGCCTGAAACCCGGCAGCTGCATCGTCGAGCTGAAGGCGCGTCTCACCAACCGCACGCCGTTCACGCAAACGTTCCTCTGGTGGGCGAACGTCGCCGCGCGTGTCCACGACCAGTACGAGAGTTTCTTTCCGCCGGACGTCGAATACGTCGCCGACCACGCGGTGCGCGCGATGTCGTCCTTCCCCGAGGCGCTCCAGAAGTACTACGGTGTCGATTACGCCGCACGCACGGGCGCGAACAACCTCTGCTGGTACAAGAACATCCCCGTGCCGACTTCGTACATGATATGCGCGACGAAGTACGACTTCTTCGGCGGCTACGACCACGCGGCGCAGGGCGGATTCGTCCACGTTGCCGACCGGCACATCGCCCCCGGAAAGAAGCAATGGACGTGGGGCAACCATACGTTCGGCTATGCATGGGACCGCGAGCTGACGGACGACAGCGGACCCTACATCGAGCTGATGGCGGGCGTCTATACCGACAACCAGCCCGACTTCACGTATCTGATGCCGTATGAGACGAAGACGTTCTCGCAGTACTGGTGGCCGTACCAGAAGATTGGCGTTCCGCAGAATGCGAACAGGGAGGCGGCGGTGCGGATTGTCCGCGGGGAAGACGGTTCTTTTTCGGCTGGTGTCGCCGTCAGCTCGGTGCAGGGCTGCGCGGTGGTTCGCTTGATTGCGGACGGCAGGACGGTGAAGTCCGTCAAGGCCGACATCCTACCGGAGCGTCCCTGGCAGAGGACGTTTTCAGCGAAGGACGTCAAAGGGGCGAAGAGTCTCCACGTCGAACTCGTCGATTGCATCGGCGATGTCGTCATCAGCGCGGATTCCGTAGAAACGAAGCCGCGCACTCAGCCGCTGGAAAGGATTGAGGACAAGCGTCCCGTGGCGACGGAACCGCCGACGCCAAGGGACATCGCAAGCGCCGACGAACTATTTCTTACGGCTGAGCATCTCGACCAGTATCGTCATCCCACGCGTGCGCCCGAGGCGTACCTCGACGAGCTTCTGCGGCGCGATCCGGGCGACTGCCGTGCGCACATCCTCTACGGCAAACGGCTTCTTTCGCGTGGGCTCTTCGAAGAGGCTCGGGAACACTTCGCGGCGGCTGTCGCACGGCTCACGTTCAGGCATCCGAACCCATATACGGGTGAAGCGCACTACTATCTAGGCCTCGCTCTCGACTTTCTCGGCAAAGACGACCTCGCCTACGACGCCTACTACAAGGCCACGTGGGACGGCGCGTGGCGTTCAAGTTCCTATACGCGTTTAGCGATGATTGACATGCGACGCGGAGGTTTTGAGGGATACGGCGCAGCCGCCGAGCATTCGCTCGAGGTGTGGAACGTGAACGTCATGAACACCCATGCTGCTGTCATGAATGCGCTGTCGTTGAAGCTTGGGGTACGCGACAGGACCAACGCTAAGCTTGCCGAAGAGACGCTAGACGCCGTACTGAAGAGCGATCCGCTTGAGCACCTCGCACGTTGGGTGCGCGGCGACAGGAAGGGGTTCCTCGCCCGGACGCGCAACAATGTGCAGACGGTTCTTGATGTTGTGTATGATTTGATTGAGATGGGGCAGCAGGGCGAGGCGAAGGAACTGCTGGAGTGGTATTTGAAGGAGGTCGGACATCGCGGTGCGCGCGTTGCGGGCGAAAGCGACTTGATGGTGAAGTATGTGTTGGAGTGGTTGGGGAGAAAGCAAGCGTACAACAGCAGGGGGAAATCGCCGGACTGGTTCTTCCCGTCGCGGTTGTGGGATTACCGGGTGCTGCGCGACCTGTGGGAGTGGGGCGACAGGTCGCGCAATGTCGCGTACGGACTCGGAAACTTCCTCTACGACCGCAAACGGCATGAAGAGGCGCTCGCAATGTGGAAGGTTGCCGTCAAGGCCGATCCGTCGTTCGCGACGGCGTGGCGCAATCTCGGCGTCGCGCTCTGGAACGTGCGGCGCGACGCGAAGGGCGCGATGTCCGCGTATCGGAAGGCGATGAAGGCCGATCCCACGGACGCGCGCCTCGTCGCGGAGTATGACCAGCTCTGCGAGAAGTGTAAGGTGTCGAGTGCGGTACGGTTGAAGTTCCTCGAAGGTAAGGCTGCGCTTGTCGCGACACGCGACGACGCGACGGTGCAGTACGTGACGTGTCTGAACGACGTAGGGCGGTACGATGACGCGCTCAAGGCGCTTGCCTCGCGTCGTTTCCACCCGTGGGAGGGCGGTGAAGGGAAGGTGCTCGCGCAGTATACAAGGGCGCATTTGGCGTTGGGGTGGGCGGCGGTCGCGGGGCGACCGCCCTACCGGGGCGACTCGGCGGTCGCGGGGCGACCGCCCTACCGGGGGCCTGATGCCGGTAGGGCGGCCAGCCCTCTGGCCGCCGCGCTTGAACATGCCGAGAAGGCGTTTGATACGCCGGAGAACCTCGGCGAAGCGTATCACCTTTTGCAGGCGAAGGCGGACGTGAACTACCTGAAGGGCATGGCGTTGCGCGGACTTGGACGCGAAGCGGAGGCGAAGGCCGCTTTCACGGCGGCCGCCGACGAGGCGGGCGATTTCCAGTCGATGGCTGTCACGGAGTACTCGGAACTTTCGTACTGGCGCGGTCTCGCCCTCGCGGCGCTTGGACGCAAGAAAGAGGCGAATGCACTCTTCAAGGGCATGAAGGCGTTTGCCGAGAAGGGGCTCAAGACGCCGTTCAAGATCGACTACTTCGCGACATCGCTGCCGCTGCTGCTCATCTTCGACGACGACCTTGAAGCCGTCAAGAACGAGCGGATGCGCAACCTGGTCGCGTTTGCGGAGAAGGGTATCGCAGCTGTTGCGAAATGATCACACGGAAGTTCATGCAGAAACGGGAGGCAACATGAAGAATGCGATGTTTGCGTTAGCAGTAGTCTTAGTTGTCGGACTTCCGTGCGTGGTCTGCGGCGAGAGCGGCGGGATGATTGTGCTACAGACGGGAAGCGACTGGTGCGAGAGCGGCGAGGACGTGCGCAAGGTGTTTGAGAGCCCCGCGTTTCGTCGTGCGTTGGTGCGGCGCGGCGGGTACGATCTCGCCGTGTACGACGACATGGAACGTCCCACGCCGAAGGTTGCGGCAGCCAACAAGGCGCTGGAGAAGTCATTCGTCAGGTCCTCACGTTTCCCGGCGATTTCATTCATCTCGCCGCAGCCGCGCCGTTTCTTCGCGCTCATCGAGAACATCCCCTACGACATCACGCCACAGGAGTTGGCCAAGCGGGTGAACGACGCGCTCGCCTCGCGCAAGGAGGTCGAGGCTCTGTTCAAGCAGGGGGCGCGCCAGCGCATGACCAACCCGGAGGCTGCCGCGGCCGCATACGGAGCAGGCTTCGAGATCCTTGCCAAAAATGCGGGGGACCTCAACGAGGGACGTACGCGGAAAGGCGCGTTCGCATACGAGGAAGAGTTCCAGATGTTGCTGAAGCTTGATGCGGGAGACCGTTTCGGATGGCGGATGCGTTTTGAGTCGGGATACGGCTTCGGGATCGTGGAGAAGGCGAACAAGATGAAGGGTACCGGCTATTTGGACGAGCAGAAGAAATATATCGCGTCGCTCCGCGCCATTCCCACCAACCACCTGACCGTTGTGCAGCGCCAATGCATTGAGATGGCCGAATATGCGATTTTGCGCGAGGGCGGAGATTCTGCGCGTGCTAAGACGGTTCTGAAAAATGCATTCGACATGGGGCGCGACACGGTGTGGGGACAGTGCGCAATGGGCTACCTGATACTGTCCGGCGAGTACATCGAACGCAAGCCCAAGTACCGCGCCACGGTCCGTTCCAGACCCGGACAGGGTCCGCAAATACGTCCCTTCAATCCGAACAAACTGACGGCGCGCATCGAGCAAATCGGCGCGGACGCCGAGCTTACCGAGGCGCAGAAAACCGACATCGTCCGATACACCGTGCTGCAGCGCGTCGGCATCGACGAGTTCAACGAGCTTATCGAGCGTCCGGGTGCGTGGCCGTTCATCGCGACATTCCTCAAGGACCGCCTGTGGATGGAGGATTTCGTGTGGAGCGGGCCGTGTGACTCGCGCGCGCTGTTCGCGCTGGAGTCGCTGGTTTTTCAGGACAACGGGCGTTGGATCAACGGCGACGGGCCTGGCAGGAAGTTCGTGACGGCACTGGCGCTCGAGTATCCCAAAGGCGACGAGGAATGGCTTGCGGACTACCTCGACGCCTACCGCGAGACGGCGAACGCGAAGCGTCTCCACCGCCATGCGCTTACGCAGCCCGTGTGGCAGTGGCGGTACGCGCTGGCCCGGCGTGGATCAATCGACGCGGACGACCCTCCAAACCAGCAACGATTCATGGAGAAATTCTGCAACATGAACGTTGCTCGAAACGGCGGTGCCCACTGGTTCGTCCCGTACCGCCTCTTCAACTGCTTCGGGGAGTCTGTCCACTCGCCCGAATACTACAAACCGTGGGTCACTGCGGGCGAATGGCCCAAGCGGAAGTATACGTACATCGTCGGCGGCGTGTGCGGCGAACTATCCACGTTCGGCTCCATCTGCTCCGCCGTACACGGCCTGCCCGCCATCACGTGCGGACAGCCCGGACATTGCGCGTACACTCGCCGTCTCCTGAATGGCACATGGCACATCGACAACAACATCGCCCCGCCCACGACCATGCGCACGTTTTGGCCGAATGGCGGACGGTGGACGTATCTCCAGGCGGACGAGGGGACGTTTGAGGGCGACCGCGAGAAACGCCTAAACGCTGACCGTTTCGTCGAGTTGGCTCGCTTCGCCGAGGACAAGGAGCGTCCGGCGGAGGAAGTGGCGGCATTCTACGCGCGGGCCTGCCGCGAATGGCCCACGCACTACGGCGCCTGGCGCGCGTGGGGGGACTGGTTCGTTCGCGCGGGGCGTCCGCTTGGCGAATACCGTAAATTCGCCCATGCCGCCGTTGCGGCTCTGAAGGGCTTGCGTCAGCCGCTCTGGGACCTGCTCACGCCATACTACAGGCGGGTCGTGGAGAGGAAGGGCGAGGATGTACTTGCCGTCGCTCTCATTGAGCTTGCACCGGCGCTCAGGCAGGATGACGGGAGAATCCAGGAGGAGGGTGACTTCAGGTCGGCGCTTACGAAATGGGCTGCGCCTCTCGCGGAAAATCCGGCGCTGATGGAACAGGTGTCCATGGCCGTACTTACGGCGCAGAGCGGGACGCGCAACTATTTCGCCCAGGCACTGGCATGGTGCGGCGACTTTATCATCGACGACGAGAAGCGGCTTGCAAAACTGCTTGATCTCGCCAGCACCACGTCAAAGTCCAAGAAAAAAGGCGCCGTAGTTCCACAGCAGTCGTTCCTTGCGCCGCTCATCCTCTCCGCCTCCGTAAACGGGAACCTTTCAGTGTTCCAAAAACTTTCGGCGATGCAGGACAAGCTCGCGAAGTACAAGCCGAAGGGCAAGCGTTATACGTTGCACGATTTCGATGCGGAACTGATCTCCGCCGAGGGGTTGCTGAGAACCTCGTCGTCACCCCATGGCGACACGCCAGGCGCATACGCCCATGCGCTTGACGGGCGGCCATGCACGGGGAATGCGTTTAAGACGGACAAGGAAAAAACGCCGTGGGCGATGGTGATGCTGCCCAAGTCTGCTGCTGTGAAGGGGATAGTCGTAGTGGACGCCGGAAAGGACAATAAAGCCCGTTCCTTGCAGACGCCTCTCGAGGTGGCGCTTTCGGAGGACGGACAGAACTGGCAGACGGTGCATACCGAATCCGAGCCCCGCGATATGCACCGGGTTGACCTGAGGAAAAACAGAAACAAGTACCTTTTCGTGCGCGTCCGCAGGTCCCCTGATGTGCTGAACGAACCGTTCAGCCTTGCAAAGATCCTCGTTTACGGCAGAAAGTAATAAAAGAAGCAAAAAACATCTTAAAACATCTTATATTTGCGGCCCATTCTGAGGTAAAAGTCAAACCCGTACACAAGGGCGAAGGAATATGGTATAATCACCGCCCAAAAGAAATAAGGATCCGATGAGAAAGTTATTGCTTACAGTATGTTTTTTCGTTTCAACACTTGCGCAAGCCGATGCGGCTTCGGGCGGTGGACGTGACTGGTCGCAGATGCACTTCGGCATAAACCCGTCCGTGTCGCCGGACGGTTCGTACTTCGCGTTCGAGTGGAAGGACCGGGTGTGGCTCGCCCCTACTGCCGGCGGCACGGCCGTGCCGATTGGGGACGGAATGTCGGCGGATACCCGGCCGTCCCTTTCGCCAGACGGAAAGCGCATCGCGTTCCTCTCCGACCGCTGGGGATCGCTGCAGCTGTTCGAAATGGACCTCGACGTCGCCGCGATGACCGCGCGGAACCTGAGGCAGGTCACGTTTCACACCGAAAGCCTTTTCCCGTGGGGCTACACGCCGGACGGTTCCGAGATGCTCGCGCTCGCATACCGTGACGACGCCTCCGAAACGTCTTCGAACCAGCGCCTTTCGCGCCGTCCGATTCTCGTCTCCATGGGCACGCGCAAGGCGGAAAAGCTGCTCTTCGACGCGCCGGCGTTCTGTCCGTCGCTATCGCCTGACGGACGCAAGGTCCTCTTCGCATCCAAGATCGAGGAGCTCGGGCTCGAATTCCGCAAGCGCCACGCATGGTCGAAGACTTCCTACTCCGGCGACATCTGGATGTTCGACCGCGAGACGGGCGCGTTCACGCCTATTGTCCAGCGCCGCGACAACTGCACGTCGCCCATATGGACGCCCGACGGCGCGGGCTTCTACTATCTCTGCGACGCGGACGGCGTGCGCAATCTCTACCGCCGTTCCCTTGCGACGGGCGAAGAGCGGCAGATCACGCATTTCACGGACGACCACATGTTCTGTCCCTCGCTCTCGCGCGACGGGCGCACGCTGGTGTTCGCGAAGGGGTTCGACCTCTGGCGCATCGACCCGACGGCAAAAAGGCCGGAGGCGCATCGCATCGCTCTCAAGCCGGCATTCCTCGATCCCGCCGCGCCGCGTACCGTGCGCCGCTGCTATTCGGAACTCGACAACGGCTACGGTTCCGGGAACTGCACGTTCCGCGACAACGGCAGGGAGGCTGCCTTCACGGCAGGCGGCGACGTGTGGGCGATGGAACTCAAGGACGGCGAGAGCCTGCCCGTATGCATACACGGCTCGTCGCGCACGCACGAGCGCGACTGCGCGTTTTCGCCCGACGGCGACACGCTCTACTACCTTTCCGACCACGGCGACGGAACGGACGTGTGGCGGGCGCACCGCGCAGACACGAACAAAACATGGGCCTCGAATACCACGTTCATCCGCGAGCGCCTCGCGTCGGACGACGTCTGCCGCCGTTCCCTGACCGCCTCGCCGGACGGCAGACTGCTGGCCTGGCACGACGCCAGCGGGAGGCTTTCCTTCGCAGACACGAACGGCGTCGTGCGGTCCGTCTCCAAGGTCGCCTCCACGGCCTGCGAATCATACGCATGGTCGCCCGACGGACGCTACGTGGCGGCGACGCTGAAGGACGGCTACAACAACATGGACGTGTGGGTCGTCCCGACGTGGGACGTGGACGAAAACGGCAAGCAGGCGCCCGCCCCGTGCAACATCTCGCGCAACTGGAAATGGGACGGCTCGCCGGCCTGGTCGCCGGACGGGCGCGTCATCGCGTTTTCCGGCGACCGTACGGCGACGGGCGACACGTCGTACATCTTCTACGCCTACCTCGACCCGGCCGACGAGAGCGCCGAGGCGTCCGGCGGCGCAATCAGGAAAGAGCCGTGCCGGCCCGATTTCGCGACGCTCCCGGACCGCGTGCGTTCCACGGGGATCAAGGGCTACAGGCTGCTCTTCGCGCCGGACGGACGGACGCTGTCCTTCTACTACTACGGCGACAAGAAGGTGTGGACGATCAAGATCCCCGGGCGCATGGATGTGGAGAAACTCCTCGGCAAGAACGCGAAACTGGTCGCGTGGCTCAAGGACGGCGACAAGGACAGGCTCCTCGGCACGATCGACGACCATCCCTCGGTCGGCGACAAGAAATTCGACTTCGACGTCTTCAAGACGATTGACGTCCAGGACTACCAGGAACTCGCGTTTCTCGCGGCGTGGGCGAACGTGCGCGACACCTTCTGCGACGCAAACCTGCACGGCGCGGACTGGCTCGCGGTGCGCGACAAGTTCCGTCTCGCCGCGCGCAATGCGCCGTGCTGGAACGCATTCTGCCGGATCATCCGGATGATGGACGGCGAGATCGACGCCTCGCACCTTGGTTTCTGGGCAAACGACACGACGAAGAACCGTTGGTCTAATTTCCCGTGGAAACAGGGATGGAAGATATTCACGCCCCATCTCGGCGTGCGTTTCGACCGCGCGTACCGCGGAGAGGGATGGCGCGTGCGGGATGTTCTGCCGCGCTCCCCCGCCGACAGGGGCGTGGACGGCCTGCTGCCGGGCGACGTCGTGGTGTCGATCGACGGGCGTCTGGTGTCGTCTGACATGGACTACGCCGAGGCGATGAACGGTCCGTTGCCGCACACGTACCGTCTTCAGGTGAAACGCCCGGGCTGCGAGAAAATCCTTTCCCGCGAAATCAAGGCAATCACGTTCGACAAGGCGCGGACGCTCTTGCGCACGGCGGAAGTCGAGACCGCGAAGGCCGCAGTACGTAGAAAGGGCAACTTCGGCTACATCGCAATCGACGCGATGGACACCGAAAGCGCCGACACATTCACCGACCAGGTGTTTGCCGAGTGCTTCGGCAAGGACGGCCTTGTCGTTGACGTGCGCTTCAACATCGGCGG
The DNA here is from genome assembly GCA_902761035.1 of uncultured bacterium. GTDB lineage: Bacteria > Verrucomicrobiota > Kiritimatiellia > RFP12 > UBA1067 > RUG572. The sequence continues at coordinate 18,434 of CACWIW010000048.1, read as the reverse complement.
AAGGACGGCGGACAGGCTGATCGACATCCTCTGCGGCAACCGCCACGAAAGGATTCTCTGGCGCGGCTCTGACAGGGAAGGGTATCTGCTCGACCGCTATTCGCGTCCGGTGATCGCCGACCTGCCCGTCGTCGTGCTGGCGAACGAGCGCAGCCAGTCGAACGCGGAGGAGTTCGCGCACGCGATGCAGACGCTCAAGCGCGCCAAGGTGGTCGGCATGGAGACGTCCGGTGAGGTGATCGCCGCCGTCAATGAATACATCTTCGACTACGGCGTGGTGCGGCGTCCGCACGTCGGCACCTTCCTGCCCGACGGCAGAAGCATGGAAGGCAACGGCGCGAAACCCGACATGGAGGTTGCCCTTACGCCGGCGGACATCGCCGCTGGCCGAGACCCGCAACTCGACGCCGCGCTGGAGGTCCTTGCCGCCGAGATCGCCGGGCGTAAGCCGTCCCCGCCGCTCGTCTATCCGAAGTGACGCCAATTTTTCGATGGCGGGCGGAGTTGCCGTCGGGACGTGTTTTTGGTAAAATAAATCGCCTGTTGAATGGGAAAGGTCATGCAAATGAAAAAGAATAAAGTCAGGCATTGCGGAAATGCCGCGAAAACGATGTTCGCACTGTTGTTGGCATCGGCGTGCTGCGTCGCGCTTGCTGCGTTTGACATAGGCGCCGCCATGGACACGGCGGAGTTCTGGAAATCCGATCCGGTGATGTTCGTGAAGCGCCATCAGGAGGAGGGCTTCAGGTTCACCTCGGCCGACCGCGAAAGCGCGGACACCCGTCTGGACGGGGCCGTCACCTACCACGACATCCCCGTGTTCGAGAGCAAGATCGCCTTCACGGAGGATGGGCGTGGTGTCGCGCGCGTCGAGCTGATCCTCTTCTCGCCCGCTGGTACGGAGGTGCGGCAGCGGACCGACTCAAGCCACTACCGACTCGTGCGCAACGAGAAGACGATCAACCGCGAGGAATTCGTTAAGTTGATGAAGGACGTGCGCGCCAAGCTGACGCCAGAGGGGAAAAAGTCGCCGACGCAGGTCGCGGAGCGGACGAAAAAGCCCATCGTGCAGAAGTCACAGACCTGGCCGAAGACCGCCATTCCCACCGAAACCACGCTCACGTGGAACTACAGTCAGGTCGGAACGAAGACGGACACGTTCGAGGCGGGTTTCGTGCGCCTGGCAGTTGACGGACCGGAACGTCTCGCGAAGGGGACGGCCGGGGCGTCCACGCGGCGCAAGCCCGTATCCGCGCGAAAGATCGTGGACAATGTGGTGCGCGACCCGCGCGGTGACGTGTTCATCGACAACGTGCCGATGGTCGATCAGGGGCAGAAGGGCTACTGCGCGGCAGCCACGTCCGAGCGTGTTTTGCGCTATTACGGCCTTCAGGTCGACGAACACGAAGTCGCCCAAGCAGCAGGTACGACAGCCGAGGGCGGAACGTCGCTCAAGGAAATGAAGGATTCGGTGGCGGCAATCGGCAAGCGCTACAACCTTGCGACGGTCGTCTCGTACGGCGACTTCCAGAAGTCCGACCAGGATCGCATCGAGGGCCTTGTTCGCGAAGTCGAGGGCTACAACCGCGCCGCGCGGAAAATGAAGAAGGAGCCCATCAAGGAAGGCGTGTACATGAGGAGGCAGGGCCACAACATCATGTACGACCCACGTGGCTTGGATGCGGCGATGGATCCGGAAGTGCTCAAGTACATGAAGACGGAGGGTTCGCAGAAGTCGAAGTACACTAAGTTCCTGAAGGACGTGCACGACCAGGTCAACAAGGGCATCCCGGTGTTCTGGGGTGTGACGCTGGGCATCTATCCGGAACCGGAGATTCCGCAGTCGAATGGCGGTCACATGCGTCTCATCATCGGCTACAACGACAAGAAGAAGGAAATTCTCTACACGGACACCTGGGGCGCGGGCCACGAGCTCAAGCGCATGCCCGCCGAGTGGGCGTGGACCATCACCCACTGCCTGATGTACATGAAACCCCTCAACTAAAAGGAGACAAAAAGTATGGAACTCGCCCCACTCGTCAATCAGTTCAACGTCAAGGGACGCCTCGTCACGATTGTCCCGTTCGGCAACGGAAACATCAACGACACGTTCCTCGCCGTTTTCCGCAACACGTTCACCGAAACGCAGGTGATAGTCCAGAAGGTCAACCGGACTGTGTTCACGCAGCCCGAGACCATCATGCGGAACATGCACAACATCACCCTCCACTGCCACGAGAAGCTGGAGGCGGACGCAGCAGCCGGACGCGACGACCGCGTGTGGCAGATGCCGCGCATCGTCAAGACCAAGGAAGGCGCGGATTACGTGACGGACGACCACGGGGAAGTGTGGCGCGTGATCACGCGCATCCTCTCCGCCCACGCCTTCGACACGGCGCAGAGTCCCGAGCACGTGCTTGAGTGCGGCGCTACGCTCGGACATTTCCACTACCTCGTCTCGGACATGGACCCCGCCACGGTCACGGATCCGTTACCGGGCTTCCACATCACGAGTGGCTACCTGCGCCACTACGACGAGACGCTTGATAAAAGCGCCAGCGCCAAAGAACTCCTGTCCGCATCCATGGAGGCGCGCCGTCTCGCGAAGTTCATCGAGGATAGGCGCGACTTCGCACTCTGCCTCGAGAAGGCGGAGGCGAGTGGCGAGCTGAAACGCCGCATGTTCCACGGCGACCCGAAGGTGAACAACATCATGATCGACGATTTCACCGGGAAGGGCACGGCCATGATCGACCTCGACACCGTCTCGCCCGGTCTCGCGCACATCGACGTCGGCGACGCCATCCGCTCGCTCTGCAACCCCGCCGGCGAGGAGGAGCTGAACCTCGGCAAGGTGACGTTCGACGAAAATCTTTTCGCTGCGTTCTGCAAAGGCTATATGGCGGAGGCCGGCGCGTTCCTCACGGACGCAGACCGCGCATACCTCTACGACGCGATACGCCTCGTGCCGTTCGAGCTAGGGCTCCGCTTCTTCCAGGACTACCTTGCGGGCGACGTCTACTTCAAGGTGCGCCAGCCCGGCCAGAACCTCAACCGCGCGCGCGTGCAGTTCCGCCTCTGCGAGGCGATCGAGGCGCGCGAGCGCTCGATCCGCGGCATTCTGGAAAAGCTGTAAGGTTCTACCAACTACCAACTACCAACTTCAACGAAGGGAAACGAACATGAAGAAACTGATGTTGCTTGGATGCGGGTGCGCGGCGCTCGCGTGCGGTGCGCTTGAAATCGCCGCCTGGCGCGGCGAGACCGTGACGGCCTGGGTGCCGCCGGGCGAGAAGGTCAGGTACGTGTCGGACAGCCAGCCTTTCTCCAAGAAGGCGTCCGCGACGAAGGGCATTCACGTGAGGACGGGCGTGGCGCTCAACGTCAAGTTCGTCACGAAGGTGGGCGCGTTCGACTACGCGTCCGTGCCGGACCGCGTGCGGTGGGGCGTGGGCGCGATCGGCAACAGCGTGAAGCGCGTCGTCTCCGTCACGGTCGACGCGGACGCCCAGCCGGGCACCTACGATTTCGACGACCTCAAGGTGCGCGTGGTCGGCCGCGTGCTGCCGCCCGCGAAGGAGTGGAAGTACTACCTCGACCTCTGGCAGCACCCGTGGGCCGTCGCGCGCGCGGCGGGCGTGGAGCCGTTCTCCCAGGCGCATTACGAGAAAATGGAGCCGCTCTGGAAGATGCTCGCCGCCGCCGGGCAGAAGACGCTCACCGTCACGCTCGTGGACCTGCCGTGGAACCACCAGTGCTACGATGGGTACCGTCCGATGGTCGAGACGGTGCGCCACGCGGACGGCTCCTGGTCGCACGACTTCAAGCTCTTCGACAACTACGTCCTGTTCGGCCGCTACTGCGGCCTCGGCCCGCACATCGCCTGCTACACGATGTGCCCGTGGGGCTACAAGGTGAGCTGGCTCGACGAGGACGGCAAGATGCACAAGGCCGAGGCGCGGCCGGGCACCGAGTTCTTCAAGGACTACTGGGGCTCGTTCCTCACCGACTTCGCCAACCACCTGAAGCGCAACGGCTGGTTCAACGACACCTACATCTCCCTCGACGAGCGCTCGCCGGAGGACCTGCGCAACACGGTCGATTTCATGCACGAGAAGGCCCCCGGGCTCAAGATCGCCATGGCCGGCAACCGCAAGCCGTCCGAGTTCAAGGGCATCTCCATCGACAGCTACTCGCAGTCGCTCGGCCACGTCAACCCCGACTTCCTCGCCGAGGTGCCGCAGCGCCAGAAGGAGGGGAAGGTGACGACCTACTACATCTGCTGCGGCCCCGGGAAGCCCAACACGTTCATGGACTCCGAGCTCGACGAGGCGTTCTGGTGCGGGTTCTACCCGGCGGCGTGCGGCCTCGACGGCATCCTCCGCTGGGCGTACAACAGCTGGCCGCGCGACGCCTGCAAGGACGCGTCCTACGGCAGCTGGCGCAGCGGCGACACGTTCCTCGTCTACCCCGACGGCTCGCCTTCGATGCGCTTTCTCGAACTCTTCAACGGCATCCAGCAGGCCGAGAAGTTCAACATCCTCAAGCGTGCGGGCGAGCGCAAGGAGGAACTCGCCGCCCTCGCCGCGAAGTACGACCTCAAGGCCGCGCTCAACAAGAAGCCCGGCGACTTCACCGCGCTCATCCGCGAGACGAAGGACCTCCTCAATAGATAACTATTCTGTTTATCCAATTTGCCACAAAGTACACAAAGATCACAAAGATTATCTGGTGCCAAGAGATTTCATAGAAAGAAGATTTTGTGTTCTTTGTGCTCTTTGTGGCTAAAACCACTCCAAGAAAGGAATAATCATGAAAAAAACAATCATCTTGTTGGCAGCTGCAGGTGCGTTCGCGGGTGTAGGCGCGAACTGCTGCACGGGCGGCGCATGTGAAGCCCCTGTCGCGCCCAACACGCTCTCTGCGGCGGAAAAGGCCGCCGGCTGGCAGCTCCTCTGGGACGGCAAGACGCTCGACGGATGGGTCGGCGAGAAGAACGGCTGCAAGACTCCGCCCACGAAGGGCTGGAAGATCGAGGACGGTGTCCTCACCGTGCTGCCCCGCTGCGGCGTGCGTGGCAAGAAGCTCCCGAAGGAACAGGCCGCGCTTGGCGGCGGTGGCGACCTCGTGACCGCGAAGGACTACCGCGACTTCGAGCTGTCCGTCGACTTCCGCCTCACGAAGGCGGCGAACAGCGGAATCAAGTACTTCTACAACCAGAAGCTGTTCAAGGGGACGTGCGAGGAGTACCAGATCCTCCACGAGGCCCATCCCGACTCAACGAAGGGACGCGACGGCAAGTGCCGCCGCGTGGCCTCGCTCTACGACATGATCCCCGCCAACGCCGAGCCGTACGTCAAGCCGCTCGGCGAGTGGAACACCGCGAAGATCGTGTCGAAGGGCACGCATGTGGAGCACTGGCTTAACGGACACAAGGTCCTAGAGTACGAGCGCGGCAGCGAGGAGTTCCGCGCAATCGTGGCGAAGTCGAAGTACGTCAAGGAACAGAAGCCCGGTGAACACTGGGGCGAGGCGCCGACGGGCCGCATCAAGCTGCAGGACCACACGGACTCTACCGTCTCCTTCCGCAACATCAAGATCCGCGAGCTGTAGCCGTCCGCGCGTGATTTGCATGAAGGCTGCCTTCCTGCTGCTTGCGGCGGTGTTGTTCGCCGGCTGCTCCACGACGCTCGTGCGCGAGAACCCCGTGTCCGTGCGCGTGGCCGATGGCGTGCAGCTTGAGACAACGCCGCTTGTCGAGGCGCTGCTCAAGTTCAGGGGTACGCGCGTGCAGGCGGCGAACGGGTCGTGGAAAGACCAGGTGTTTTCCGCGCAGTGCGTGTTGAAGGGCGATGGCGAAAAGCTGACGGTCGTCTTCCTCGCACCGCAATTGCGTCTACTCACAATCACGCTCACGAAGCCGCACACTGTCATGTGCGAACGCGCGGCCCAGGTGCCGCGTGTGTTCGAGCCCGAGTACGCGCTCGCGGACCTAGCCTACGTCAATCTCGACGCCGAGACGCTTCGCCACGTCGTCGCCCCTGCCTTGCGCGTGGATGACGACGGCACGATGCGCCGTATCAGCGCGGGCGACACGCTTGTGGCTGAAATCGTGCGCCAGGCGAACGGCGACATCGACTTCAAGAATCACCGCCACGGATATTCCTACACCCTGCGTCCTGTCACGCCATGATCGAACTGCCGGCACTCACGATTGAATCAGTATTTGGCTGCGTGCCCGCGCGCGCGGTCGACAACCTTGCGCTCCTCTCCGAACTTGTGGGACCGGCGAAAGCGGAAAGCATAGTGAAGGCGACAGGTTTCACAACGCGCCGCGTGGCAGCCGAGGGACAGGGCGTGTTCGACCTCGTCCTCCCTGCGGCACGTCGCGCGCTCGCGGGCGTGGAGCCGTCTGAAATTGGCGGCGTGGTTGCAGTCACGTTCTCGCAGCCCGAACGATTCCCCGCGCTCGCGATCCGCCTCCAGCACGCGCTTGGTCTGCCGCAGGATGTCGCAGCGTTAGACGTGGGGCTCGCCTGCAGCGGATATCCCTACGGGCTCTTCGTCGCGGGACAGCTCGCGTCCGCCACTGGCAAGCAGGTATTGCTCGTCGACGGCGACGTCCAGAGTGCATACGTGGACGCCTCCGACCCCAACACGCTCGCCGTGATGGGCGACGCCGCCACCGCCACGCGCGTCTCGGCGACGGGCGGACCCGCCCGTTTCGCGTTCCGCACGGACGGCGCGGGCGCGGACGTGTTGCGCTGCGGCGCGGATGGCAAGATCCGCATGGACGGCTTCGGAGTATTCCGTTTCGTGGCGGGCCCCGTGACCGAGTTCCTGCGTTCGTTCCTAGCCGAAACGGGAATGCCCGATTTCTTCGTACCGCACCAAGCCAACATGTACATGGTGCGCCAGCTCGCAAAAGCTCTCAACCTTTCAGACCATTTGCTCACCAGCGGCGAGCTCTACGCCAACCCCGGCTCCTGCTCCGTCCCCCTCACCCTAGCTGCCGGCAGCACGGTAGGGCGGTCGCCCCGCGACCGCCGCACGCCCCCCCCACTCGCTCTCCTTGCCGGATTCGGCGCTGGCCTTTCCGCCGCTGCCGCATTCGTTGAGCTTTCCCCCACCTGTGAAAGGGGCGTGCTCGAGCTGTGAAAATCGCGCTCCTCGGAAACGTCACGCTCGATTTCCTCGCGCAGGATTTCCGTCGCGCGGGACACGAGGTGTACGTACCCTCCGGCTTTGATACCTGGCGTCAGGAGGTGCTTGATCCTGCGAGCGGACTCCATGCGTTCGCGCCCGACGCCGCGCTGCTAGTGATGGACGGTGGTGCAACTCTACCCGACCAAAAACTTCTCAATGCCCTTGCCCCCGCGCACGTTGTGGTACCAGACCTCGCGGCCCTTGCCGCCGAAACGTCCGGCTTCTGGGACGAGCGTATGCGCAAATTGGCATCCATGCCTTTTTCCCTCGCTGGCCTCAAGGCAATAGAGGACGAGTTCTTCTTCGTTACTTCAACGGGAGGGGCGCGCCCCGTCGCGACCGTATCGAAAAAAATCCTCGCCGTCGACGCGGACAACACGCTCTGGAACGGCATCGTCTCGGAGGACGGCCCAGCCGCTGTGTCGCCCTACGTCGATTTTCAGAAGGGGCTTCTTGCGCTCAAGGCGCGCGGCGTGTTGCTTGTGCTTCTGTCCAAGAACGATCCCGTCGGGGAAGGGCGTGCGCCTCTTGCCGTTGCGCTTGCGCGCGCAGACATGCCGCTTTCGCTTGACGATTTCGCCGCAACGCGCGTGAACTGGTCGCCGAAGGCGGGCAACCTGTTGGATGCCTGCCGAGAACTCAACCTCGCGCCGGATTCGGTTGTGTTCGTGGACGACAACCCGCACGAGCGCGCGCAGATGAAGGCACATTTGCCGGAGGTCGCAGTGCCGCCGTTTCCGGCGGATCTGGCGAATCCCGCGCAGTTCCTCCGCCGTCTCGAACAATATTTCTTCGCGTCCGTTGGTGGCACGGCGGAAGACCGCACACGCACGGAGATGTACCAGGCGGAGGCGGCCCGGCGCGCGTTCGCGCGTACGCTGCCGACCGTGCAGGACTATTTGAAGGGGCTGCACCTCACGGTGAAGGCCGCGCGTGCAACCATGGAGGACGTGCCGCGTCTAGCGCAGATGGCGGGGAAGACAAACCAGTTCAACGCCACGACAATCCGCCGCACGGCCGAGGAGATGGCGGCGCTCGTCGCCGACCCGGCGCACCGCGTATGGACGTTCCGCGCGGGCGATGCCCTCGGGGAGATGGGGCTTGTATGCTACGTAATCTACGATTGCGCCACGGCGCGCGTGACCGACTTCGTGATGAGCTGCCGCGCGATGGGGCGTACGCTGGAGCACTTCGCCATCAACCACGTGCGGCATGAACTCGCCTCGGAAAACCTTCCGCTCGCCGGCATCGACTGCGTATCAACCGCGAAAAATGGTCCTTTCCGCGAGTTTCTTTTGGGGTTAGATCTCGCGAGCGATGCCGTTTCATGGTACACCCCAACACCCCATGTATGACATGCGCCACGTCCGGTTGACCCGCCACGGCTCACTCGGAAGGTTCGCCCTATCTCCGTGCTGCACGGGGCGCAATCGGATTCAACGTGTTCCACAGCGCCTTTCCAAGCACCTCCCAATCGATCTTTAGTTTAATTTGTTTTAGCCTTTCTTGTTTTGGATTAAGAAAGAGGCTGATGTTCTTTGGCGACGGGGTGGAATCGTATGCCGTTGCGCAGACGGAAAGGACGGTTACGGTGGTGTGTCGTAACCTTTGTCTCTAACTTCTTTCTGTACCCTCCGGGTCCACGGTAACGGCGGAATTATGGTATAATAGCCACCGTCCAAATCACAGAAGGAACATCCAAACGGTGTTAACCCGTCTCACAGTTCGTAACTTGGCCATCGTCGAATCGGCGGACGTCGCGTTCGGCGAGGGACTGAACATCATCACCGGCGAAACCGGTGCGGGCAAGAGCGTCCTCATGGGCGCGCTTGAGCTCGTGCTCGGCGCGCGGGCGGACGCCTCCACGGTGCGCGATGGCGCGAAGGAGGCGCGCGTGGAGGCGGAGTTTACGCTCACGGACGCGCAGGTCTGCGCCGACGTGGCGCGCATTCTCGACGACGCGGGGCTCCCGCCCTGTGAGGACGGCGCGCTTATTGTGCGGCGCACCGTGTCGGCAACCGGCGGCGGACGCGTCCACGTGAACGACGCCGCCTCGACCGTGCAGACCCTGCGCGCGCTCGGACGCCTCCTCGTGGACGTCCACGGCCCGAACGACCACCAGTCGCTTCTCGAAGAGTCTTTCCAGCGCCGCCTTCTGGACGCCTACGGCAAGGTCGACCTTGCCCCCTATGCGGCGGCCTGGCGCAACCTCTGCGACCTCCGCACCGAGCTCGACGCGCTTCAGGGCGACGCCGGCGATTTCGCCGAGGAATGCGAGCGCCTCCGCTATGCGGTGGACGAACTCGATGCGGCCAACCTCTGCGAAGAGGACGAGACGGAGCTTCCCGCCCGCCACGCGGCGGCGGCGCACGCGGCCGAGATCCTTGACTGCGCAAACGCCGTCACGTCCGCGCTCTCCGGCGACGACGACGCCTCCGCCGCCAACGCCCTCGCATCCGCCGGGGCGCGTCTTGCCGAGATGGCGAAGTACCATGAGCCCGCGCAGGAGTGGCGCGAGGAACTGGAGTCCGTCGCCGTGCGCGTGCAGGAGCTCGCGCGCAGCGTGGAAGACTCCGTGAGCCGCCTCGACGCGGACCCCGAGACGCTCCAGGCGCTCGACGACCGCCTTTCGCTCGTCCAGCGCCTCAAGCGCAAGTACAATTGCCCGACGGTTCCCGCGCTCCTCGAGTTGCGCGACGCGCGCGCGGCGCGTCTCGCGGACCTGGAAGGGCGCGACGGACGCATCCGCGAACTGACGGACGCCGTCGCCGCCGCCGAAGCAGCCGTCGCGAAGGCGGGCGCCACGCTTGGCGCCGCGCGCCGGAAGGCGTCGGAGCGCTTCGCGAAGGCCGTCACGAAGGAACTGCACGGCCTCGGCTTCCTCAAGGCCGGATTCGGCGCGGCCCTTACGGCGCGTGCGCCGGATGCGAGCGGCTGCGACGCAGTTGAGTTCCGCTTCGAGCCGAACCCCGGCGAGCCGCCGCGTCCGCTTCGCGACATCGCCTCCACGGGCGAGATCGCGCGCGTGATGCTCGCGGTGAAGGCCGTGAGCGCCGAACACGACGCGATTCCCGTGCTCGTGTTCGACGAGATCGACTCCAACATCGGCGGCGAAGTGGGACGCGCCGTGGGCGAGCGTCTGCGCGCCGTGAGCCGACACCACCAGGTGATCGCGATCACCCACCTGCCGCAGAGCGCGGTGTGGGGCGACCGACACCTCGCCGTGGCGAAGACCGTCTCCGGCGGCCGCACGCGCACCGCGATCCGCGTGCTGGAGGGCGACGACCGCGTCGCCGAGATTGCGCGCATGCTCGGCGGGGCGTCCCTCACGAGCGTCGTCGCGCAACACGCGCGCGAGCTCCTCGCGCTTGCGGCGGACAAACCCGTAAAGAAGTGAAGGTTCACTATGACCGTGATTGTTGACTACCGGGCCGGCAACCTGACGAGCGTGAAGCTCGCGTTCGCCGCCCTCGGCGAGTCGGTGGAGGTGACGAACGACCCCGCCAAGGTACGCGCCGCGTCGCGCGTGGTGTTTCCCGGCGTGGGGGCCGCGCGGAGCGCGATGGACAACCTGCACGACCTCGGCCTTGTCGATGCCGTGAAGGAGGTGGCGACGGACGGGCGTCCGTTCCTCGGCATCTGCCTCGGAATGCAGATTCTTTTCGCGCACAGCGAAGAGGATGGCGGCGTTGATACGCTCGGCGTGCTGCCGGGTCAGGTACGGAAGTTCCCATCCGTGCCCGGCTGCAAAGTGCCAGAAATCGGCTGGAACCAGGTTCTGGTCAACGGCGGTCGCGGGGCGACCGCACTACCGGTAGGGCGGTCGCCCCGCGACCGCCGCAATTCGGATGACGGTGTTGAATACTATTTCGTGCACAGCTACTACGCGGAACTGGGACCGTGGACGTTCGGCAAAACCGAATACGCCGGAATCGAGTTCACCTCGATGGTCAAGCAGGGCCGGATGTGGGCATGCCAGTTCCATCCCGAAAAATCGGGACGCGTGGGACTCGAGCTGCTGAAAGGATGGTTGGCATGTTGACGAAACGCATCATTCCGTGTCTCGACGTGCGCGACGGACGCGTCACGAAGGGCGTCAAGTTCAAGAACAACATTGACCTCGGCGATCCCGTTGAGATGGCGGTCGCGTATTCGAACGGCGGCGCGGACGAGCTCGTGTTCTACGACATCACGGCGTCCGCGGAGCGGCGTCCGACGGACATCGGCATGGTGGCGGCGGTGGCGGAGTCGATCCGCATCCCGTTCGCCGTGGGCGGGGGCGTGTCGGATGTGGGCGACATGGAGCGTGTGATTCTCGCGGGCGCGGAGAAGGTGAGCGTCAATTCCCTCGCCGTGCGCAACCCGCAGATCATTGCGGACGGCGCACGCGAGTTCGGCGCGCAGTGCGTGGTGCTGGGCATGGATCCCGTCAAGAGCGACAACCCGAAGTGTCCGAGCGGCTACGAGATCACCACGCGCGGTTTCCGCGAGTTCACGGGGATGGACGCCGTGGAGTGGGCGAAACGCGCCGTGGACCTTGGCGCGGGCGAGATCGTGGTGAACAGCGTGGACGCGGACGGCACGCGCGCGGGTTTCGAGCTGACGATCACGAAGCTCATCGCGGAGGCGGTGCCGGTGCCCGTGGTCGCTTCGGGCGGGGCGGGGCAGCCGTCGCACCTCGCGGACGCCTTCAATCTCGCGCACGCCGATGCGGCGATCGTCGCGGGGATGATTCATACAGGCGACTGGACAATCGCCCAGATCAAAGAAGAGCTCGCGGCCGCCGGTATCCCCGTGCGGAAAGTGTGGTAGTGAAATTTGTCAATTAGAAAGGATTCAAAGAATTATGAAGAACATACTTATTCCTGTTCTTGCATGTGTACTGTCCGTCGCCGCGTGTGCGGCCGCCGTGGACGGCATTTCATTCGAGGGGCTTTCCCCGATCGACGCGGCGGCGTTCAGCATTGAGCGCGCCGACAAGGACGGCGACCGGATCTACCAGTTCACGGAGAAGAGCGGAACGCACGCGCGTGAAATCGTCGTTGTGCCGGGCGACGGCTTGAAAGCCGAGGCGGCGGAGGTACGGTACCCGAACGGTGAAACGGCGGAACGTCCCTTCGTTGAGAATGGGAAGATCTTTCTTACGTTCGCGCCGGGCGAGACGCTGTTTCTGGCGTGGCCGAGCGACCAGAAAAGCTCGTCTCACGTCTCTCGTCTCACGTCCATTCCCATGCGCCTTCCCGAAATCGTGGGCCGCGAACAGCCGGCGCGCATCATGCGGCGCGAAGTGATCGAGAAGGACGGCGGCGCTGCGTTCGCGAGCGCGGCGTGGATCTGGCATCCAGATGCCATGAAACAGAAGGCGGTGGCCACGCTGCGCACGTCATTCGACATTCCAGAAAGCGCGGCTGTCGATGTTGCGACGCTCACGTTCTCGCTCGACAACGGCGGCGAGGTGCGTTTGAACGGGCAGGTTGTCGGCAGGCAAGAGACGAACTCGTCCTCGTGGATGAAGCTGTCAAAGGCTGATGTGCGCTCCAAACTCGTGAAGGGACGTAACGTACTTGAGGCGACGTGCGACAATTTCATTCCCGGAGATGCGGGGTTCATCGCGTCCCTCGACATGATCGTGGGAGGGAAGAAGATGCGCGTCTTCACGAACGACAAGTCATGGGAGGCGTCGCTTGACGGCAAGACGTTCAAGCGCGCGAAGAGCGCGGGAACGTACGGCGCGATGCCGTGGATGCGGTTCGGCGCAGATGGCATTGCCAGGCAGAAGCCGCTGAAGAGGTCTTGCACCACGGAGTTGTTGTTCAATCTTGGGAGAACAGTTCCTCCGGGACGGCTCTTCTTTGTAGGTGACGGTTTCAGGCGCGAGGTCACGTCTGCCTTGAAGCCGGGACTGAACAAGGTGGGCGAAGCGCGCGACGTGAAAAATCCGCGCCTGGTCTGGACGGCGCCCGCGCAGGGGGTATATGATCTGCGGTGTGAATACCTGACCGAGCCGATGGGCGTGGTGACGCCGCGATTCTTCTGGAAGTGGGCGGGCGAGAGACCGGAGGCGTGGATGTTCAAGGTGTGGGAGTGCAACGGGCAAGACGCCCGTTCAAGTGTGGTGGCAGAGTTCAAGACGAGAGAGCATCTGTACGTGCCGAAAATGGCGTTGAAGCCTTTTACGCGTTTTTGTTGGAGCGTGGAGGATTGCGGCGCGCTCGGCGAGCGCGCCCTACCGGGTGGTGGCGGCGCGCTCGGTGATCGCGCCCTACCGGGGGTGGCGGTTGGAACTTTTGTGAGTGGAATTGAGAAATGGACGAAGCCGTTCTTCAAGCCGCCGTGGAAACATGACCAGAAGGAATACTGGATCGCGCGGAAGAAGGTGACGCTGAAAGGCGCGAAGAGCGTAATCATTGCGCTCACGTCACTCGGATCGCACAGGCTCTACGTGAACGGCAAGCCGGCGAGCGACTGTTTTGGTCCGAACCGGAGCCACGTTGAGGACGGCATCCTTCTTGCCACAACCTACGATGTGACGGATCTCGTGAAGGACGGCGAGAACGAGTTCAAGGTCTATATGCACGACGGCTGGGCAGCCTTGGGCCAGTGCAAGGAGAAGGAGTCGTGTCTGAGCGTGGACGGACGCGCCGTGACTTCGGAGGGTGTCATGACAATCGACTCCGCCGAGCCGTGGGACGTTTCGCTCAGCGCGGACCGCTCGTACGGGCCTTTGTGCTACAACTGCAACGGAAGCAGACGCGGCATTGAACATCTCTGCGACGTGGAGCGCGAGACGCGCCACGCGCGCGGTGTGGTGCGCACGGGGCCTGCGTTCACCGTCACCTGCGACGTCTCCGAACGTGACTACGCGATTCGCGAGATCAGGCCCGTCTCAATCGAAGAGACGGCGACGCCGGGCAAGTGGAAGATCGACATGGGCGAGGCGTTCTCCGGTATCATGCGCCTCAAGCTCACGGGAAAGAAGGGCTCGGTCGCGCGGATGACGGCGAGCGACACGTTCGTTGACGAGTGCGTGTTCGGGCAGATCGCGGAGTTTGAGTTCTGTGGCGGCGATGGCGGCGGTCGCGGGGCGACACGCCCTACCGTGTGTGGTGTTTTCGAGAACAGGATGAATACGCAATCCGGCAGGTTCTTCTATCTTACGGGCTGCGAGAAGCCAGGCCTTGACGACGTGACGGGGATCGTGATCGGTTGCTGTGGACGCATCCATGGCGGGTTCAAGGGCGACCGCGACCTGGAAACGATTCTCGCGCTCGACCGCAACACGTTCATCGCCACGACGATGGGCGGCGTGACGGTGGATTGTCCGCACCGAGAACGCCTCGGCTACGGCGAGGCGAGCCTTTCCGCGATGTGGGGCGACGGGATGCCGCAGTTCGACAGCGCGGCGTACTACTACGCCTACCTGCTCAAATGGGCGTCGAGCCAGCGTCCCGACGGCAGCATCCCGCACGTGTCGCCGAACGGCTACGGCTGGGGCGGCACGTTCTGGAGCAACTTCCCCGTGTATGCGCTCGCGGAGTACTGCCAGCGCTATCCCGACGCGCGCTTGAAGGGCATCATGCGCCCCGTGATCGACAAGTGGCTCGACTACCTCAACTCGTATGTGCGCCCGGACGGCATCCTCGCGCAGTATGAGCCGAAGAAGGGCGATTGCCTCGGTGACTGGCTCTATCCTGAAATCCACAAGACGAAGCATGCCTCCGGCGACTGGGGCCACACCGTGGAGGGCATGTTCTTCAACAACTGTGCGTATGCGTGGGCCATCAAGCGCGCGCTCGGGATCGACGGACTCATCACGGATCCCGCGCGCCGGGCGGAGCTGGAGCGCCGCCACGCCGCGCTCGTGAAGGCGATCGACCGCGAGTGGTACAAGAACGGGCTGTACGTTTCGGAGGATGCGCGCTACCAGGCGATCGCGCTCCTGGGCGGCGCGGCGGATGCGGGCGGACACCGCGCCGAGACGGAGAAGGCGATGCAGGACATTGTGGAGTGGAAGGGCTACATCGATGGCGGCAGCCCGAGCTACATGCCGATCCTGCGTCTGCTCTGCGCGACCCGGCGCGGACGCGAACTCGCGCTGCGCACCTTCCGCCGCCGCGAGGCGCCCGGCTTCCTCTACTTCGCGGACGAGGGGTACAACACGATTCCCGAGGACTGGTGGTACGGACACTCGTCGCGCGGCAGCATGATCCACACATGCTACACCGGCCCCGCCGGCGCGCTCTTCCACGGCTTCGCCGGCTTCGAGATCAACGGGAACAAGATCACCGTCGCGCCGCTGCTCTCGGATACATTGCCGAACTTCTCCGCGTACACCGAGACGCTGTACGGAACGCTGTGGGTGAAGGTGGAGTCGAAAGGCGGACGTCGCATCGTGTGGGTACTGTGTCCGTACGGCTGCGAAGGGACGTTCGTCGCTGACAATGCGCGCCACGCGCTTCGCCCCGGTCTCAACAGGTTCGAGGTGGCACAACAGTAATGCCGTCAGACAATGACGGGTGGTGCTGTCTTATGGTATTATTCAAAAACACGTATTCAAAAAGGAGCAAGAAGAAAATGACAAGAAAGTTAATGGTAGCCGCCATTGCGCTGGCGGGGGTAACGAACGTTATGGCGGCTGGCGATGCGCCGCAGAAAGAGGTAAGCGAGGGGATGTTCTTGCGGGCGAAGATCGCGAAGACCTGCAAGATCACCGGATCGGACGTCTGGTACGGCTACCGTCGCACGAAGTTCAACTTCAATGGACGAAAGGCCTGGGTGGTGGAGCCGTCCGTCACGCCGGCGAAGGGCATGCCCTGGACCTGGACGATGCAGTGGGCGGAGGCGTTCGTGGACCGCACGGGCGTCCCGGACCTGCTCGGAAAGGGCTACCACCACGTGACGATCGACGTGTTCAACACGCGCATGGACGAGAGCGGCCTCAAGGCGTGCGCGGCTTTCCAGGACTTCCTCGTGAAGGAACTTGGCTTTGCGCCCAAGGCGAACCTCGTCGGCATGAGCTGGGGCGGTTTCTTCTCCACGCGCTACGCAGCCACCTACCCGCAGAACGTGCGTCGCATCTACCTTGATGCGCCGCTCTTGAATTTCGACGGGTTTGGCACAAAGGTGAACGTCCAGCAGACTGCGGGGCTGATTGGGCCATGGGCTGCGAGGCTGCCTGCCGACGGCAAATGGACGAACGATCCGTGTATGCCCGTGAACATGGCTGAGCCGATCGCGAAGGCCGGCATCCCGGTGCTTCTTCTTTACGGCGGACAAGACCAGACCGTACCGCCGGCGTTGAACGCGGAGCTGTTCATTACGCGTTTCAAGGCGGCTGGAGGGCGGATCGGTGTCGACAAGCGCGGCGGCTTCGGACACCATCCCCACGGCGTCGATCCGAACAAGACGGGCAAGATCGTCAATTTCGTGATGTCTGAGAAATAAGATCTTGCAAATCGTCCTTTCCAGCATTCCTGTTGCGGTGCTCGTCATCGCGCTCGTCGGGCTGAAACTTCCGGCGTGGAAGGCCGCGCTCGCCGCTTTCACGGTGTGCGCGGCTGAGGCCTTCGCCGTGCGGGGCGTGACGCTCGGAGACATCGCGACCTGCTCGCTCAAGGGCGCTTCGACGGGACTCTTCCCGATCGGGCTCATCATCGTTGCGGCGCTCTTCACCTACGCTGTCGTCGTGGAGTCCGGCGCGGAGGAGGAGATCAAGAGCGGGCTTTCTTCGCTTTCCGGCGACAAGCGCTATCTTGCGCTTCTCATCGCGTGGGGGTTCGGGAACTTCATGGAGGGCATGGCTGGCTTCGGGACGGCGGTGGCGATTCCGTGCGCCATCATGATGGGCGTCGGATTCGATCCGCTCAAGGCGATTCTCTGCTGCCTCGTCGCCAACACGACGCCGACTGCGTTTGCATCCGTCGGCGTCCCGACATTCGTCCTCGCCTCGGAGACAGGGCTCGACGCGGGGCGGCTCGCGTCCGCCATCGGATTCGTCCAGCTTGCGGTGGCGTTCGCCTCCCCGTTTCTGATACTCTTCATAACCGACGGCCTGCGCGGACTTCGCGAACGCTGGTGGCTCGCGCTCGTCGCCGCCGCGTCATTCATCGTCCCGTGGCTCTCGCTCGCCGCATGGGCGGGTTGCGAACTGCCGAACATCGCAGGCAGCGTCGCGACGCTGTTCGTGCTTGCGCTCATGGGCGACCATTCGCGGATCGACATGCAGCGGCAGAGACGGGCGTGGTGTCCGTTCGCGATCGTCGTCGCCGCACTCGGCGCGTCCGCATTTCTTCCGGCGCGCTGGAAGGTCTCGCCGGGGTTCGTGATCCTTGCGGCGGCGTTCGTCGGCGGACTCTGCCAGGGGGTGCGTCCGGCGCGGCTTGTCACGCTTGCCGGCAAGACTGCGCTCAAGTACGCCCCGGCGATCGGCACGATCTGCCTTGTCCTCGCGCTGGGCAAGACGATGGGCGCGGCGGGGATGACGCAGGACCTCGCCAACGGACTTGTCGCGGCGACAGGGAAGTGGTATCCGGCCGTGTCGCCTGTCGTGGGTGCGCTCGGTGGGTTCGTTACGGGTTCCGGGACGAGCTCGAACGTGCTCTTCGGCTCGTTGCAGGCGTCGATAGGGACGACGGAGGCCGAACAGCTCGTGTTCGCCGCGTCGAACATCATGGGGGCGGGGATCGGAAAGGTAATCTGTCCCCAGTCGATCATCCTCGGCTGCGCGGCTACGGGGCTCGCGGGGCGCGAGAGCGAGGTCATGAAGCGCGCGTTCCGCTACTTCCTCCTCGTCCTTGCCCTCGCATGCGCATCCTCGTTCCTGATGGTTCTCGCTTCAAAGAAAATTGAATGCGTTTCGCAGACGGGACTACTGTAGGATAGCGTAAATATTGAAACCCAAAATAGGAGAAGCAATGAAGAGATTGTTTTTTGCAATGATGACGGCAGTTATAGCGATGGCGGCGCTCGCAGCGCCGCGTACCGGCCCGTGGTCGAAGGAAAAGGCGTGGGAGTGGTACAACGCCCAGCCGTGGATACGCGGCTGCAACTACATGCCCGCGAGCGCGGCGAACCGCTATGACATGTGGCAGGTGTGGGACAGCGAACGGCGCTTCGAGGAGATGGAGCGTGAGCTCGCGCTCGCGGAGTCAATCGGCTTCAATGCCGTCCGCATCATCATCGCGGAGGACAACGGGTTCGCCGTGTGGTGCGAGGACCACGATGGCTAC
>CACWIW010000047.1 GCA_902761035.1 uncultured bacterium | reverse complement strand
ATACACCGGCCAGGACGGCAAAGGCAAGTTCTACGTGGTGAGCCTTGATGGCGGCGGTTTCGTCGTGACCTCGGGCGATACGGAGCTCGAGCCGGTGATCGCCTACTCGAAGACCGGCACGTGGGTGGACGACGTGACGCAGAACCCGCTTCTGGCGATGTTGCCCATCGACGTGGCTGCGGCCTCTAGCGCATCTAGCACATCTAGCTCCTCTAGCACTTCTACCGGCGGCCGGCGCCTCGCGGCCGCTCCCAGCGGCAAGGCGACGAAGTGGGCGGAGCTCATGGTGGCGGCGGCGAAGGGCGGGACGCGGCTCCAGGCGGGCCGAATCACCACCAACCCCGGCGACCTGCGCGTGGGCAAGCTGCTTACGACTGCATGGAGCCAGGGACATCACTCATACCCTCGCGTGGCGTACAACTACTACACGCCCACGGTAGATACCGACGCCAACTACCGCTTCGTCTGCGGCTGCGTGGCGACGGCGGGCGGACAGATCATGTACTACCACCAGTGGCCGCAGTCCAGCGTCACCCTGCTCAAGGACTATACGAACAACCTCTACACCGCGCAGCTCGGCTACCAGAAGCCGGCGGGCAGTTCGAATTACGAACAGTGGGATGGCGTGCCGTTCGGCGGAACGTACGACTGGAACAACATGGGCGCTACCTCTTCCACCGCGAACAAACAGGCCATTGGAAAGCTGCTGCGCGATATTGGAATCTCCGTTTACATGGATTACTCCACGAGCGGCAGCGCTTCGAGAATCAGCGCGCTCTACCTGCGCTTTACGGACCAGTTCGGCTACGCCAACGCCG
This sequence comes from uncultured bacterium, assembly GCA_902761035.1. Taxonomy (GTDB): domain Bacteria; phylum Verrucomicrobiota; class Kiritimatiellia; order RFP12; family UBA1067; genus RUG572. The sequence goes on along the minus strand of CACWIW010000047.1, from coordinate 26,781 downwards.
CATGCAAATACTCTCCGTCCGAAGACGAATGGAAGCGCGGAATCCTCGCGAGTCTTGACGCGAAGCTGCCCGTCGCCGTGAGCGTTCCGGGGCACGCCATCGTCGCGGACGGCTACGGCTATCAGGGCGACACGCTCTACGTCCACTTCAACTTTGGCTGGGAGGGGTCGTCCGACGCCTGGTACAATCCGCCGGATCTCTCGCAGGCGGGTGCCAATTACACCGCCATCCAAACCATCATCTACAACATCTATCCGCAGGGGACGCCCAACTGCACAATCGTGAGCGGACGCATGAAGGACGCATCCGACGCCGTGATGGCCAACGCCACGGTCACGGCGTTGAATCGGACGAGCCGCGAGCGCATCACCGCGACGACCGACGCCAATGGCATCTACGCGCTTTTCCTTCCGGCGGGGCAGTATTCCATCGGCATGGGCGACGGATCGGGCAACGCGGCGGCCACGAACCTGACCGTGGCGGCGTGTGTCTCGACCGGCTTTATACGCGGGGATATGTACAAGGAGTCGGTCGGCTCTTATGATGGCAACCTCGGCAGCGTGGAGGACATTCCTGGCGTGGAACTGAAGCTCGCCACAATCGCGGTTCCCGTCATCTCGCCTGCGGACGGCACGTCGTTCTACATCGGGACGCGCACCGTGGAGATCGCGTGCGCGGACGCGGCGGCCGAAATCCGCTACACGACGGACGGCAGCGAGCCGACGTCTTCAAGCGCCCTCTACGAAGAGCCGTTCACCGTCTCTTCCACCACCACGGTCAAGGCCAAGGCGTTCCTGTGCGGCGAATGGGGCGGCGACACCGCCACGGCCACAATCACGAAAGTCCCGTACTACGGCGACGGCGGACTTTACCCCGACACCCCGGCGAGCCACGCCAAGCACTGGCTCGACGAGCGGGAGGAAATGCAGGAGTTGACGGGTACGTGGCTCAACGACTTCGAATACGTGGACGGCAAGATTACGTTCGACGGTGAAAACGTGTTCACGGCGCTGGAACCGTCCAAGGGCGTGAGGACGACGATTATCATGAAGGTGTCCTTCGGCTCATGGAACGAAGACATGAACGACGGCATCAGCAACGACAAGGCCCGGGCGGGCGTGCGCATCTATAAAACCGGCTGCTTCCAGGCATATACGCAAGTGAACGGCACGCGGCGGTGGATCGACCTGACGGGCGTGACGCCGGCGCATAACACCGAGTACACGGTGAAGCTAGTGCTGAACACCAAGCGCATGAACTATACGGCGGCAATCGTGAACGGCAACACCGAGACGCCGCTCGTGGCGGCCGATGGCGGAGCGACGAGGTTTGCCTTCGCGAACCAGGACGACGCCGGGATCGAGAAGGTGCGGTTCAACGGCGAAGGCAAGATGGAGTCGCTCGAAGGCAGTTACAAGTCCGACGGCACGTACTTGAAATTCCGGTAACCTTGCAGCCATGGCCCAGCTCGCAGTCAAGAGCCCTTGCTGTTGTACGCTTGCTGTCACGGCCCCGATTTCAACAACAACAGTTTAACAAACGAGGAGAACGAAGATGAAAACAATCTCAAGAGCAAAAACATGGTTCCGCGCGCTGGTCGCGGCGGTCTCGCTCTGCGCGGCAATGAACGCCGAGGCAGGTGTACCCACCAATATCAATGGTGGAGTGTACAACTACGGTGCAGAGACGCAGATAAACTCCACCGACCGCATCCTCATCTATCAGGGCACCATGAACATCAACGAGGGAGCGTCGCTCAAGGTTGGCGGAAACAGCAATGGCACCTGTAATTTCATCGGCATTGAAAATGACTCGCCTGGGAACTTGAACATCAACGGCGGCACGCTTTGGTGTTCGACGGCCAATGGCTCTGGCTACCTCGCCGTGGGCAGCGGCATAGGCAAGAACAACACTTCCACGCTCACGCTCAACAGCGGCATCCTCAAGGTCGATGCCGTGCTGCGCAGCTCGGTGCAGTGGAATGATGCTGTAGCCGTTTCCGCCTCCGGTACGATCACCATCAACGGAGGCGAGGCGACGGTTGGTACGATCTACATGGGCGGCACGACCGTGAGCACCGGCGTCTCCACACTCAACCTCAACGGCGGAACGCTGGCGGCGGGCAACATAACCTTCAGGATGGGCAACGGGCAAGTCTTCACATGGGGCGATGGAACGCTTGTTGCAACGGCGGCCAACATCTTCAGTGTGCAGGCGTTCGACGCCTCCAACACCAAGACGCGCACGATGCAGATCACCGGCAATCCTGCGTCCTTCAACACCGCCGGCCACGACCAGACGATTCCCGCGTTCACGGGCACGGGCAAGCTGCGCCTGACGGGCGGCGGTACCGTCACGTTCGCACAATCGACTCTCCCCTACGGCCTCGTGCTCGACGGTATCGCGCTGAACCTCGGCAAGCCCAGCGCGGCCGCGCCGCGGCTCACGGTGCCGAGTCTTGGAATCACGGGCCCTGTCACGCTCTGCGTCGAGTGTCCCGTGCCGTCCACGGGAAGATTTCCGCTCATCGCCTGCACCTCGTCGCTCGACGGCGTTTCTCTCGATCAGGTCACCGTCTCCGGCTGCGCAGGTACGCTTGTGCGCGACGGCAACACCATCTACCTCTCCGCCGACGCTTCTGCCGTGTCGCCGACGCTTCTCCACCGCTGGAGCTTCAACGGCGACTATACCGACAGCGTGGGCGGCATCACCGGCACGGACAACGGCACCTCCGTCACGTTCGTCAACGGCAACACCGCCATTAGCCTCGCCGGCGGCGACAAGGGGACGTCGTGGGTTGATTTGAACCCGGGCAAGAGCTCCGCAATCCTTCCCCCCGGCGATGCGCCGTTCACCATCGAGATGTGGACGACGCTGCGCGAGATCACGAACTACAGCGCGTGGTTCACGATAGGCCGGAAGGACAACACCGTCACGAAGGGCCTTCTGGCGGCGTTCCACAGCCCTAGCCCGACGATCAAGATCACAGGCGGCACCGGTCCCGTGTTCCAGGTGGTCGGTTCGAACGGAGCGCTCGGCCCGAACGGAATACAACAAGATATAGCGGGAGAAAGGAGCCTGCTCATGGGCAAGAACCCGCTCACCGCAGGGGGTACCTATCACCTCGCCATCGTCGTGACGCCACGCGGCGACGGCAACGGCGCGACGGTGGAAGGTTACGTCCACGATGCGTCCGGCGCGCGCATCGGCGGGCACGTATTTACGGCCATGGGATGGACCACGGCCAGCCTGATCCGCGAGACGTTCGCCCTCGGGCGCAACTTCTGGGGCGATGCCGATCCCAAGGCGGACTACGACGAGGTGCGCGTGTGGAGCGGCGCGCTCTCGATCTCGCAGATCGAGGCGAGCATCGCGAGCGGCCCCGACGCGCTTCCCAACTACGCTGCCGCGACGATCGACGATCCGTTCTTCCGCTATGACTTCACGAACGGCACGCGCGTGTTCACCGGCAACAACGGCTCAGATCCCGCCGGCATCGGCGCCGGCAACGTCGCCGTAAACGGCCCGAACGGCCCGAACGCAGCCGTCCACCCCAAGGGCTACGGCTCGATTTACGACGGCGACAACAAGCTGAACGCCGACTGGACGATTGCGATGTCGGTGAAGTGCTGTAACAAGGAGAAGGGCGTGGTCCTCAGCGTCGGCGGCAACGGCACGGCGCAAAGAAAGCAGTTCGTCGTCGCGACGTCTTCCACGAACGGCAAACTGTACGCGCCCATTTTCCAGAACTATGGAAGCAGCAAGAACATCCCCGCCATCGCCGAGCTGACGGGCCTTGGCGACACGACAAACTCGTTCCACACGCTCGTCGCCGTACATGTGCAGGGAACTCCCTATGACGTGATGAAGGGCGGAACGATCACGCTGTACTGGGACGGACACCCCGTCGGAAGCATACATTCGGCCTGGCAGTCGGAAGGTCGCCCGTTCTTGAACGGCTTCCAGCTCAGCTCCGCGAATGGAGGTTTTGGCGGAGCCCTTACCAGCGGAGGCTACAACGACTTATCGAGCAACAACGACCTCGCGTTCCAGGACGTGCGCTTCTTCGACCGTGCGCTTTCGGCTGAGGAGGCGCGCCTGTATGCGAATGCCTTCCCGCCGCCCGAGTCCAAATCAGAAGCCATCACCGCGAACCTTCTCCACCGCTGGAGCTTCAACGGCAACCTGAGCGACACCGGCTTCCTCGGCGGCAACGACGCGACACTCCAGGGCACGGACAAGGACAACATGACCTACATCAACGACGACACGGAGATCAAATTGACGGATGGAGGAACCAACAACAACCGATCCTGGATACAGCTGGGTTCCAACATCATCCCCGCCTCCCTCGGCGACACGCCGTTCACCATCGAACTGTGGACGACGCTGCGCAGCAGGGATGCCTGGCGGGCGTGCTTCAGTCTCGGCGTTGATAGCAACTATAAACTGCCCGGCATTCATTTCGCGTACCATGACAGCAGCAAAAACGCGCCATTCTTCAAGCCCATCGCGGCTCTGGCGTCCGGTGCCTGGGGGGTGAACGACAGCGCCAACATAAAAATCGGCGAGGCTGTGTTCCCGGTGAACGAGAAGTGCCACATCGCATTTGCGGTGACGCCGGACGGCAATGGCAACGCCACCGTTTCGATTTACATTCACAAGGCGGACGGGACGCTGGTGGGGCGCGGCGCGTGGCCGGTCGGCTCGTGGACGACGTCGAGGATCATCCAGAACGCCTTCGAGCTGGGGCGCGGCTTGTGGGCTAATGAAAATCCCCAGTCGAGCTACGACGAGGTTCGCGTGTGGAAGATAGCCCTCACGAAGGAGCAGATCGAGGAAAACATCGCCCTCGGCCCGGACACTCTTCCCGAGTTCGCGTATCCCCCTGCCCGCGGCTTCATGATCTTCGTCGAGTAGCCGGGGCGTTCCCGCAGCGGCCCGCTCGGCGAGCGGGCCCTACCACGACTGCGGCAAGCCGGGGATTCAACAACTGAAAAGCTTAACCAAACCAACCAACGAGGAGAACGAGAATGAAACCAACAGGAGCAAAAGCATGGAGCCGTGCGCTGGTCGTGGCTGTCTCGCTCTGCGCCGCAGGCGCATGGGCGGACTGCTATAAGTACGACACAAAAAACGGAACCGTCGATCTCGGAGCCTCGACGCAGATAAACTCCACGGACAGGTTCATCATCTTCCAGGGCACGGTGAACCTCAACACGGGCGCATCTGTCAAGGCTGGCGGCAACAATTCCGGCAGCTGCAACTTCATCGGAATTGACAGGAGCAGTGTGAGCGGTACGTTGAACATCAACGGCGGCACGTTCTGGTGCGCCGCATCTAACGGCTCGGGCTATCTCGCCGTCGGCAACAACAACTATTCCGCGTCTTCCTTCCTCACGTTAAACAGCGGCATCCTCAAGGTCGATTCTGTTCTGCGCAGTTCCGTGATGTGGGACGATTCTGCGGGAGTGAACAGCTCCGGCACGATCACCATCAACGGAGGCGAGGCGACGGTTGGCACGGTTTTGATGGGTGCCACGACTGTCAGCACAGGCGTCTCCACTCTCAACCTCAACGGCGGAACGCTGACGACGGGCAACATCACCTTCAGGATTGGTAACGGACAGGTTTTCACGTGGGGTAGCGGAACGCTCGTGGCGGCGCAAGACAACATCTTCACCGTGAGCGCATACAATGCATCCAACACCAAGACGCGTACGATGGAGATTACCGGCAATCCTGCGGTCTTCGACACCGCCGGACATACGCAGACGATTCCCGCGTTCACGGGCACGGGTAAGCTGCGCCTGACGGGTAACGGCGCCGTCGCGTTCGCACAATCCACGCTTCCCTACGGCCTCGTCCTCGACGGCATCGCGCTGAACCTCGGCACGCTCAACGCGAACGCGCCGCGGCTCACGGTGCCGAGCCTCGAAATCACGGGGCCTGTCGCAATCAGCGTCACGCCTCCCGTGTCGCGCACGGGACGCTATCCGCTCATCACCTGCACCTCGTCGCTCGACGACGTCGCTCTCGGGCAGGTCTCCGTCACTGGCGGCGCGGGCACGATCGAGCGCGAGGGGAACACCATCTACATTTCTCTGGATTCCGTCACGCCGCCGACGCTGCTCCACCGCTGGAGCTTCAACGGCGACTACACCGACAGCGTGGGCGGCATCACCGGCACGAACAACAACAGCTCCGTCACGTTCATCAACGACAATACGGCCATCCGCCTCGCCGGCGGCAGCAAGGGGACGTCGTGGGTCGAGCTGAACCCGAACAAGAACTCCGCGATCCTCCCTCCCGGCGATGCGCCGTTCACCATCGAGATGTGGACGACGCTGCGCGTCCGCACGAACTACAGCGCATGGTTCACGCTGGGCCGCAAGGACAACTACAACGTGAAGGGCCTTATGGTGGCGTTCCACAACCCGAACGCGCAAGTCAGACCCTACAACAACTCCACCGGCACCGGTCCCGCGTTCAAGGCGGTCAAGTCGGACGCAGATGCAAATAACGTGCTCATGGGCAAGAACCCGCTCACCGAAGGGGGCACCTACCACCTCGCCATCGTCGTGACGCCGCGTGGCGACGGCGACGGCGCGACGATCGAAGGCTACGTCCACGATGCGGCCGGCGCGCGCGTCGGCGGATACGCATATACGGTCACGGGATGGACCACGGCCAGCCTGATCCGCGAGTCGTTCGCCCTCGGGCGCAACTTCTGGAACGATGCCGATCCCCAGGCGGACTACGACGAGGTGCGCGTGTGGAACGGCGCGCTCTCGATCTCGCAGATCGAGGCGAACATCGCGAGCGGCCCAGACGCGCTTCCAGCCTCCTACCCCGCCGCGACGATCGACGATCCGTTCTTCCGCTACGACTTCACGAACGGCACGCGCGTGTTCACCGGCAACAATGGCTCCGATCCCGCCGGAACAGGCGCCGGCAACGTCGCCGTAGATGGCCCGAACGGCCCGAACACCGCCGTCCACCCCAAGGGGTTCGGCACGATTTACGACGGCGCCAACAAGCTGAACGCCGACTGGACGATCGCGATGTCGGTGAAGTGCTGCGACACGGAGAAGGGCGTGGTCCTCAGCGTCGGTGGCAACAACACGCTGAACAAGAAGCAGTTCGTCGTCGCGACGTCGTCCACGAACGGCAAGCTGTATGTGCCGATATTCCAGAAATGGGGTAGTAGCAGCAAGAACATCCCCGCCATCCTCGAGCTGACGGACCTTGGCGACACAACAAACACGTTCCACACGCTCGTCGCCGTGCATGCGCAGGGAACTCCGTATGACGTGCTGAAGGGCGGATCGATCACGCTGTACTGGGACGGACACCCCGTCGGAAGCATGCACGCGGCCTACGCTTCAGGCGACCGCCCGTTCGAAAACGGCTTTCAGCTCAGCTCCGCGCATGGAGGTTTTGGCAGCGACCTTTCCGCCTACAGCGACATGTCGGGCAACAACAACCTCGCGTTCCAGGACGTGCGCTTCTTCGACCGCGCGATTTCCGCATCGGAGGCGTGGCTGTATGCGAATGCGTTCCCGCCGACCTTGCCTGAAGGAGTAACTGCGAACGAGCATCTTCTCCACCGCTGGAGCTTCAACGGCAACCTGAACGACACCGGCACCGTGGGCGGCAAGAACGCGACGCTCCAGGGCACGGATCAGGCCAACATGACCTACATCAACGACAACACGGAGATCAACCTGACGGACGGCGGAACCGGCAACAACAGGTCCTGGATCAGCTTGGGCGACAACATCATCCCCGCAGCGCTTGGCGACACGCCGTTCACCATCGAGCTGTGGACGACGCTGCGCAGCAGGGACACCTGGCGTCCGTGCTTCGGTTTCGGCGTTGATGGCTGCAATGGTGGCCAGCCCGGCCTTCATTTTGCGTACCACAGCGGCAGTCGGCCGATCTTCAAGCCCACCACGGCTGCGGCGTCCGGCGGCTGGCAGGGTGAGAGCAACTACGACGCTGCGAGTACGGCGTTCCCGCTGAACGAGAAGTGCCACGTCGCATTCACCGTGACGCCCGTCGGCAAGGGCAACTCCTACGTTTCGGTCTTCATTCACAAGGCGGACGGGACGCTGGTGGGGAGCGGCACATGGCCGATCGGTTCGTGGACGACGTCGAAGATCGTCCAGAGCGCCCTCATGCTGGGGCGGAGCTTCTGGGGTGACGCCAATCCCCAGGCGAGCTTCGACGAGGTCCGCGTGTGGAAGACGGCTCTCACGAAGGTGCAGATCGAGGAAAACATCGCCCTTGGTCCGGACGTCCTTCCGGAAGTGCTCCAGTTTGCCACGCTCGACGACTTCTACTTCCGCTACGGATTCGAGACGGGGACGAAGGTGTTTGTCCCCGGCGGCTGTCCCACCGAGCCCACTGCGTCTGCTGGCGGGTTCATGGCTGCGGACGGCCCCGGTGGCCCCCGCACGGCGGTGCATCCCTACGGCTACGGCAGCATCAGTGACGGTGACAACAAGCTGAACGCCGACTGGACGCTCGCGATGTCCGTGCGCTCCGTCCCGAAGGAGAACGGTATTCTTCTCGGCCTCGGCGGCAACAACCGGGCAAGTGCCGGCCGCGAACTGCGCATTCTTTCCTCCCAAACCCCCGGCAAGCTCCATGCGGTGATGGCGCAGACCTATCAATGGGGAAGTGCCTGGCCGCAGAACACTCCGTCTTCGATGGACCTGAACAATCTGGGCGACACCACGAACATGTTCCACTCGCTCGTGGCGGTACACCGGATTGCGGACAATTCGATCACGTTCTACTGGGACGGCGAGCCCAAGGGGAGCTTCAACTCGAAAAACAACATGAGTACGCTTTTCAAGAGCTGGCTCCAGTTCTGCCAGTCGAAGAACAACTATTATGCGGGCCATTCCGACACGGTCATGGACACTGCGGCCGCGTTCCGCGACGTGCGCCTCTACACGCGCGTGCTGGAGGCGTCTGAGATCGTGGCGTACGCCCAGGCGTTCCCCGCCGCCGAGGGCGCGTACGTTCCGCTGAGCATCGATGACTACACGTTCCGACACGACTTCACGGGCGGCAAGTTGGTGTACGAGGGAAGCGGCTACACCGACAACGGACTCGCCGGAACGGGCACGAAGGTCATGGGCGCGGAGAATTGTAGGTACGCGGCGTTCCCCGCCACCAACGGCTGGTGTTCCGTCGATGGCGGCCTCAACCGCGACTGGACGTGCGCGATGAGCGTGAAGATGCCGAGCGGCATCGATGGAAACGGTATCCTCCTCTCGCTCGGCGGAGTGAGCGCGAACGCGAGAAGGTCGCTTGTCCTCTCGACCGCAAACGATCCGGCTGGTGGCCTGTTTGTCAAGAACGCCCAGCGATTTGGTTCCGCGCAGGGCAACGTGAACACGACGCCTGAAGTCTTCCAGAATACCGGGCTGGGGGACGTCACGAACATGTTCCACACGCTCGTGGTCGTCCACGCCAAGAGCATGTCAGACGCGAGCAACTGGAAGACCGGCACGTTTGGCTTCTACTGGGACGGCGCCTACATCGGGAGCGTGCAGATCACGGACGGCGTAACCGGCCGCGAGCTCGACAACATGATCAGCTACGGCTGCATCAAGCCGTACAATCCGAGTCTCTACAGCGGGAATGCCCTCGGTTCCAACTTAAATCCGCCGTTCAAGGAGATTGGTTCCAAGGACAGCGGCTTCGCGGTGCAGGAGATGCGCTTCAGCACGAAGGTGTGGTCTCCTGTCGAGGCGAAGGCATACGCCGAGCGTTTCCCCGCCGCGGTGCAGGCGAAGACGCCGGGCTTCGCCATCCTCATCCGCTGATACGGCCCGTCCGTTATCGGGGTGGCGGGCGTCTCGCCCGCAACTGAGACAACGGGCATCTTGCCCGTTGACGGCGTCCTTTGGAAAACGTGCTGGATTCGGCCTAAAGTCATTAGGAAAACGTGAAAAAACGCATCAAAAGTCCTTGCCAAAATGTGCAATGATTTGGTATGATACGCGCCGAAGTTCGCGGAGGTCTGATGAAAAGAGATGTCCTATCATGCATAAAAGACTGGGATTCGTCTGAAAAAAGGCGAAAACCGTTAATTATGATGGGTGCGCGTCAGGTCGGGAAAACTTGGCTGCTGAAGGAATTCGCCGCCGAGCGGTATCCTGAGGATACTGTGTTTGTGGATTTGCATGATGACGAGCCATTGCGGGATGCCATTGAGGACGGCAACACCGATGCTCTTGGGATCCTTGAACTGATATCCACGGCGACAGGAAAGAAAATTGTGCCGGGGCGCACGTTGTTGGTGCTTGACGAGATACAGGAGTCGCCAAGGACTTTGACCAGTCTCAAGTATTTCCACGAGAAAAAGCCAGAGCTTGCCGTTATTGCGGCAGGGTCGCTTCTCGGCCTTGCGCTCAACCGCAACAACCGCCGCAAGAAGTCGGTCCCGAAAAAGGTTTCCTTTCCTGTCGGCAAGGTGAACTTCCTTGAAATACCACCGATGACCTTCGTCGAGTTTCTTGATGCGGTCGGAGAGTCCGAAAAGCGCGCCCGCATAGAGGAACGGGCGTGGGCGAGCATTGCGGCGTTTCACGCAAGCTATTCCGATCTGCTGAAACGGTATTGCGTTGTCGGCGGAATGCCCGAGGCGGTTTCAACCTATTCGGAGGCACATGATTTCGCCGCTGTGCGAAAAGTGCAGCAGGAGATTCTTTTTGCGTACGACAAGGATTTCGCAAAACATGCTCCGTCCTCGCTGTTGCCGAAGATCAGGTTGCTGTGGAATGCGATTCCCGCCCAGCTCGCGAAGGAGAACAAGAAGCTGATCTACACGGCACTTAGACCGGGCGCACGTGCGCGGGAATATGAAACGGCGCTTCAGTGGCTTGAAGACGCGGGCATGGTGCGCCAGGTCCACAGAGTGTCCCGTCCCGGCATGCCGCTCAAGTCGTACGAGGACTTCTCGGCGTTCAAGCTCTATGCGCACGACGTCGGACTTCTTGCCGCGATGAGCGACATTCCGCATCGGATGCTGATCGAGGGGAACCGCATTTTCACGCATTTCAAGGGTGCGCTGACGGAACAGTTCGTCCTCGGAGAACTCGTGGCGTCCGGCGTGACCCCGTATTACTGGGCCACGGACGAGGGGATGGCCGAAGTGGAGTTTGTCGTACAGGGTGCGGACGACATCTATCCTCTTGAAGTAAAGGCGGAGAGGAATCTCCAGTCTAAAAGTCTGAAATCCTACAGGGATCGTTTCGCACCCAGCAAGTGCCTTCGCTCATCCCTTGCCGAACGTGCGGTCGGAAAGTTCACGGATGACATACCGCTTTACGCGATTGGTAGTGTGATCCGAGATTATCTGTAAACCAAAGTCCTCCATCCTTTGTCCTCTGTCCTTTGGCCTTTGTCCTACGATGAGTCATAATCTTGCCTGTTGTCGAATGTTTTATTTTGCAACAGGCAATATTTTAGCCGTTGACTTTGGGAATCCCTTTTGCTAAACTCGCACCATCCAACAAGGCGAGGTAGGCAATGTTGCTGGGTGGCAAAAAGGAAATCTTGAAGAAAATCGGCGAGTCGTTGCGTGCGCGGCGGCTGTTCTTGAACGTGACGCGTGAAGTGGCCGCCGAGAGAAGCGGCATTTCGGCCTCGACGGTCAAGAACATCGAGAGCGGGCGCGGGGGCTCCATGTGGGCGCTCGTTTCCCTGTGCCGTACCTACGGCCACACAAACTGGGTCCATGAACTCGCGCCGGAGGAGCACATCGACCATCAGATCGCGCTCGTCACGCATACGGAGCGCAAGAGGGCCTCGCGCGAGAGAAAGAAGGAGGTACCCCGTGTATAAGCGCGTGATGGCGGTGGATGTCTTTTTGTGGGGACGGCATGTCGGGCGAATCGCGCCGGACTTTGGATCGTACTACCAGTTCCAGTATGATCCGGACTTTGTCCGGTCAGGTGTGCAGATTGCGCCGATCTGCATGCCGTTGCGGGACGAGATATACAAGTGCGTCAACTTTGACCTGCCCAAGGGGACATTCAGCGGCTTGCCGGGCGTGTTTGCCGATTCGCTGCCTGATTCGTTCGGGAATGCGTTAATCGACAAGTGGATGGACGAGCAGAAGATTCCGAAGTCGAATGTTTCGACGCTTGACCGTTTGGCATACGTGGGGTCACGCGGCATGGGGGCGTTGACCTACGAACCGGCACGGGGGCCGAATACGGAGAAACCGTCCGCAATCGAAATGCGCCAACTTGTGGAGGAGGCTCGGCGCGCGCTCAATGGTCGGTTGGCGTCGGATACCGGCACAGACGCGTTGCGCGAGATCATCCGCGTGGGAACGTCTGCGGGCGGGGCGCAGGCGAAGGCGGTCGTCGGTTGGAACCGAAAGACGGATTCCTTCTTTGTCGGCGACTGCGACTTGCCGCCGGACTACGAGCATTGGCTCATCAAGTTCACGCCGCAGGGATTGCCGTCCGCAGGCGAAGAGGAGTATGAAGTTTACCAGAAGGCGCGTGCGGCGGGAATCGCGATGAGCGAATGCCGTCTGTACGAACTGGACGGCGTGAAGCATTTCATGACGCGCCGGTTCGACCGCGACGGGAACCGCCGGCACCTCGTGCAGACGCTGTGCGCGCTCCGGCACCTGCCGTCGGGCGGACCGCGCACGCTCTATTCGTATGACATCCTCTTCGAGACGGCGGATAAGCTCGAACTCGGCTACGAGGCGTTGGAGGAGATATTCCGCCGTATGGCGTTCAATGTGTACAACAGGGAGATGGACGACCATACGAAGAACTTCTCTTTCCTGATGCGCGAAGGCGGGCGGTGGGAACTGGCACCGGCATATGACCTGACGGGCTGCCACTTCTCACCAGACGATTCCGCATGGGGTGACTGGCAGAACCAGCATGCGCTTTCCGTCAACGGGAAATTCTCGCACATCACGGATGACGACATCCTGTCGGTCGGCGAACGCTACGGCATCGGCACCGCGTCCAAGGTCCTTGCATGCGTGAAGGAGGTTTTTGGATGCTAATCCGGCGTGTTGTTCATGTGATATTCCCGTATTGGAGATCGTGTGGTGTTGCCGTTCTGGCGGCGGGGGCGGCCGCGCTCCTGGCGCACGTTCAGGCGCCGGTGGTGTGGAAACTTGCGCAGCGGACGCTGTTCTACGCCGACTTCGCGGGGCTGCGCGAACTGGCATCTACGCAGGGAGTGCCCGGCGGCGTCCTTGACTGGCTTGCGCGCGGCTTGCAGGTGACGGGGCTAGGCGCATGCGGATGGGTCGTCTACGCGCTTGTCGCCGCCGTTACGGTTGCACTGTGGCGATTCGCGTTTCCCGCGCGGCTCGGCGGGTTGTGGCCGGTGCTTTCCCTCCCGGCCGCGCTGCTCGCTGTCTATCCGGCCTGCTTCATCGGGACGGCGGTGTGGAGCGTGGAGTGTCCGTCGGCGGGATTCTGCAATGCGCTGGGACTCTGGACGGCGCTTGGCGCGTTCGCCTTGGCGCGTCGGACGAAGACGTGGATCGCGGCGCTCGTCGCGGCGGCGCTCTTCCCGTGGTTCGGGTGCTATCCGCTCTTCAGCGCGATCGCGGCGAGCGTGTGGTGTCTTCCGCTGGCGGTCGTTCCGTGGGCGGTGGCCGCGTTCCTCTACCACGACCTTGCGCCGTCTGCGGCCTATCGCGGATGCGAGGCGCTCTTCGGCGACTCAGGCACGCGGACGCTTGACGTTGCCAACGCCTGCGCGTTTGCGTGCTTCCTTCTCGCGGCGTGGCTTCCGGCGTTGCGCGCGAAGTTGAAGTTCCTTGTGATACGGCCGCGACGGAGCGCGGCCCTCCCTGCGCATGTGGGCGCGGCCCTCCCCGCGTATGTGGGCGCCGCAGTTCCTGTATTTGTGGCGGCGGCGCTTGTGTCGGTCGTGCTGATTGCGCGTCCGCGTCCTGACCTTCGCGGGTTACTCGCGCGCGAGCGCGCCGTGGTGGAGCGCCGCTGGGCGGACGTCCTTGCCGTCGCGCCGGGGAACGACAAGCCGCTACGCATGGAAAGCGCCTGCCGCATCCTCGCCCTGCAACGTCTGGGACAGCTCCCGGACCGCCTGTTCGACGAGCCGATGCCCGCCTCCCATGTTTCGGCCGGGGCGGACGAGGATCTCATGGACGGACACGAACTGCTGTTCGCGTACGGTCTTCTCCTGCCCGCCCGGCAACGAATCTTCGAGCGCATGAGCGACACTGACTGGACGCCGCGCTACTTCCAGGTTCTTGGCGACATCGCGCTGCTCTACGGCGAAAAGGAATTGGCCGTTCGCAACTACAAGCATCTTCTGCGTTGTCCGTACTACCGCGACTTGGCCAGAAGCCGCCTGGCGCTGCTTGAGGCGAAGAAACCCTCGGTGCCGCCGGACCTCGTACCCGTGGCGCAGTTAGCGCGTGCGGCAAACGAGATGTTTTCCGTGGAGAAGTTGATCTTTGCCGGCGACACGCGAAACGTGGAGCGGTTCGTGTACGACGTGTTCGGCAGTTTGAAGGTCTGCGACGAAACGACGGTCCGTCTTTGGCTCGCCTGCATGTTACTGAACGAGGACTATTCGCAACTCGCCAAGAACAGGGCGGTTGTCGAGTCGCTCTACGGCTCCGTCAATGCCGCGCCGGAATGTGTCCGGCGCGCACTTCTCGCAGCCGGCAAAGAAAGCAATTCTATGGGGGTCAAATGAAACGTAACGCAGAAATCTTCGTCGTCATTCTATCCGTTGCCCTGCACGCGAGCGGCATCACGGTGCATCCTGACTATCTGAACGTCGAGATTCCCCCGAACATCGCCCCGCTGAACTTCGACGTGGAGGGTGCGGGGGCGGACGAGGTGACCGTGACGCTGACGGCTCCAGACGGAAATACACTTACGGAGAAGGGACCGAAGGTGCGCTTTTCGCCGCGCGCGTGGCGCAGTTTCCTTGCGGCCAACGCGGGACAGTCGGTTGTGGGCGAAATCCGCGCGGGCGGAACGTCGCTCTGCTTCACGAACACAGTTTCCCGCCATCCGATATCCACGCATCTCACGTACCGTCTCATCCCGCCGGGTTACAGAGGATTCAAGTACATGGGCATCTACCAGCGGGACCTGACGACCTTTGAGGAGCGTCCGCTCTTCCGCAACAGGCAGACGGACAAGCGGCAATGCGTGAACTGCCACACCTACAACGCCGGCGACCCGGAACAGTATCTTTTCCAGGTGCGCGCGGTGGACGCCGGCACGGTGGTCGTGAGTCCGAAGCACGGCAAGAAGAAGATTCAGCCGACCCTGCCGGGCGGCTACCCGTATGGCGTCTATCCGGCGTGGCATCCGAGCGGCGACTACGTGGCGTTCTCGTGCAACGACACGTTCCAGATGTTCTACCTCAACAATCCGGGCAAGATCGAGGTGATGGATGCCCGCAGCGACCTGTTCCTCTATCGGCTGAGCAACGGCAAGGTGACGATGATCGAGGAAGAGCCCACGGTGTTCGAATGTTTCCCGTCGTGGAGTCCGGACGGCAAGTTGCTTGCCACGTCGTCCGCGCGCATGCCGTTCAAGGAGCTTCCCGCCGACGGCCCGGCGCGCGAGAAAGCCGTACAGGAGATGTGTTCCGAACTGCGCTACGACATCGCCGTGCGCGAGTTCGACGAGAAGACGCTGACATTCTCACCTCGGCATATCCGTCTGGACGCGCAGAAGTCGCGCCAATCCTTCACGTTCCCGCGCTTCTCGCCCGACGGACGCTGGATTGTGTTCGTCGCCAGCACCCACGGCGTGTTCAGCATCTGGCATCGCGAGGCGGAACTCTGCATCCTCGACCTGCAGGAAAGGAAGGTGCGCCAGATTGACGAAATCAACAGCGGCGAATCCGAAAGCTACCACTGCTTTTCGAAAGACGGACACTGGATGGTGTTCTCCTCGCGCCGTGGCGACGGGGTGTACACGAGGCCGTACTTCGCCGCGTTCGACAGTGCGCGCGGGACGTTCTCCAAGCCGTTTCTGCTTCCGGTCGAGGATCCCGACGCGCATACGCGGCGGCAATTCTCCTACAACGTCCCGGAATTGAGCGAAGGCCCGGTGCGCGAGTCCCCCCGCGACCTACGCAGCCTTGTTGAACAGTGACGTAATCCGTAATAGATTTTCCGTTGAAAACTGCTGTCTCCGGGTTGGCCCTTCGGGGATGATTATGGTATAATTCCCGCCATGGAAAGAAAACCGCTCCAGATTCCCTACGGCATATCCGACTTCAAGCGAATTCGGAACGAGGGCTACTACTTCGTCGACAAATCCGCGTTCATCCGCACGCTGGAGTTGTCCGGGTCGTTCCTTTTCTTCGTGCGCCCGCGCCGGTTCGGCAAGTCGCTGTTCCTGAACATGCTCCGCTGCTACTACGACCTCGCGGAGAAGGACAACTTCGACGCGCTCTTCGGCGATTTGGAAATCGGGAAGCATCCCACGGAGAACCAAAACCGCTATCAGGTGCTGACGCTTGACTTCTCGCAGGTGAACAAGGGGAAGGGCGACACGTTGGAGGAGCGTTTCGAGAACTACATAGGCAAGCGCCTTGACGAGTTTATCGCAGTCTACGGCGAGAGCTACGGCGCGGATTTCGTACAGGAGTTCAAGGGGGAGACGCCGGCGAACAAGTTTACAATGCTGACCGGCCGCGCCCGTACAAAAGGCCACCACCTCTACCTGATGCTCGACGAGTACGACAACTTCACGAACGCGATGCTCCGCGCCGAGGGGAGTAACGACTATCGCTCCATCACCCACGGGCAGGGCTTCTACCGCGAGTGGTTCAAGGCGTTCAAGGGAAACTTCGACCGTATCTTCATGACGGGAGTCTCGCCCGTCACGATGGATGACCTCACGAGCGGGTTCAACATCGCCTCCAACATCTCACAGGACGAGATTTGCAACGCGATGGTCGGCTTCTCCGAAAAGGAGGTGCTGAAGTTGTATACCGACTTCAAGGGCACGGGGATGTACAAGACCGGCGAACCGGCCGACTTCGTGCGCGACACCAAGCCGTGGTACGACGGCTACTGCTTTGCGGAGGACAAGCGCGGGAAGGAGACCGTGTTCAACAGCGACATGTCGCTCTACTTCCTCAACTCGCTTGTGAAGACCGGTAAGCCGCCGAAGGACTGGGTGGACCGGAACATCGCGACTGACTACGACAAGCTCGAGACGATCGCCGCCATCCAGCGGCAAATAGACCCGGAACGGGCGGAGGACGTCATGTCCCCGATCGAGGCCCTCGCCGCCGAGGGCGAGATCTGCTTCCCGCTCAAGGAGTCGTTCGACGCCGACGCGATCAGGGAGCCCGACAACTTCCTCTCGCTATTCTACTACTACGGCATCATCACGATGAAGGAGCGGCGGCGCGGCACGGACTGGTTCAAGATACCGAACGTCTGCGTCAAGCGGCAGATGTTCGACTATCTCCGCCGCCACTACGAACACGCCCGCTCCCCGAACTGGCAGGACTGGGCGCGCCTCGCGACCGGCTTTGCCTACGACGGCGAGTGGCGTCCGTTCCTCGAACGCCTCGCGGCGGACTTCTCGGACACCACGCCTGTGCGCGGCGGCATCCAGGGCGAGCACCGCATCCAGGGCTACATGCAGGCGGAGTTCGGGCACCTCGACTTCTACCTCATGGCCCCCGAAATGGAGCTCTCGCGCGGTTTCTGCGACTTCTGTCTCTTCCCGGAGCGCTACCGTTCCGCCGACGTGCCGCACAGCTACCTCGTGGAGCTGAAGTTCTCGAAGGCGGACGCTTCCGAGGCGGACCTCGCCGCGAAGTACCAGGAGGCTCTCGACCAGCTCGCGAAGTACCGCGCCGACAAGTCTGTGCCGACGCTCGCGCGCGGCACGACCCTGCACCAGATCGTATTCCAGTTCAAGGGCTCGGAGCTCGTCCGCCTCGAGCAGGTCGCCGAAGAACAGATGCCGTAGGTAGTGGCTAGTGGTTAGTTGTTAGTGGTTAGTGCGAAGCCATAAAAGAGGAGGTTCCTCAAAATTGCATTACTCCTTGCGGCGGAGGCGCGGAATTGTTATAATAATTGCGCTGAATCCTTCAGCCGCGCAGATGTGGTTTTGCGAGTTTCGTCAGGCCGCGCGGCCTGACTCGCAGATGGCGCGAATGGGGGTAGGGCAGCTATCTCAATTGTACGACATAGGAATGAAAAGATGAAGAAGAACCATCTGAAATCATCATTCGCAATTCGCGCGGCGCTCGTCGCGGCGGCGGTTGCGGTCCATTCCGCGTTCGCAGATACGCCGGATGAACTACTCGAGTACGTGGAGTCCACGGGCACCCAGTACATAGATACCGGCATCGTGGGTAAATCCGGTACGAAAGCGTCTATGCAGATGATGTGGACAAAGAACGAAAGCGACAAGTCGTTCCTTGCGGCCAGAAAATCGTCATCAGAACGTTTCTTCCTCCTGCACAGGTACAATGCAACTCACATCTTCGCGGGGTATTGGGGCAAGACAAGCCAGATCATAGAAATCTCTGAGAATAATGTCTATTCGGTTATCACAGAGGTGAAGACCGACGGTACGTATACGGTAAGTGCCAACGGGACGAGCAAAACCCTTGACACG
This sequence comes from uncultured bacterium, assembly GCA_902761035.1. Lineage (GTDB taxonomy): Bacteria > Verrucomicrobiota > Kiritimatiellia > RFP12 > UBA1067 > RUG572. The sequence goes on along the minus strand of CACWIW010000047.1, from coordinate 8,134 downwards.
TCAGGTGTCGGTGCAAAAAACACGGGTTATAATCTCTATCTCTTCGCGATGAACAATGCAGGTTCGCCCGCATACCATTCTTCTGCACGGTGTTACGGCACGAAAATCTGGCAGGTTCCCGATGGCGGAACGGACTACGCGCTCGTGCGCGATTTCGTGCCGTGCAAGAAGAACAATACAGCGGGGCTCTGGGATCGGGTGACCGGCAACATCTTCTATCCAGTGACGGGCACGCTCACCGCCGGCAACACGGTTGCAATCCACGCCGAGCCTGACAAAGAGCTGGAATACGTGGAGGCCGACGGCAGGCAGTACATCGACACGGGGGTAAACGCCAGGTCCGGCACGAAGGCTACGGCCAAGCTCATCTACACCGAATCTGACGTGTCTGTTAACGATAACTATGGCGGATATGTCGTACTTGGTGCGAAAGGATCGTCGAACACGTCCTATTTGTACATGATCCGGCGGCAGTATAACGGTGACAACTGGCGCTGGATGACGTGCTACGGCGGACGTTACCAGACGCTGTTCGAGGACATGGCGAAGGACCAGACGTACGTTCTTGCATCCGAGATTACCACGAACGGAATGTGCAAGGCGACGAGGAACGGAGGGAACGTGTCGGAAAGAGACTATTCGGACCAAACGAGTAACACACCTGCCGTCGGCGCTCTCGACACGGGCGTCAGTTTCTATGCGCTGGCCGCGAATCTCAACGGCAGTCCCGGACACTACGCGAAGGCTCGTCTCTACTCCATGACGATTGAGCAGACGGACAGCGACGGTGTTTACCAGTCCGTGCGCAATTTCACGCCGTGCAAGAAGGACGGAAGGGCTGGCCTTTACGACAGCGTTTCGGGCATGATCTTCTTCGGACAGGGGTTCGACCTCATTGCGCCGCCGGATACGGAGGGCGTTCCTGATGCCTTTGTCGAATACGTGGAGTCCGACGGTACGCAGTACATCGACACGGAGGTGATCGGGCGCGATGGTACTAAGGCTGAAATCGACTTCAAGTTCAACGAACTTGGCGGCTCGTCAATCATCTTGCTCGGCGCCGACAAAAGTGATCCATGGACGGACAACATTAAGTTCTATCTGCTTGCCTATCGTTCAGTAAACGGTACGATTACGGATGGATACAAGAACCGGTACAATCAGACTTTCGACGCGACAACCGATCGCTGTCAAGTCATATCGGAAATCATGGCGGGCGGAACCTTCAAGACAACGATAAACGGAAGGACTGTGACGCACGATTACACGACGGATCCCGGTCCGTACAATAGCGGACTTTCGCTCTATCTCTTCACCAACAACCGAAACGGGACTGCGGGAACGCTCTCTGCCAAGGCGCGTTGCTATGGATTGAAGATATGGCAGACGGACGAGAACGGCGACTACCAGCTCGTGCGCGATTTCAGACCCTGCATCAAGGGTGGCATCGCGGGGCTCTATGACGACATTTCAAAGAAGATATACTATCCGGCGGCTGGAAGGCTTCGCGCGGCGGATAAGACTTTCCCCGCGAAATTCGTCGAGTATGTGGAGTCCGACGGCACTCTGTACGTCGATACCTGCGTCAAGGGCAAAGCGGGGACGAAGGCCGAGATGACGTTCAACGTGAACGAGAACAACGGGAATCCGTCATATCTGCTTTCCGCGTACGGCAATGGCGTCAACATGAACTTCTGCTATTTCGGCAATAGCATCAATGTTGGATTTGGCAACAGCACGTACAACACATACTGGAGCGGTTATTCAAAAGGCACGCAATACACGTTGAAGTCTGAATATACTTTGGCGCAGAAAGTGAATGCCAGTCTCAACGGTAATCAAGCTTCGGAAAAGACCGCTACCGGCGGTACGAACAGCGGCGTGAACCTCTATGCGTTCGCGCGCAACAAAGCGGGATTGGTTGACGGCGGATGCAGCGTCAAGCTTTATGCCATGAAGATTTTGCAGGCGGACGCCGTCGGCACCTACAGCATTGTGCGTGACTTCAAGCCGTGCGTCGCCACGAACGGCGTGGCCGCGCTCTACGATAAGGTGTCCGGTACGATCTACTACCCGCATGGCGGGCTCTTGGCGACGGGCGGCGTCGAGCGTGCGGTTGCCGCGACGGCGCGGTGGAAGGGCGGTGCGGTGACGGCAGAAGCCGACCTCGCCGTGGCGGCAAACTGGGACTGTTTCGATGCGAACGGCAATCTCGTGGCGGACACCACGCCGACTGCCGTGACGACCGTACTGGTCGGACAGGGCTCGCCGCTTCTCGCGTTGCCGGCGGGCATCGCCGTTCAGGACTGGGCGGGCATTACGCTGACGAACTCCGTGACGCTGAGCGCCGCCTGTGACTGGAGTCCGCTTGGTCCGATGATGCTCGCGAACGGCGTCACGATCGACCTCGCGGGGTACGACCTCGTTTCGGGCGGTTTCGCGTTGGCGTCCGGCGCGACGGCCTCGGTCGCGAACTCCGGCGCGGCGGCCACGCTCACGTTCGCCGTCGCAGACGGCATCGCGGCCACGATGAACGGCATCACCTTCGCCAGTAACATCATGCTTGCCAAGACGGGTGGTGGCAAACTTACGACAGTAGGGTCTGCATGGAGTTCGATTGTGGTGTCGAACGGCACGCTGGCGGTTTCCGCACAGTCGTCCACCATTGGCTCGGTCTATCTGGCAAAAGGGACCGTCCTCGACCTCGGCGGGAAAACCGTCACGTGCGGGGCGTTCTCCGGTGCGGGAAAGGTCAGGAACGGCACGCTCATCGTTACAGGCACGTTGTCCGCAGTGGTCGGCAATCCCTTGATGTTCACGGGCGTGGCGCTTGATGTTTCGGGCGCAGGCGTGGCGATTGCCAATCCCGAAAGCATCACGGGGCGCGATCCGATCGTCGTCGCCACGTCCGACCAGTCGATCACGGGGCGGGCGCGCGCGGCCGTGTTTGGCTGGAAAGTGCAGGTCACGCAGGACGGCGACGTTTACAAGCTTGAACTCGCGCCGTCCTGCGGCTTCCATCTGTACATCAGATAAGCCGTTGCGAATTTCCCGCTTGCGCAGCGAGGGAGGATTTGGCATACTAAGCGCGCTGAGCTTTTCAGACGCGCAGTGCAGTTTCCGTGAGTTCCGCCAAGCCGCGTGGCTTGCCTCGCGAACGGCGCGAATGAAGGCTCCGCAAAGGCCTACCTCAGATATGAAGAAGATGAAAGACTACGAGTTCTGGTTTGTCGTCGGCAGCCAGTTCCTCTACGGACCCGAAGTGCTGGACACCGTCGCGAAGCGCGCGGCGGAGATGGTCGACAAGCTGAACAAGGGCGGCAAGCTCCCCTGCAAGGTCGTGTTCAAGACCGTCGTCAAGACATCTGAGGAGGCCACCGAGACCGTCAAGGCCGCGAACTTCGACGACGCATGCGCGGGCGTGATCACGTGGTGCCACACGTTCTCGCCGTCCAAGATGTGGCTCAACGGGCTCAAGCTTCTTCAGAAGCCGTGGTGCCATCTCGCCACGCAGTACAACCGCTCGATTCCCGATACGGGCATCGACATGGATTTCATGAACCTCAACCAGGCGGCGCATGGCGACCGCGAGCACGGCTTCATCGGCGCGCGTCTGCGCATGACGCGCAAAGTGATCGCGGGACACTGGCAGGACGCGGACGTAGCCGCCCGCCTCGCGTCATGGATGCGCGTCGCGGTGGGCGTCGCCTTCTCCCGCGCGCTCAAGGTCATGCGCTTCGGCGACAACATGCGCAACGTGGCCGTCACGGAGGGTGACAAGGTGGGCGTGCAGGAGGTCATGGGCTGGCAGGTCAACACGTGGCCGGTCGGCACGCTCGTCGAGTACATCGACGCCGTCACGGACGCCGAAGTGGACGCGCTCGTGAAGGAGTACAAGAAGCTCTATGCCTTCAACACGAAGAACCTGGAGGCCGTCCGCTATCAGGCGCGCGAGGAGATCGCGATGAAGAAGATGCTGGACGCGGAGGGCTGCGCCGCCTATACCAACACCTTCGAGGACCTCTACGGCATGCAGCAGCTCCCCGGCCTCGCCTCGCAGCGCCTCATGGCGCAGGGCTACGGCTACGGCGCGGAAGGCGACTGGAAGGTGGCCGCGATGACCGCCATCGTCAAGGCGATGAGCGAGGGACAGAAGGGCGGCACCGCGTTCATGGAGGACTACACCTACGAGCTCGCGAAGGGCAAGGAGTACTCGCTCGGCGCGCACATGCTGGAGGTGTGTCCCTCTATCGCGGCGGCGAAGCCGAAGGTCGAGGTGCATCCGCTCGGCATCGGCGGCAAGGCCGATCCCGCGCGCCTCGTCTTCGAGGGACGCGCCGGCAAGGCGATTGTGATTTCGCTCGTGGACATGGGCGGGCGCCTGCGCATGATCATGCAGGACATCGAGTGCGTGAAGCCGATCTACAAGATGCCGAACCTGCCCGTCGCGCGCGTGATGTGGCGGGCGATGCCCGACCTCAAGCGCGGCGTCGAGTGCTGGATCACGGCGGGCGGCGCACACCACACCACGCTCACCTACGACGTCACCGCCGAGCAGATGCACGACTTCGCCGCCATCATGGGCATCGAGTTCGTCCACATCACGAAGGACACCACGGTCGAGAGCCTTGAGAAGGAGCTCTTCCTCAACGACCTCGCGTGGAAGCTGAAGTGACGCCGTGATCAGGACGCTGACGGTTTTCTATCTCCACGCGCCGCACCGGCTGGACGCGAAGAACCTGCCGGTGGTGGAGTACGGCCTCTCGGATGCGTTCCGCGACTTCTGCCGCGAGACGTTCGACGCGCGCAGTCCGCTCGACTACCCGCCGTTGAAGCTCGTGACCGTCCATGCGCCGGACGACCTGGCGCGTGCGCTCTTCACGAGCGGCGGACCGCGCGGGGTGCTGACGGACGCCGGGCGCGCGTGCTGCCTGTTCCTCATCGACGACGGATTCATGTCCGCCGACATCGAGGGGCGTCCGCTGCGCGCCTGGATGAAGCTCTTCTTCCCCGCCATCCCCAAGGTGGTGGTGACGCGTCCGGGCCATCCCGACGTGGCGCTCCCCGCGCGCCGCTGGACGAAGAAGGACTTCGCCGTCTTCACGCATCCGGCGAAGTGCCGCGAGCGGATCGTGCATCTCTTCAAGAGCTTCTGGATGCCGCGTTTCTCCACGGCGCTCCGTCAGTACGTGACCACGAAGGCGGGCACGAACTGGCACACGCCCGGACACAACGGCGGACGCGCGTTCTCCACGTCGCCGTTCCTGCGCGGGTTCTTCGAGTCCTACGGCGGGACGATCTTCCGCGCCGACCTCTCCGTGTCGGTGGAGTCGCTGGGCGACCTCTCCAGCCCCGAGGCGCGCACGCCCCTCTCCGAGGCGCAGAAACTCACGAGCGAGATCTTCGGCACAGCGCAGAGCTGTTACATCACGAACGGCACGTCCACCTCGAACAAGGCGATGCTGATGACGCTGCTGCGTCCGGGCGAGACGGTGCTGATCGACCGCAACTGCCACAAGAGCGTCCACCACGCCGTAGTGACCTCCGGCGCGGTGCCGCGTTACCTGCCCGCCCGCTGGAACGCCCGGCTGGGCGTATGGGGGCCCGTGGCCCTCGAGGGCATCCAGCACGAGCTGGCGTCGGCCGCCGGCGCGCGGCTCCTCGTCCTCACCACCTGCACCTACGAGGGCGTGCTCTACCCCGTGTGGGAGATTGCGCGTCTCTGCGAAAAGGCGGGCGTGTTGTTCTATGCGGACGAGGCGTGGGCCGCGCACCTCAACTTCCACCCGTTCTACACGTTCGGACGCGGGAAGGGCGACACGGTGCGCTACAACGCCGTGAATGAGACGTGCGGCGCGCACTTCTCGGTGCAGTCCACCCACAAGACGCTCGCGGCGTTCTCGCAGGCGTCGATGATCCACGTCGCCACGCGCTTCAAGCAGTTGTTGGAGGAAGATTCCTCGCCGGCGTTCCGCTGGCTGCGGAAGCGTTTCACGCTCCACGGACGCGGCAGCTACGAGAAGTTCTCGCACGATTTGCACGAGATTCTCCGCTACTGGCACTCCACCTCGCCGCACTACCCGTTCCTCGCGGCACTCGACGTGGCAGGCGTGCAGATGCGTCTGGAGGGCCTGAAGCTGATCGACGAACGCCTGCGCTGGACGGCCGCGTTCCGCAAGCGGGTGTCCGACGTGTGCGGCAAGCCGGAGAACGCCTGCTTCGCCGGACTGGAGGAGATCGCCGGGCGCGCGGCGGACTGGCGTGCGGTCGGCTACCTGAAGGACCCGCTGAAGATCGTGCTGCAGCTCAAGTCGCCGACGGCCTGTGCCGCCTTCAAGAAGGCGCTCCTCAAGGCGCACATCCAGTGGGAGAAGTCGAGCGCCACCACGGTGCTGTTCCTTGTGACGGCGGGCACGATGGAGGAGCATTTCGAGTATCTCTTCCGCGTCTGCCGACAGAACGCCCGCCTGATCGGCGCGCCCCCGGCAACGACTGGGGGAGGGCGTATCCTGGAGGCGGTGTCCGGGCAGCCCGTCGCGTTGCCGCGCGATGCGGCGCTCTGCGACGGCGAACTCGTGCAGATCGAGCAGTCCGAGGGACGCATCGCCTCGCAGTTCCTTGTGCCGTATCCGCCTGGCATTCCGGTGTTCATTCCGGGGTTGCGGATCACGAAGGCGATGATCCGGCTCATCCGCGACGTGATCGCCTCAGATGGTCCCGGCGCCGTCCACGGGCTCTTCTGCCGCGGCGGACACGCCCCATACTTCGTCGAGGTCCTTAATAAAGACGAAGAGTCCCGCGTCCAGATGCTGACGTGATGAACTAAATGACGCGCTGCGCACACATTGACTTTTGGGGTCTGAAATGCTACAATAACATCGTTTTTTGTTTAGGGTCTTTATGCCCTAAAATGAAAGCGAGGTGACAAAATGGCAACATCAAGCATAACGGCGAACTTCGCATGTAACGACTCGAAAGCGGCTAACACTTTCGTTGAGTTGATGTATTCCCCTAGCGTCGACGCCTCTTGGATTGCTCCGGACAACCCAAATGTTCGGATAGCAGAATATGCCGATAAAGCACAAGAGCGAGATTTCTGGCTAAGGGTCGCGGAGCGAGCGAAACGGCAAAGGCAAAAGGCGGCATTATGATGTCGGGCGAATACAACGTCCAAGAGCTTGAAGAACTTGCGGAAATGATTGGCGAGGAAACGCTCGCCGACACTCTTGATTCGTACAGCTGCCCTCTCAACCCCGAAGTTGAGGATTTCCTCAGACACAAAGCGCGCCACTCGTCCAAAATCGGAGCATCGGTGACATATCTTGTAAGCGGCGAAGATGGTGCCTTGCTTGGTTATTTTACATTGCTCTTGAAAGCATTTCAGGTTGAGGCGTCTAGATTGACATCGGCTAACCGCCATCTTATTGCGCGCTTTGCGGAGTTGGACACTGTCCACGGGCTTTACAACGCGGCGGTATATCTGATTGCCCAGATCGGCAAGAATTTCACCGAAGGAATTGACTCGCAAATTTCGGGTGACGTGTTGTTGCAGTTGGCGTTTAAGATATTGCGAAGGGCGCAAGGGCTTGTCGGCGGCAAACTCGTGTTGGTGGAACGTGAATGTAACAGGCCAAAGTTGCTGAACTTCTACAAAGACAACCATTTTACATCATGGAACACTCGTCATTCCGAACATGACGGCGTTGATTACGATCAGATGATTTGTAATCTTGGACGCAAGGGTCTTCAAGTCGCCGGAACTGAAAATGACAGGACTAAGTCAGAGGAATAAAATGGCTCAAGGTACCGGAGGATGGCGACGCAACAATGCGTTGTGCGTGTTTGCAGTGGCGGTGCTTGCGTGCGCGGCATTGCATGGTGCGCGGCCGGTGGATGAGCTGATGGCGGATTGGTTGGCGCAGGACGGCGGCCTGCCGCCGGGTAAGACGGAGGCCGAATACCGGAAGGACTGCCTTGCGCGACGCGCGAAGCGTCTGAAGGACGTCGCGGCATTCGCACGCCGCTGGGTCTATTGTCGCCACTACGTGATGGGCGGCTCGCACTACGCCTACACGGAGGCGCTCTCCGACGCGCAAAGCGAGCGCACGTATCTGCAGATCGGATCGAGTCTCTG